>NZ_JBBGZC010000014.1:0-152993 GCF_037479395.1 Comamonas sp. MYb21 | reverse complement strand
TGGGTGCCGATCAGGACCGTGCGCGAGCCCGTGACGATGCGTGCGTATTTGACTTTATCGTCTATGCGGGCTGCGGGCTTTCCTGACATGCAAGTTCCAATCGAAAAGTGATGATAGATAGTTTAAATTTACCATAACGATGAAGCCGATTGGATTGAGCACGCGATGCGTGAGGCAGTCACAACGGGCTCATACCGCCTGACTGGATTGAGTTGACGAGGGTGCTACTAGAGAGCCGATGTGAGCCAAGGGCGTCATCCTTCATCGGCCCTTGACCTGTCTCAAACGCGCATCGCCAAAACTGTAGGCCGAAGCCGCAAGTTGCGGCTGCGGCCTTCCAGCGTCATCGGGGATGGCTACTATTTGCTCCTAGGCGCACCGCAGGATTCGCAGCGGTGCCAACCTGATTGACATAACAGCAAATTTCAAAGGAGTAGGTATGCAACGTTTCTCTATGCGCACCCTGGGTGTCGCCGCTGCAGTGGTTGCCGGCGCTCTGTCGATGGCGGCCTGTACAGTCACCAAGCCTGAAACCAGCAATGCACCTCGTGCCGATGAGACCTCGGTAGACGCCCGTGCCAACGCCGCGCTGGAGCGCCTGTACCAGACCGCTCCTGGCTCCAAGGACCTGGTCGCACGCTCCAAGGGCGTGCTGGTGTTCCCATCGGTGATTGGCGGCAGCTTTGTGGTGGGCGTGGAGCACGGCCGCGGCGTGCTGCGCGTGGGCAGCCGCAGCGACAGCTACTACAGCACCACGGGTGCATCGATCGGCTGGCAGGCCGGTGGCCAGTCCAAGGCTGTGATCTATGTGTTCAACACGCCCGAAGCGCTGGCGAAGTTCCGCCAGAGCAACGGCTGGTCAGTGGGTGCAGATGCCACCGTGGCCGCAGGCCGCGTTGGCGCCAACGGCAGCATCGACACCACCTCGGCCCAGGCCCCTGTGACCAGCTTTGTGCTGAACAACGCAGGTTTGGAAGCGGGCGTGTCGCTGCAGGGCGCCAAGATCACCAAGATCAAGGAATAAAGCAGCGCCCAACGGGCCTGCAAAGCAGAAACCGGCCAGCTGGCCGGTTTTTTTGCGTTTGTCGCGCCTGTCCTATGCCTGCCTTTACTGCTGGCCTTCGCTCAAGGTGTGCAGCTGGAACTTGCCCGAGGCATCCCAGAGCCAGGTCTCGGTGTAGGAGACCATGACTTCGCCGTGGCGCAAATGCTGGGGGGCGGGAAAGGGCGCAGCGGCCTGCACCAGCGCCTCGATCAGTGGCGGCACTTCCTGGGCCTGCGCGGGCTCGCGCATCCAGTTCATGTCCTGGATATGGCCGTCTTCGTCGAGCAAGAGCTCCAGCACGCCGATGGCATAGAGCATGGGCGGCAGCATGCCCGGGTAGATGCGCTCGGCGTAGCGCTCATACAGGTGCTGGGCGCAGCGCTTGCGGTAGGCCTCGTCGGCGACCGGGTTGAGCACCGAGTCCTGCCCATCGGCCTCCGGGGACCATTGGGGCATGCGCGCGCCGGGCAACTGGGTCAGCACCGACAGATAGCTGTCCTGGTCGTCGTCCTGCTCGGGGGCGTGGGGCGGCTTTGCGGGCCCGCCGGCTGCTGCCCGTGGGGGCGCGGGCGACGTTTGCGGTATACGAAAAAGCGTATGCCAAAGTCGTGACAGCAGGGAGGTGGAGGGTCGATCGCTCATGGTACAAATCCGTCTATAGCGGCCCTGCAGTATGGCAGGCCGATCTTCATCATGGAACAAGGCATGCCCGTACTGCAGCAATTATTGGCGCGCCTGGCGACGCAGGATGCCTGTCTGGTCCAGGTGGAGTCTACCCAGGGATCGGCTCCGCGCGATGCCGGTGCCTGGATGGCCGTGTTTGCCCAGGACCAGCTGGGCACGATTGGCGGTGGCCACCTGGAGTGGCAGGCCGCCAACAGGGCCCGTGATCTGCTGGCCCGTGGCGGCGCGCCGCAAAGCGAGCGCTTTGCGCTGGGCCCGCGCCTGGGCCAATGCTGCGGCGGCGTGGTGCACCTGCGGTTTCAGCGCATTGCGCAGGCCGACAGCGAACCGCTGGCGCAGCAGCTGGCGCCCGAGTGCAGCCCCGTGGCGGTGTTTGGCGCGGGCCATGTGGGCGCAGCCCTGGTGCAGGTGCTGAGCAACCTGCCGTTAGCCATTACCTGGGTGGACAGCCGCGAGGCGCTGTTTCCGCCCGCGTTGCCGGCCAACGTGCAGACCGAGTATTCCGATCCGATCGAGGGTGCGGTGGCCGCTCTGGCGCCGGGCAGCAGTGTGTTCATCCTCACCCACGACCACCAGCAGGACCTACAGATCACCCAGGCCTGCCTGCAGCGCCAGCGCCAGCACGGCGATCTGGACCTGATCGGGCTCATTGGCAGCGCTACCAAGCGCGCCAGCTTTGCGCACCGGCTGGCCGAGCGGGGTTTTGCCGATGCGGAGTTTGCCCGCATCACCTGCCCGATCGGGCTGCCGGGCATCCAGGGCAAGGCGCCGGAGGTGATTGCGATTGCGGTGGCCGCGCAGCTTTTGCAGCATTTGCAGCGAACGCAGCATGCCTGATGGGTCTTCCCCCCTGGGCAGGTGCTGCGTATGCGGTGTAGAGGCCACCTGCAGCGGGTTTGCTGCGTTGCATCAGGGTTTTATCTAGGGGCTGTGCAGCTTTTTGCCGACCTTTGGGCGGCAGA
This sequence comes from Comamonas sp. MYb21, assembly GCF_037479395.1. Classification (NCBI taxonomy): domain Bacteria; kingdom Pseudomonadati; phylum Pseudomonadota; class Betaproteobacteria; order Burkholderiales; family Comamonadaceae; genus Comamonas; species Comamonas sp. MYb21. Next base: position 150,302 of record NZ_JBBGZC010000014.1, on the reverse strand, counting down.
AATTGCATACACTTTGAGTCTACAAAAGGTCGCAGCGGTGCCCCGGTCATCCCGATGATGGCTGTGGATTGCGGCCTGTCTGCTGCTCAGATCGCCCGCCGTGGTGAGCAGGTTCAACAAGTGGCCGGTGCCTCCACGCTGGCTGCTTGATGAGGAGAGCGGGCATCACCCCTCCCTCGCACTGGCAGACCCCACGCTGCCAAGGATGAGAGCAATGGAAGGCTATATCCTCGATTGGGCGAACCTGTTGTTGCGCTGGCTGCATGTGATCACAGCCATTGCCTGGGTCGGTTCGTCGTTCTATTTTGTGTTCCTCGACAGCAGCCTGACCCCGCCGGAAGACGAAGACCTGAAAAAGCAGGGTGTGAGCGGTGAGCTCTGGGCCGTGCATGGCGGCGGCTTCTACCACCCGGTCAAGTTCAATGTCTCGCCGCCCAAGCTGCCCGACCACCTGCACTGGTTCTACTGGGAGAGCTACACCACCTGGCTGTCGGGCTTTGCGCTCTTGACGGTGTCCTACCTGTGGAACGCCAATATCTACCTGGTCAACCCGGCCGACCCCAATGCGATGAGCGCGCCACTGGCGGTGTTCACGGCGCTGAGCTTTCTGGCGGTGTTCTGGCTGCTGTACGACGGCATCTGCCGCGTGTTTGGCTTCAAAAAGCATGGCGATGCGATCGTGGGCGCGATGGTACTGGTGCTGGTCTGCATTGCCGCGTACCTGGCCTGCCATATCTTCCCGGGCCAGGCGGCCTTCTTGCTGATGGGCGCGATGCTGGCCACCTCGATGAGCGCCAACGTGTTCTTCTGGATCATCCCGGGCCAGCGCACCGTGGTGCGGGCGCTCAAGAATGGCGACCCGGTCGACCCCATCTACGGCAAGCGCGGCAAGCAGCGCAGTGTGCACAACACCTATTTCACGTTGCCGGTGCTGTTTGCGATGCTGTCCAACCACTACGGCTGGCTCTACAACCAGAAGTACAACTGGCTGGTGCTCATCGGCATGATGTTTGCCGGCGCGGCCATTCGCCAGTTCTTTGTGCTGCGCCATGGCCACAAGCTCGGCCGCAACAAGCACCCCTGGCCTTATGCGCTGATCGGCGTGCTGGTGATTCTGGGCGTGATCGCCTGGCTGCGCCCCGGCCCCAAGCCCGCAGCAGCCGCTGCGCCCGCATCGGCCCCCGCCAGCCAGCCCGCCGCTGGCGCCGTGCCCTATGGTGAGGTGGCCAAGGTGTTTGCCCAGCACTGCGTGCTGTGCCACAGCGCCACGGGCTTGGCGCAAAAGAATGTGAAACTCGACAGCCCCGGCGAGGTGGCCCAGCACACCCAGCAGATCTACCAGCAGGTGGTGGTGCTGCGCAAGATGCCCTTTGGCAACCCCGATGGGCTGAGTGCCGACGAGCGCGATCTGGTCAAGCGCTGGTTTGAATCCGGCGCCTCTACCGCGCCTTGATGGCGGGTGGCAGGGAGCGGGGCAGCCGCCCCGTCCGCCGAAATCCGACTACAGCCTGGGGTGGCTGATCGGCGTAGGATGGGAGGGTTGGGGCATGCCCAAGCCCCTCTTTGCGGTGGGTGGCTGGGGATGCGTGTCACAAATCCACATCTTCTCGCATGTCAAATTTCGATATCCAATTGCTGCTGACCGCCTTGGTGAGCGTGCTGGTGCTGGTGGCGCTGATTGTTTCGCGCATCCGCATGCACCCCTTGCTGGCCTTGCTGATCGTCTGTATCGGTGTGGGCTTTGCCACCGGCATGGCGCCCGGCGACATTGCCAAGAACATCACCAATGGCGCGGGCAAGACGCTGGGCGCGGTCGGCGTGGTGATTGCGCTGGGCGCGATGCTCGGCAAGATCCTGGCCGATTCGGGCACCACCGAGCGCCTGGCCAGCGCCATTCTGCGCCACACCTCGGACCGCATGATTCCCTGGGCGATGACCCTGGTGGCCTTCATCATCGGCATCCCAATGTTCTTCGAAGTGGGCCTGGTGGTGATGCTGCCGCTGATCTTCAGCGTGGCGCGCAAGCTCGAGAGCCGCGAGAACTTCAAGGGCTCGGCCTATGTCTATGTGGGCGTGCCGGTGATTGCGGCGCTCGCCTCGATGCACGGCATGGTGCCGCCCCATCCTGGCCCGCTGACCGCCATTGCGACCTTGAAGACCACCGTCGGCCCGACGATGCTCTACGGCTTTTTGGCCGCCTTGCCCGCGATGGTGCTGGGCGGGCCGCTGTACGGCGCCTTCATCACCCCGCGCATGAGCACCCGGCCTGAGCAGGCGCTGCTCGACCAGTTCACCGAAACCAAGCCCCACAGCGGCAAGGACCAGCCCGGCATTGCGATGGGCGTGCTGTCTGCCCTGCTGCCCGCGCTGTTGATGCTGGCCCATGCGCTGGCCGAGATGGCCTTGCCCAAGGGCTCGGCCCTGCTGCAGGTGGCCAGCTTTCTGGGCAACCCGCTGATTGCGATGCTGCTGGGTGTGCTGTTTGCCGCCTTCACCCTGGTCTACCTGCGCGGCGGCGATGCCGAAAAGCTGCGCGACACCCTCGGCGCCAGCCTCAAGCCGATTGCCGGCATCATCATGATCATTGCCGGCGGCGGCGCTTTCCAGCAGGTGCTGACCAGTGCCAAGGTGGGTGACGCCATCGTGCACCTGACGCACCAGTTTGCGTTTCCGCCGCTGGTGCTGGGCTGGCTCATTGCGATGCTGCTGTCGGTCTCGACCGGCTCGGCCACCGTGGGCATCGTGGGTGCGGCCGGTTTGCTCGCGCCGCTCGCCGCTGCCGACCCCAGCCTGAACCTGCCTCTGCTGGCGCTGTCGATCGGCTGCGGCTCGCTGTTCTTCAACTATGCCAACCATGCCGGTTTCTGGATGGTCAAGGAATCCTTTGGCATGACCATGGGCGAGGCGACGCGCACGATCACCGTGGTGCAGTCCATCGTCTCGTTCGTGGGCCTGTTGATGGTGCTGCTGTTCAACGCCTTGCCGGCGCTGGGCGGCTAGCGCCTTTTCCGATAAGCAAAAGGGCCGCAGCAGCAATGCTGGCGGCCCATTTTTTTGCGCACAAGGGCGCTGCGCTCAGTCGGCCGGCTTGTCTTGCGCAGGCGCGTCGCTGCTGTCCGCGCCGGTCGCTGGCTCCTGCTCGGGGGCGTCGCCATCAGCGCCTTCCGGCGCGTCCGAGGCATGCCCGCTGGCCTTGCGCAGGGCTTTTTCTTCCTTTTTCTTCTTCTTTTCCAGCTCGCGCTGGCGCTTTTCATACTGGTAATTCGGCTTGGCCATGTTTTTTGTTCCTTATCGGTGTGCAGCCTCCACCATACAGCATGCGCCGTACTCGGGGCGCCGCCATAGGATTGTTTGAAGGCCGCAATGGGTAAAGTGGGCGGTTTGGGGGCCTGGCCGAGGCGGTCAGGATGTAGGTGCTGCTCCCAACGGCTGGGAATGCGGGCTGCAGGCAGCAAAAAACCGCCCGAAGGCGGTTATGGGGAGCGGTGCCGGACGATCAGGCGCCTGCCACTTCAATGCCCTTGAATTCGCCGGTGGCGATCTTTTCCTTCCAGATCGCCGGGCCGGTGATGTGGGCGCTGGTGCCGCCGGCATCCACCGCCACGGTCACGGGCATGTCGACCACGTCGAATTCATAGATCGCTTCCATGCCCAGATCGGCAAAACCGACCACCTTGGCCTGCTTGATGGCCTTGGAGACCAGGTAAGCGGCGCCGCCCACGGCCATCAGGTAGGCCGACTTGTGGTTCTTGATCGCTTCGATGGCGACCGGGCCGCGCTCGGACTTGCCGATCATCGCGATCAGGCCGGTCTGCGACAGCATCATGTCGGTGAACTTGTCCATGCGGGTGGCGGTGGTCGGGCCGGCAGGGCCAACGACTTCGTCACGCACCGGGTCCACCGGGCCCACGTAGTAGATCACGCGGTTGGCAAAGTCGACGGGCAGTGGCTCGCCCTTGGCCAGCATGTCCTGGATGCGCTTGTGGGCAGCGTCGCGGCCGGTCAGCATCTTGCCGTTGAGCAAGAGGGTGTCGCCCGGCTTCCAGCTGGCCACTTCTTCCTTGGTCAGGGTGTTCAGGTCCACGCGCTTGGACTTATTGTAGTCCGGTGCCCAGTCGATCTTGGGCCAGGTGTCCAGCGATGGCGGATCGAGGTACACGGGGCCGGAGCCGTCCATCACGAAATGGGCGTGGCGGGTGGCGGCGCAGTTGGGGATCATCGCCACGGGCTTGGAGGCCGCGTGCGTGGGGTACATGTTGATCTTCACGTCCAGCACGGTGGTGAGGCCGCCCAGGCCCTGGGCGCCAATACCGAGGGCGTTGACCTTCTCGAACAGCTCCAGGCGCAGCTTTTCCACCTGGTCGAGCTCGGCACCGCTGGCCGCTTTTTGCTGCAGCTCGTACATGTCGAGGTCTTCCATCAGGCTTTCCTTGGCCAGCAGCACGGCCTTTTCAGCGGTGCCGCCAATGCCGATGCCCAGCATGCCCGGTGGGCACCAGCCCGCGCCCATGGTCGGCACGGTCTTGAGCACCCAGTCGACGATGCTGTCGCTGGGGTTCATCATGATCATCTTGGACTTGTTCTCCGAGCCGCCGCCCTTGGCCGCCACGGTCACATCCAGCTTGTCGCCCGGCACGATCTGCACATTGATGACGGCGGGCGTGTTGTCCTTGGTGTTCTTGCGGGCGAACTGGGGATCGGCCACCACGGAGGCGCGCAAGGTGTTGTCGGGGTGGTTGTAGCCCCGGCGCACGCCTTCGTTGATCGCGTCTTCCAGGCCCATCGTGAAGTCTTCCCACTTCACATCCATGCCTACCTTCAGGAACACGTTGACGATGCCGGTGTCCTGGCAGATGGGGCGCTGGCCGGTGGCGCTCATCTTGGAGTTGGTCAGGATCTGGGCCATCGCATCCTTGGCCGCCGGGCTTTGCTCGCGCTCATAGGCCCGTGCCAGGTGCTGGATGAAATCCGGTGTGTGGTAGTAGCTGATGTACTGCAGGGCGCCCGCGATCGAGTCGATCAGGTCCTGCTGACGGATGGAGGTGGTCATCGTGCTTGTGGGGTGGGTTTTGGATTGCGCAAGGCTATGGTGCCGTTGGCGCTCGGTATCACGGGGGCAATTATCGGCCTTTCGCCAGGCCGGTGGTGGCAAATGTCCGATAAGTCTTCTAGAAGAGTCAGGTGTCGCCCAAGCGTCCATCCCGTGCAAGAGCATGCGCCCAGTATGGCTGCTTGATGCAGATGAGAACGGCTGTCATTGCCTGCGTTAGGATGCGATGCCGCGCCCGCTTTGCCGCAAAGCGGGCGGCATCCTATTTACGAATCCTGCGGCCCACCAGCCACACGCTTACCAGCCAGACGAGCCGCGTTGCAATTGTTGAGATACAAGGAGTGATCCAGACATGACAGCTACCCGCCAGGAAAAAGACACCTTCGGCCTGATCGATGTGCCGGCCGACAAACTCTGGGGTGCCCAGACGCAGCGCTCGCTGCAGAACTTTGACATCAGCGGCGAGAAGCAGCCCGGCGAGATCATCCACGCGCTGGCGCAGGTGAAAAAGGCCAGTGCCACCGTCAACCACGCGCTGGGTCTGCTCGACGAGAAGAAGGCCAAGGCCATCAATGCGGCGGCCGACGAGGTGATTGCCGGCCAGCATCCCGATGAGTTCCCGCTGGTGGTCTGGCAGACCGGCTCGGGCACGCAGACCAATATGAACGTCAACGAAGTGCTGGCCAACCGCGCCAGCGAGCTGCTGGGCGGCGAGCGCGGTGAGTCGCGCCTGGTGCACCCCAATGACGAGGTGAACAAAAGCCAGTCCAGCAACGACGTCTACCCCACCGCCATGCATGTGGCCGCCGTCACCGCCATCGAGCGCAAGCTGCTGCCTGCGCTGGAGAAGCTGCGCCGCACCCTGCAGGCCAAGAGCGAGGCCTTCAACGACATCGTCAAGATCGGCCGCACCCACCTGCAGGATGCGACGCCGCTGACCCTGGGCCAGGAGATCTCCGGCTGGGTGGCCCAGCTCGAACACGGCGCCAAGCACATCAAGTCGGCGCTGCCCCATCTGTATGAGCTGGCGCTGGGCGGCACGGCCGTGGGCACGGGTCTCAACGCCCCCAAGGGCTATGCCGAAGGCGTGGCCCAGGAGCTGGCCAAGCTGACCGGCTACCCCTTCATCACCTCGCCCAACAAGTTCGAATCGCTGGGCTCCTGCGACGCGCTGGTGTTTGGCCATGGCGCCCTCAAGACGCTGGCCGCCAGCCTGATGAAGATCGCCAACGATGTGCGCTGGCTGGCATCGGGCCCGCGCAGCGGCCTGGGCGAGATCTCCATCCCCGAGAACGAGCCGGGCTCGTCGATCATGCCGGGCAAGGTCAACCCCACGCAGTGCGAGGCGATGACCATGCTCTGCGCCCAGGTGTTTGGCAACGATGCCGCGATCAATGTGGGCGGTGCCTCGGGCAACTTCGAGCTCAATGTGTTCCGCCCCATGGTGGCGCACAACTTCCTGCAAAGCGTGCGCCTGCTGGCCGATGGCATGGTGAGCTTTAACGACCACTGCGCCGTCGGCATCGAGCCCAACCGCGAGCGCATCACCGAGCTGGTCAGCCGCTCGCTGATGCTGGTGACCGCCCTGAACACCCATATCGGCTACGACAAGGCGGCCTATATTGCGAAGAAGGCGCATAAAGAAGGCAGTAGCCTGCGCGATGCGGCCGTGGCCAGCGGCCATGTGACGGCCGAGCAGTTTGACCAGTGGGTCGTGCCCGAGCACATGGTGGGCAATCTGTAAGCGTCTAGACGCTTGAACGTTCCAGGGCCCGCATCACTGCGGGCCTTGTGCTTTTACACTGGCGGTTTCTGCCTTTTCCCTTTGGACCATTCATGCCCTCAGAGCCTATGCAAGCGTCGACCGCCTCTTCCCCGCCCGGCACAGGCTTGCTCGAGGACGGCGTGGATATCCATGTGCTGGCCCAGGCGCTGGGCGTGCCGGTGTTCGAGACGCCCTGGCATATGCCGCAGTACCAGCTGGGTGAGCAGGGCGCCTGGCGGCTGCTGCGCGGCGGCATGGGGCTGGACAGGGGTTACTACAGCGGCAGCTGCGTCTATGGGGGCTCTACCGCGCTGTTGCGCCAGAACGCACAAGGCGGCTGGGACACCTGGATGTCGCTGTCGCCTTTCGAGATCGAGAGCCAGGAGCTGGCTTGCCGCCATGCGCATGGCCACACGGTGGTCATGGGCCTGGGGATGGGATGGGTGACGGCCAATATAGCGCTGAACCCGGCCGTGGAGCGGGTCACCGTGGTCGAGCGTGATCCGGAGGTGATCGCGCTGTTCCAGCATATGCAGGTACTGGAAGGCTTGCAGGCAGAGGTCGCCGCCAAGATCCATATCGTGCAAGCCGATGCGCTGCAATGGCGCCCAGCGCCGCAGCAGCCGGTGGACTTTCTGTATGCCGATATCTGGCTGCAACTGGCCGAGCCCCAGGCGCTGGCCGACGTGCGGCAGATGCAGGCAAATGTGCAGGCGAGCCTACTGTATTTCTGGGGCCAGGAGTGGGTGCTGGCTGGGCCCTTGCAAGCCCTTTGGGGCAGCCCAGCCTGGGCTGATGTGCTGGCACAGGCGCTAGCCGACACGCGCCTGCCCTTGCTCAGCGCCGTGGACGGCGGATTTGCACCCTGGGTGGAGCGCATCTGGCGTGAGCGCCTGGCACGCAGGCCTGCTCCAAGCATTCGGTGATCTAGGGCCGCGCCCGCGCCGCCCAGGCCGAGCGGCCGCCTTGCCAGGCCAGCAGCGCCAGGGTCAATAGCATCGCCACATTCACCGCTTGCCAGCCTAGGGTCTGGATCAGCACGCCGCAGCTGAGCGACATCAGCGCGGCGCTGCCGTTGTTGGTCCATTCCATCATCGGCTGGGCCTGGGGGCGCTCCTCGGGGCTGCAGGCCTGGTTCAGCAGGCTGGTGCCGGCGAGGATCATCAGGTTCCAGCCGGCGCCCAGCAGCAAGGAGCTGAGCAGGAACGGTACAAATTCCGTGCCGATCAGCGCCACGCCTGCGCTGGCGGCCAGCAGCGCCGCGCCCAGCCAGGCCAGGCGCCGGGCGCCAAAGCGGTCCACCGCGCGGCCCGCGAACAAGGACGGCGCAAACATGCCCAGCACATGCCACTGGATCACCTGGGTGGAGCTGGCCAGCGAGTGGCCCGCGCCATGCATGGCCAGCGGGGTGGCGTTCATCACCAGCACCATCAGCCCATGGCCGCAGGCACTCAGCACAATGGCCTGGCGCAGCGCAGGGCGCTGCCACAACTGGCGCCGCGAGACGGCGGGCTGGCCTGCGGTCTTGGCCTGCATCGGCAGCTGCAGGCGGGGCGGCAGGCATTGCAGCAGCGCGCAGGCCAGCAGGGCCAGCACCGCAATGGCCAGGTAGGCGCCGGCCAGCGGGGTGGCCAGCGCGCCTGCGGTGTGGATGGCCAGGCTGGGGGCGAGCAGGGCGGCCGCGATGCCGCCGGCCAGTACCCAGGCTGCGGCACGGCCGCTGTGCTCGGCCGGCATGCCATCGAGCGCCGTGAAGCGGTAAAAACCGGCAGAGGCCTGGTAGCCGCCCAGCAGCAGCATCGCCAGGCAAAACAGCCCAAAGCTGGCCTGCACCACTGCCCAGGCGGCCAGCAGCCCGGCCGCAACCCCCAGCAGTGCCCCGTATTGCAGGCCCCGCGCGCGGCCATGCCGCTGCATCCAGCGGGCCAGCTGGCCAATCGACAGCAGATTGCCTGCCACCAGCAAGGTCAGCGGCACCGTGGCCAGCACCGGCCAGGGCGCCAGCTGCCGGCCCACGAGGCCGGTGAGGGCGATGCCGATGATCGAGCAGGACCAGTACAGCGCTTGCGCGATGCTGAGGGTGAGCAGTTGAGGGTGGCGTTGGAGCAGCATGGGTGGTGATTTGGGAATAACGGGGCGTGGGGGAGCGGCCGGGCAGCATCGGCTGTCCGGATCGCATGGTTTGGGCAGGAGAGTTCAGCCGCTCAATGGCGGGCGCTGGTTAACCCACGCCAAAGCGCTCGGCAAAGGCCTGGGGGCTGACGGCCAGCGTTTTGTGAAAGCTGCGGCGCAGGTTTTCCGGGTGGCCAAAGCCGCACAGCCGCGCCACGGTGGAGACGGAGGCCTGGCGCTGGCTGAGCAAGGTGGTGGCGGCCTGCAACCGCACCCGTTCCACATAGCGGGCCGGCGTGGTGCCCAGCTCTTGCTGGAACACCCGCGCCAAGGTGCGCGGCGGCAGGCAGGCCTGCGCGGCCAATTGCTCCACACCCAGGCGCTCGCCCAGGTGGCCGGGAATCCATTCGAGCAGGCCAGCCAGGCGCGGCGCCTGCGTGGTCTCGGCTGCCAGCAGCGGGCTGAACTGCGCCTGGCCGCCGGGCCGGCGCACAAACATCACCAGGTGGCGGGCCACGGCCAGCGCCATGCTGCGGCCCAGGTCGGCCTCGACAAGGCTCAGCGCCAGGTCGATGCCCGAGGTCACCCCCGCCGATGTGAAGATATGGCGCTGCTGCGGATGGCTGGCATCAAAGGTGTGCAGCCGGTCGCCATCGACCTGGATGGGGCGCTCCATCGCCGCGAGCTCGGCCAGGCGGCACCAGTGGGTGGTGGCAGGCAGGCCGTCGAGCAAGCCGGCGCGTGCCAGGATCAGCGCGCCCGAGCAGACCGAGCCCAGGCGCTGCACCTGGGGCGCCGTGCGCTGCAGCCATTGGCGCAGGCCGCTGTGGTGCTGTACATCGACCACGCCATCGCCCCCCGGCACCAGCACGGTGCTGTTGGCGCCCGGGCGCAGCTGGCCCAGGCCCTGGGTGGCGATGGTCTGCAAACCGCAGGACAGGGTTACCGGCCCCGCCTCCAGCCCGGCAAAGACCAGCTGGTAGAAGGCGGGCTGGCCCTGGCGCTGGCGCACATCGTTGGCAGTGGCAAACACCTGCATGGGTCCGGTGATGTCCAGGCTCATCGCGCGCGGGTAGGCAATGCAGATGACGCGGTGGCCGGGCTGGGCGCTGTGGGCGGCGGTGGTACGGGATGGAGACATGCGCACAGTGTGCATGCAGCGCGATGTGGCAGCAATGACATTGATCGCACAGATTCTGCCAAGCTGCAGTTAAAGCGCAACAGCTATGGGGGTGATTGGGCAATGCAAACGGCCAATCGCGGAGTTTGTAGGACAGCTGCGCGACAATAGCCGATTGCAATCCAACAGCGAAGACGCAGCGGCACAGCTGCGCGTCCCCCACACGATGACTGCCTTGAACCAACCCGGAATCCTGCTGGCGCTGCCCGCTGCCAGCCGCTACCAACTCTGGAACATCTCGGGCGACGCCCCGGCCGTGCGCGCCGCGCTGGCGCGCCTGCAGCAATGGGCTGATGGCGAGCAGGCCGTCGTCTGCATCGGCCAGCCGGTGGCCGATTTGCTGGGTGTGCAGGTGCCAGGCTTGCGCAATTTCCCGGCCATCACCGGGCCCCAAGGCCCGCTGGCGCTGACGCCCCATGCGCTGTGCCTGTGGCTGCGCGGCAATGACCAGGGCGATGTGCTGCGTCTGTCGCGCGAGGCCGCTGCGCTGCTGGCGCCGGCCTTCAGCCGCGAGAAGGTGGTCGATTGCTTCCGCCATGGCTGGAACGGCAAGGATGCGGTGCGCGATCTGACCGGCTACGAAGACGGCACCGAAAACCCCAAGGACGACGACGCCGTGCACGCCGCCATTGCCGATGGCATGGGCCCGGGGCTGGATGGCGGCAGCTACTTTGCCGTGCAGCAGTGGCTGCATGACATGGACGCCTTTGCCCGCATGAGCGCGCTGCAAAAGGACCACATGATTGGCCGCCGCCTGAGCGACAACGAGGAGCTGGACGATGCGCCCGAGTCGGCCCACGTCAAGCGCACCGCGCAGGAGAGTTTCGAGCCCGAAGCCTTTATCCTGCGCCGCAATATGCCCTGGTGGAAGGTGCAACCCGATGGCAGCGACGCCGTGGGCGCCATCTTTGCCGGTTTTGGCCGCAGCTATGAGGCCTTTGAAGCGCAGATGCGCCGCATGGCGGGCGAGGAAGACGGCATTGCGGACGGCCTGTTCCAGATGTCCAACCCCGTTACCAACGCCTACTACTGGTGCCCGCCGATGCGGGATGGCCGCATTGATCTGCGCGCGTTGGGTTTGTAAAACGCTAATTCCAAAGCGTGGGCTTGTTGACCATCAGGTAGTAAACGCCCAGCATCGCCACAAAGGCCGGGTAGCCCAGCGCTTCCCAGCGCCCGGCCAGGCGCCGGTAGGCGTCGGGCAGCGGCTGGCCCTGGGCATTGGCATCGGTGGCCATGTGAGCCATGCGGATTTGCATGGCCACCACCGGCAACCAGCACAAGCCCGCTAGCACATACAGTGCCATCGACAAGAGCAGCCAGGGCGTGTGCCAGGGCCAGCCGGCCATCACCATCAGCGCCCAGCCGCTGAGCGGCTGAATGATGACCGCCGGCGTCGTGAACCACCAATCGGCCCGCACCACCAGCCGGCTGACCACCGCCTGGGCCGCCACATTGCCGCTGCGGTTGGCAAAGAACATATAGAAGGCCGAGCCAAAGCCGGTGCCGACCATCAGCACGCTCGACAGGATATGCAGGGTTTTGAGCAGCAAATAGGTGTTCATCATTCACTCCGTCCGTCGCGGGGGCTGCTTTGCCACAGCAACCAGAGCGCGGCAGCAATCGGCAGATTTTTGGACAAGGGGCCCAGCGGGTGCAACCACAGACTGGGCAGCAGCGCGGTCGCTGCCAGGGTCATCGCCAGCATCGCTGCCAACGATGCGGCATAGGCCCTGCGCCCGGGCCGGCACAGCAGCCACAGACCCAGCAGCAGATCCAGCGCAGCGCCGCCGCCTATCAGCCAGGCTTGCAGGCGAGGATCAGCAATGCCGCCCGCTACCAAGAGCGCAGTGCTGTCGCCCTGCCACTGCAGCCAGCTGGCTGCGGCCGTCCACAGCCAGACGGCGACCAGGCTCAGGCGCAACAGCTGCAAGGGCGGGTGTGGCGGCATCGGTCTGGAACTCATATGCCGTCTCACGCAGCCTGGCCACGGATCAGGGCCAGCATCTGCGCCGGATCGGTGGGCGCACGCCCGAGCCACTGGGCCATTGGCGCCGGGTCGCAGCAGTTGTCCAGCGATGCCAGCTGCAAGGAGGCGCTGCACCAGGGGCTGCTGGGCACCGCATCGCCCAGCCGTGCACTGGCCTGGGTGGCCCAGCCGGGCAGGCGCAGCTGCAGCGGCTGGCTGCGGCCCGCTTGCTGGCGCAGGTTGGCAATCATCTGCGCCATGCTGAGGCGCTGGAGCCCACCCAGCGGCACGATGCCGGTGGTGGGGGACTGCAGCAACCGTACCATCACCTCGGCCAGTTCATCAACGGCGACGGGCTGCATCAGGCGCTGCTGCATCACCGCTGGCAGCACCAGCACCGGCAGCAGCGCCAGGCGCATGAACAGCTGGGTGCTGGCGCCTTGCGCGCCGATGACGATGCTGGGCCGCACGACAATGCCATCGAGCTGGCCCTGCGCGGTCAGCGCCAGCAAATGGGCATCGGCAGCACGCTTGGTGCGGGCGTAGTCGGTGTCGTTGCCCTCCACGCCCAAGGCCGAGAGCTGCATCACACGCCGCACCCCTGCCTGGGCACAGGCCTCGAACAGCGCTTGCGGGCTGGTCTGGTGCAGGGCTTCCAGGCTGGCACCGTCGGGCCCCGGCTGGTCGCGCAGGCTGCCCACGGCGTTAATGACCATGTCCACGCCTTGCAGATGGGGCAGCCAATCGGCAGGCTGCTGCAGCTTGCCAAACTGCAGCGGCGGTTGCGAGCGCCGGCTGGCGGCAATAACGCGCAGGCCCTGGGCACGCAGCTGGCGCGCCAGCGCCTGGCCGATAAAGCCCTGGCCGCCGCAGAGCAGGACGGTGGGCTGGGGGGTGTTGGGGCTGTGCATGGTCTCTCCTGGTGGCCAAGGGCGTTGAGGGTTGCAGCGCGTTTAGCGCGGCCGATCGATATCGCAGGCATCGCTGCCGCGTGCACAGGCGGCGCTGCGTGCAGCAGCCTGCCGGGCCTGGCGCCGCACGGTGCACTGCAAGCCTTGCTCCAGCACCCAGGCCATCGGTGCCAGTGGCAGGCGGTAGCGGTTGCGCGCGAGCAGCGGGTAGAGCTTGTCGAGCGCATCGGCCACCAGCGGCAGCCCGGCCAGCCGGGGCACCCAGGCCCAGCCCACACCCAGGTAGGCGCGGGTCAGGCAATCGACCCCGATGTAGACCTGGCCATCGGCGCCCACGCCATGGATGGCCTGCATCAGCGCGGCCTTGTCGGCCGGGGCCTCACTCAGGTCGGCGCTGCTGGCGTCAATAAAGATGAGCTTGCCCGCCTGGTTGCGCAGCATCAGATGGCGCATCTCGGCATTGCACATGCGGCAGCTGGCGTCGTAGTAGATGGTCAGCGGGAAGCGGGTGTCGGCGGTATCACGGCTCAGCATATGCATTCCTTTCGATGTTTCTGTCAAAACAGAAATAATGGTGCCAAAAAAAGGCCGCTCTCCTTGCAGGGCACGGCCATGGGGTTCTCAGGGCTTGCTCAGCGCCTCGGGCTCCTGCGCCGCAGCACTGCCGCGCACAAAACGCTGCACGGTCGCGCCCAGGGTCAGGATCTTGTCCAGGGTGGCGGGCGAGAGGCGTAGCATCTCGTCGCTCCAGGCGCCCAGCTTTTGCATCAGCTCCAGGGTCGCCAGGATGCGGTCCTGGCCATCGGGGCTTTCGCGGGCAAAGTCGGGGCTGTTGACCAAGGACTGCAGCAGGCGGGTGGTGGGATCGAACTCGCGCTCCTTGCGCTCCCGCACGATGGTGCGCAGCAACTCCCAGACATCGACGCTGGTCTCGAAATAGTCGCGCCGGTCGCCCAGCACGTGCGTCACCCGCACCAGCTGCCAGGATTGCAGCTCCTTCAAGCTGTTGCTGACATTGGAGCGCGCCACATTCAAGGTCTCGCTCAGCTGCTCGGCATTGAGCGGCTTGCCCAGCACAAACAGCAGCGCATGGATTTGCGAGACCGTGCGGTTGACGCCCCACAGCGATCCCATCTCGCCCCAGTGCAGCACAAATTGTTGTTGGATGTCGGTCATTTGCATAGCTTGAATTCTAGGGCTTCATTTATTTCTGTCAATACAGAAATAAAGATGCAATAAAAAAGGCCATCGCGGATGGATGGCCTTGGTCTGGGTTGTTTTTGCTGGCCGCCTGGTCGCAGATGCCGCCAGCGCCGTGCTCAGTGCAGCAGGTTATTGCCTGGCGCCTGGGGTTGCACGCGGAAGAAGCCGGTGCCGCAGGTGCCCGTGCCGATCTCTTCTTCGGTCGCCTCGCGCACGGCAGCCACCTGGATGTCCAGGCGAATGGCGATGCCGGCCAGCGGGTGGTTGCCGTCCAGCACCACATGCTCGGGGTAGAGCTCGGTGACGGTGTAGATCATGTCGCGCGGCGCATCGGGGTTGGTGCCCTGGGGCAGGGCATGGCCTTCGATGGTCATGCCTTCTTCCAGATCAGCCGGGAACAGCGCGCGCGATTCCAAAAAGACCTTTTCTTCGTCGTAATCGCCAAAGGCGTCTTCGGGCTCCAGGTGCAGCTGCACGCGGCTACCGACGGTATGGCCTTGCAGCGCCTGCTCCACGCGCGCCAGCAGATCCTGGCCTCCGACCAGGAATTCCACGGGCTCGTCGAGCACATCCAGGGTCTCGCCCAAAGTGTCTTTCAGCGTCCAGGTCAGTGCGACCACGCATTGATCAATGATTTCCATAGGACAATTGTCGCAGTTTGGGCCCGGGCGCCCAGAGGATTACCGAGAAAGCCATGCAAATCGAACAAGCACTGCCTCTGCTGGGGGGCATCTCCCCGGCCCAGTTCATGCGCCGTTACTGGCAGAAAAAACCACTGTTGGTGCGCGGCGCCATCAGCGACTGGAAGGACCTGCAGCTGCCGCTGCCACGCAGCGAGCTGTTTGCGCTGGCCGGCGAAGAGGGCGTGGAGTCGCGCCTGATCCAGCACAAGGCGGGCGCCTGGACGGTCAAGCATGGGCCCTTCAGCCGCCGTGCGATCCCTTCGCTGAAGACGCCGGAGTGGACCTTGCTGCTGCAGGGCCTGGATCTGCACAGCGATGCCGCCCATGCGCTGCTGCAGCGCTTTGCCTTTGTGCCGGCCGCGCGCCTCGATGACCTGATGGTGAGTTACGCCAGCGATGGCGGCGGCGTGGGCCCGCATTTCGACAGCTATGACGTGTTCCTGCTGCAGGCCCATGGCAAGCGCCGCTGGCGCATCGGCAAGCAAAAGAACCTGGCGCTGAAGGACGGCATTCCGCTCAAGATCCTGGCCGAGTTCGAAGCGCAAGAGGAGTATGTGCTCGAGCCCGGCGACATGCTCTACCTGCCGCCGCGCTATGCGCACGACGGTGTGGCCGAAGGTGAGTGCATGACCTATTCGATCGGTTTCCGCTCGCCGGCGCAGCAGGAGCTGGCCGGCGAGCTGCTGATGCGCATGTCCGAGAGCGATGAGATGGACGAGGTCAACGCCAAGGCCGGCTCGCCGATCTACCAGGACCCCAAGCAGGCGGCGGTGCAGGCGCCTGGCGCGATACCGCCTGCGATGCTGGACTTTGCCCGCGCGGCGATCGAAAGGCGCCTGGCCGAGCCGCTGGCGCTGGCCCGTGCGCTGGGCGAGGCGCTGACCGAGCCCAAGGCCAATGTCTGGTTCGAGCCCGAGGATTCGCCCGCCATGCTCGAAGCCGTGGCGCTGGACCGCAAGACCCGCATGGTGTACGACGAGCACCATGTCTTCATCAATGGCGAGAGCTACCGCGCCGCAGGCCGCGACTTCAGCCTGATGAAGAAGCTGGCCGATGGCCGCCATCTGGACCGGCGCGATATCAGCGGCGCCAGCGACGATGCCTTGCAGCTGCTGTCGCAGTGGTGCGAGGACGGCTGGGCCCACGCGGTGCCGCAGTGATGGCCAGCGCCAGCCCCGCGCCCGCTGCATGGCAGCCCGCCGATGGCCTGAGTGGCCGTTTTGAGGGCCGGGCTGCGTTCGATGCGCAGGTGCTGCATTTTCTGCAGCAGGCCGCTGTGCAGGGCTGGCGCCAGGTCATCGTAGCCGACCTAGATTTTGCCGACTGGCCCTGGGGCAGCGCCGATGCGGTGGAGCTGCTGCACCAATGGGCGCGCCAGGGCGGGCAGATGACGGTGCTGGCCCACCGCTTTGACAGCCTGGTGCAGCGCCACCCGCGCTGGGTGCAATGGCGCAGGACCTGGGACCACCGCCTGCAGTGCCGCAGGCTGCTCAGCCGCGATGAGGCGCAGATCCCCAGCGCGCTGTGGTCGCCCCAGTGGGCCGTGCAGCGCCTGGATGTGGCGCGCTGCGTGGGCGTGGCCAGTGCCGAGCGCAGCGCCATCGTGCCCTTGGGTGAGCGCCTGCAGGAGTGGGTGCGCTCGGCCAGCACGCCGGACTTTGCCGCGACGGTGCTGGGTTTGTAGGCCATTGTTGACAAGCGTGTCTTTCGTTGCTGGCCGGCAACGTTGCAGGGGCTGTTAGCATAGGCATGCGGCCCGGGTAATCCCTATAATTCATTTCAGACGCTGAGGCGTTAATTACTTTGTGCTACGCACTCTTGGCCCGGGCGTTCTGTTTGCCCTGGCCCGTTCCACAAAAATCCACCGTCGTTAGGAATATCCAAATGAAGAAATCCCTTGTTATCGCATCGTTGATGGCTGCTGTTGCTCTGGCTGCTTGCGGCAAGAAGGAAGAAGCTGCTGTGCCCGCACCAGCACCTGCGCCCGTGGAAGCGCCAGCACCTGCACCCGCACCTGCTGTTGAAGCTGCCAAGGACGCCGCCAACGCTGCTGCTGATGCTGCCAAGGACGCTGCTGCCGATGCCAGCGCTGCTGCTTCGAAGGCTGCAGACGCTACCAAGGAAGCTGCTGGCAATGCCGTCGATGCGACCAAGGACGCTGCCCACAATGCCGCTGAAGCCGCCAAGGACGCAGGCGCTGCTGCCGCAGACGCTGCCAAGTCGGCTGCTGACGCTGCTGCCAACGCCGCTACCGCTGCCAAGGAATCGGTGAGCAAGTAAGCGCTGAGCCGCTGGCCTGGTGGATGCCGGGCCTGCGCTGCAGACTTGCCTGAACGAGCCCGTGCTTTGCACGGGCTTTTTTGTTGGGTGCTGGGGGCGCTGATGGCTGATGGCCGATGGAAGGGCGCGCCCTTGCACCCTAGGCCCTTTAGAACAGGTTCTTAGTGCCCCAAGCCCGCGCCCATGAAAAAAGCCACTGCGGCTGCGCAGTGGCTGTGGGGGTGTTGCGGTACACGGCCAGCTTAGGCCGCGCAGTGCATCACTTCATGTCGTCTGCCAGCACCTTCAGAATGCGCTGGGCGTTCGCCGAGGTGTCGGCCTTGCCGCTCTCGTTGAGCACGGTGACATTGCTGGTGTTGGCTTCGCTCTTGACCTGGATGCGGTACTTGATCGGGTCCGGTGCATCGGGGTTGCGGTTGAAGATCTTGGCAAAGAAACCATCGGGCTTCTTGTTCAGATCGGTCGGGTCGATGTAGCGCACAAAGTACACGCCCTGGCTGCGGTCGCGGTCCTCGACGGTGAAACCGGTGCGGTCCAGCGCCAGGCCCACACGGCGCCAGGTGCGGTCAAACGGATCGCTGACCTGCAGCACGGGCGAGCCATCGGCCGCGGTCGCGATCTTGGAGGTGCTCACAGGGGCCAGCGGCGCTGCAGCAATCGCCTTGGACTGCTCTTCGCTCACGCCCAGCTTGACCATGATGCGGCGCAGGAATTCGGTTTCCAGCTCTGGATCGGCCTTGCGCGGCTGCCAGATGGTGCTGTCCTTTTCCTTGTTGGAGTAAACCTCTTCCATGCCGCGGTGGCTGACATAGATTTCGGTCTTGCCATCGGGGCGGCGCTCAATGCGGGTGCGGAACTTGTCCTGCTCACCGGTCGAGTAGATCGAGTCAAACACCTTGCCAATGGAGCGGCGGATGAAATCCTGCGGCAGCTTGGCGCGGTTCTCGGCCCAGTCGGTTTCCATGATGCCGATGTCGGGGCGCTCGATGGTCAGCGCAAAGCCGCTTTCCTGCCAGAAGTCCTTGACTGGCTCCCAGACCTTGTCTGCGGGGCGGTCGATGACCAGCCAGCGCTGGTTGCCATCGCGCTCGATTTGCACATCGCCAATCTGCGACGCGGCGGTGTTGGCCGTGCCCTTGGGGGCGGCATCCTTTTGCACCTGGTAGGCCGCAGCCGAGACCGTGCCGCCAGGCACGACATAGCGCGAGTCCTTGGACAGCTGGGTCAGGTCCGGGGGGACTTCCAGCGTTGGCCCTTTGGAGGCGCTCTTGTAGTCGATCTTGTCGCCTTCGAGAATACTGCCGGTACCGCAAGCGGCCAAAGTGACAGACAGGCTCAGCACGCTGAGTTTTGCGAGGGAATTCACGTTCAAATCCTTAACAGAGGCAACGCGCAGATGTTGCTTTAGAGCAAGGAGGCTCCGCGCATTGCAGCTTCCACCGTGCCATGCAGACCGGCGGAAAGCTCGGTCATCGGCAGGCGCAGGGTCGGGCCACACAGGCCCATCTTGTTGGCCGCCCACTTTACCGGAATGGGGTTGGCCTCCAAGAAGAGGGCTTTATGCAGCGGCAGCAGTTTATTCTGAATTTCCATAGCCCGACCAACATCCTTGGCAATTGCCGCCTGGCATAGCTGGCTCATCAGGCGTGGTGCGATGTTGGCCGTGACGCTGACATTGCCGTGTCCGCCGCACAGCATCAGGGCCACGGCGGTGGGGTCATCACCCGAGTAGATGCCAAAGCCGGCTGGCGCATCCTTGATCAGCCACTGCGCGCGCTCGATGTTGCCGGTGGCTTCCTTGATGCCGACGATGCCGGGCACTTCGGCCAGGCGCAGCACGGTGTCGTGCTGCATGTCGGCCACGCTGCGGCCCGGTACGTTGTAGAGGAAGATGGGCAGGTCGCCCACCGCTTCGGCAATCGCCTTGAAGTGCTGGAACTGGCCTTCCTGGGTCGGCTTGTTGTAGTAGGGCACGACCTGCAGCTGGCTGTCCGCGCCCACGCTCTTGGCGTACTTGGCCAGCGTGATGGCTTCGTGGGTGGAGTTGGCGCCACAGCCGGCCATGATGGGAACACGCTTGTTGGCCTGCTCGACCGAGACACGGATGATCTCCATGTGCTCTTCGACGGTGACCGTGGGCGACTCGCCCGTGGTGCCCACCACGCCGATGCAGTTGGTGCCTTCGGCGATATGCCAGTCAATCAGTTTTCGCAGGCTTGCATAGTCCACGCTGCCATCGGCAAGCAGGGGGGTGATCAGGGCAACAATACTACCGGTCAATGGAACACTGGTGGAAGTCATAGCGTGGAATGAAAGCTGGATGGAAGATTCTAGCGGTGGCTGGACTGCCGCCGCCGCAGGCAGTATAGCGTGCCCAGCGGCAATCGCTGTCATATTGATTGCAAACGCCTTTATTGTTTGGTCATTTTGAATGTTTTGTATCGGTTATTTGGTTAATTTGACGTAAATTTGAGGGCGATTGCTTGATATCGATTGTGTAATTGAATGCGCATGGGCGCGGGTAAGTCCTGTGGCCCCACCGGGGATGGCGCTGCCCGCCGTGAACTGCGGCACAATGCCTGCCATGCTGATGTATCCCCAATTTGACCCGATTGCCATCAAGCTCGGCCCGCTGGCTGTGCACTGGTATGGACTGACCTATCTGGTCGCCTTTGGCCTGTTTTTGTTCCTGGGCATACGCCGCCTCAAGGACCAGCCCTTTGCCTCGGTCACCACGCCCACGCGCTGGCTGCGCAAGGATGTCGAGGACATTCTGTTCTATGGCGTGCTGGGCGTCATCGTCGGCGGCCGCCTGGGCTACTGCCTGTTCTACAAACCCGGTTACTTCCTCAGCAATCCGCTGGAGATCCTGGCGGTCTGGCAGGGCGGCATGAGCTTTCATGGCGGCCTGGTGGGCGTGATCGTGTCCATGGTGCTGTTTGCCAAGCTCAAGGGCCGGCCCTGGCTGCAGGTGGCCGACTTTGTCGCGCCCTGCATCCCGCTGGGCCTGGCCTCGGGCCGCGTGGGCAACTTCATCAATGGCGAGCTTTGGGGGCGCTTTTCCAGCCCCGATCTGCCCTGGGGCATGGTGTTTCCGCAAAGCGGCTCGATGCTGCCGCGCCACCCCTCGCAGATCTACCAGTTCTTGCTCGAAGGCGTGCTGCTGTTCGTCATCATGTGGCTGTACTCGCGCAAGCCGCGTGGCGAGGGCCAGGTGGCTGGCGTGTTCCTGATTGGCTACGGCCTGCTGCGCTTCATTGCCGAGTATTTCCGCGAGCCCGATGACTTTTTGGGCCTGCTGTCGCTGAACCTGAGTATGGGCCAGTGGCTCAGCCTGCCGATGGTGCTGCTGGGGATTTACCTCTGGAGCCGGGGCCGCAAGCAGCCGGTGTTGACGACGGCCTGAACCGCGTATCCCCTGGATTTATAGGGCTATACTGACCAGCCGCTGTGCCGGAACTCTCTGGCACAGCGGCTTTGTTTTTTGCCTGAGCGGAGAGAAGACGATATGACCAAAAAATGGGTGCTGGGCCTGGTGGCCGGTGTGTGCGTGCTGGGCAGTGCAGCGGTGTCTGCGCAGCAGGCCTTGCCCGATCTGAAAGTCGCCGTAGACCTGAGCTACGAGCCCTTTACCTACAAGCTGCCCACGGGCCAGCCCGCCGGTTTCGACGTCGACATCGCCAACGCGCTGTGCGCCCAGATCCAACGCAAGTGCGTGTTTGTCGAGCAGGTCTGGGACGGCATGATCCCCGGTCTGCAGGCCAAGAAATACGACGTGATCATCAGCTCGATGGCCAAGAACGAGGACCGCGCCCGTGTCGTGGACTTCACGAACAAGTACTACCACACCGGTGCGCGCATCGTGATGCCCAAAGGCTTCAAGTACACCGGCCCCGAATCGCTCAAGGGCAAGAAGATGGGCGTGCTCAAGGCCAGCATCCAGGAGAAGTGGGCGCTGACCTACCTCAAGCCCGCAGGCGCCGATGTCGTCTCCTACCCCGGACGTGACCCCGTCTACCTGGACATCAATTCCGGCCGCCTGGATGGTTCGGTGGCCGACAGCGTCGAGATCGCCTACGGCTTTTTGAAAAAGCCCGAGGGCCAGAACTTTGAGTTCGTCAGCGACACCTTGGTGGACAAGAAGATCTTTGGCGAAGGCGCCAGCATTGCGATGCGCAAGGGCCAGCCCGAGCTGAAGAAGTCGCTCAACGATGCGATTGCCGCCATCCGCGCCGACGGCCGCTACAAGCAGATCGCCGACAAGTACTTTGACTTTGACCCTTACGGCAAGGACTGAGAACGCAACGTAGTCCGCAACGGCAGGGGGCGTGGCCCCCAGCGGTGACGCAAGCAGGCCTGGTGCAACCGGTGCCTGCTTTTTTTTGTGCCCGCAGCCGAGGAAGGTAAGCGTTTGCACCGGTAACAGTGGTCGCGGTGTATGAACCGGGTGTTAACACGGGGGACAAAATGCGCTGTAATTTCTCATAATTACAGCATTGCACTGCTGGGCTGGTCTCTGAGCAAGAGACAAAGCCAAAGCCAATTCCAATGACAAAGTGGGAGTCTGGGGCGGGCGGTGCAGAGCGAATTTTTCCCAAAGGAGTGAGCGGATGGCGGTTGCCGGACAGCCTTTGCACGATACGGTGGCGATCCAGGTGCGCGACCTGATCTTTGCCGGCACCTTGGCGGCGGGCGAACTGCTCGATGAAAAGGCGCTGTGCGACCAGCTCTCCGTCTCGCGCACACCGCTGCGCGAAGCGCTCAAACTGCTGGTCTCCGAAGGGCTGCTGCGCCATGAGCCCCGGCGCGGCTGCTTTGTCGAGACCGTGACCGAGCGCGATCTGGACGATATCTTTCCGGTCATTGCGCTCTTGGAGGGGCGTGCCGCCTACGAGGCCACCAAGAAACTCAGCAGCGCCGACCGCGCCGTGCTCGATGTGATGCACGAGCAGCTGACCCACTACGCCGAGGCGGGCGACATCGCGGCCTACTACCGCATGAACCACCAGATCCATGAGGCCTTCATCACGCTGGCCGACAACCGCTGGCTGGCCCAGGCCATTGCCGATCTGCGCCGCATTCTGCGCCTGGCACGGCTGCACCAGCTGCGTGCGCCCGGCCGCCTGCAAGCCAGCTTGCAGGAACACCTCGATATCTATGCCGTGATGCTGACCGGCGACGCCGATGCCGCCGAGCAGACCATGCGCAACCATTTGCTGCAGCAGCGCAAGGCCCTGCTGCGCACCACCCCCCTTTCACTGTCAAGGATTGCTTTATGACCACCGCTACCGAAACTTCGCCCGCCACCGGGGTGGACAGCGCCGCCAACAGCTGGCTGCAAAAAAGCGCGGCCTGGCTGCGCTCGGTCGGCATTCCTACCGAGCTGGGCAGCAGCAGCGCTGCCGAAGGCGAGCGCAGCACCACCGAGCGCCTCAAGGCCACCTTGCGCCGGGGCAATGAGGCGCTGTCGCCGCGCGAGCTGCGCCGCCTGCTGGCCGACCTGCAGGCTGTTGGCGCCAGCGAGGTGAGCGATGCCGAAGGCGGGCGCCTGGCCGAGCCGGTGATGCAGTGGTATGCCGCCGCCCAGCCAGAGCAGCGCCTGGACTGCTGGCGCCTGCTGTGCGAGCAGTTTGTGCCGGATGTGGCCAAGATCGGCCAGGCGCGCCAGCGCTACGAAGACGCGATCGGCACCGCCAGCATGGCCGCTGCCGAGCGCCACCTGCGCAAGGCCTTGCAGACGCCGCGCATGCGCCTGTTCCAGCGCTTTGCGGTGCCCGCGCAGGGCATGCGCTTCTTGCTTGATCTGCGCGCGCAGATGCTGCCCCAGCTCAAGAGCCAGGAATGGCTGGTCGCCGTGGACGCCGATCTGGAATACCTGTTCTCGACCTGGTTTGACATCGCCTTTTTGGAGCTGCGCAGCCTCAGCTGGGATTCGCCCGCGTCCTTGCTCGAAAAACTCATCAAGTACGAAGCGGTGCATGACATCCGCAGCTGGACCGATCTGAAAAACCGCCTCGACAGCGACCGCCGCTGCTACGGCTTTTTCCACCCGCGCCTGCCCAACGAGCCGCTGATCTTTGTCGAGGTGGCCCTGGTCGACAAGATGTCGGACAGCATTGCGCCGCTGCTGGACGAGGCCGCTGCCGCAGCCGATGTGAACAAGGCCAGCACGGCGATCTTCTACTCGATCAGCAACACCCAGACCGGCTTGCGCGGCGTGAGCTTTGGCGATTCGCTGATCAAGACCGTGGTCGAGCAGCTGCTGCAGGAGTTTCCCAAGCTGCGCCAGTTCGCCACCTTGTCACCGATACCGGGTTTTCGCAGCTGGCTGGGCAAGAACGCGGCCGAGGTCTGGGAGGGTGCCGACAAGCGCCTGCGCGCCGAACTGGGCAAGGCCCTGGACAAGGCCGAGCCGACGGTGGACGACTGGATGGCCGCGCTGGAGCAACCGGGCCAGTGGCAGGCGGGCGATGCGGCTGCCAAGCTGCTGCTGCATGCCGCTGCCCGCTACCTGGGCAAGAGCCTGGTCAAGGACAAACCGGTGGACCCGGTGGCGCGCTTTCACCTGGGCAATGGCTCGCGGGTTGAGCGCCTGAACTGGGCGGGCGATACCTCGGCCAAGGGCATCAAGCAGTCCTATGGTTTGATGGTGAACTACCTGTACGACTTGAAGCGCCTGGACAAGCACCGCAATCTGCTGGCCCAGGGCAAGATTCCGGTGTCATCGGGCATCGAGGCGCTGGCCAAGGTCTGAACCTGTTTTTGAGGATGGCAGGCCAGCATCGCGCCCCCGGGCGCTGCGCTGGTCTGGAGAGAGCTGCAGGCCCCCATAAGGGCGCAGCCTGGGTGGTCGGCATTCTATGCTGACCACCCAGGGCCAGCGTGTTGCTGTCGGCGCGCGCAGGCGGGTGTGCGTGGATCTTTAAAAATAACCGTTAGGAGACAAGATGACCAAGAGCAATACACCTTTCCCGTCCAGAAGACGAACCCTGCTGGGCCTGGCCGCTGGCATGGCGGGCAGCGCGCTGCCCGCCTGGAGCTGGGCGAGTGCGGCCGCAGCGCGCGACTGGCCGAGCAAGCCGGTGACCTGGGTGGTGCCCTTTCCGGCAGGCGGGGGTACCGATGCCTTTGCGCGGCCGCTGTCCTCGCAGTTCTCGAAAATCTCGGGCAAGACCCTGGTGATCGACAACAAGGGCGGCGCAGGCGGCACCCTGGGCGCCAGCTTTGCCGCGCGCCAGCCCTCAGATGGCTACCATTTCTTCATGGGCGGCACCCACCATGTGATTGCGCCCTCGGTCTACCCCAAGCTTGACTACGACATCCAGAAGGACCTGGTGCCGCTGGCCTTGCTGGCGACGGTGCCGCAGGTGCTGGTGGTCAACCCCAAGCGGGTGACGGCGGCCAATATGCAGCAGCTGCTGGCCCAGCTCAAGGCCAACCCGGGCAAGATGAGCTTTGCCTCGGCTGGCGCCGGCACCAGCCACCACCTGGCCGGCGAGCTGTTCAAGATCCAGAGCCAGACCGACATCCTGCATGTGCCCTACAAGGGCGCGGGCCCGGCGCTGCAGGACCTGATTGCCGGCAATGTGGACATGCTGTTCGACGGCCTGGGCTCGTCGGCCGCGCATATCGCCGCCGGGCGCATCAAGTGCCTGATGGTCTCGGGCAGCCAGCGCAACCCCTCGCTGCCCGATGTGCCCTGCGCTGCCGAAGTGGGCCTGCCCGATTACAACGTGACCACCTGGTACGGCCTCTGGGCCATCAAGGGCACCTCGCCCGAGCTGCAGGCGCGCATGTTCGAAGAGGCCAAACGCATGGGCGCGTCGGAAGAAATCAAGGCCATCTGGGCCAAGAATGGTGCGGAATATGGCAGCATGACGCAGCCGCAGTTTGCCGCCTTTGTGGCCGACGAGGTCAAGCGCTGGGCCGAGGTGGTCAAGGCCTCGGGCGCGAAGATTGAATGACAAGAGGAGCGAGATGATGGCGGGGCAGGTTCGTGTGCAATCGTGGGTGGTGGGCGAGGAGGCATCCCGCGCGCAGGCCGTGCGCGTGGTGCTGGACCATGCGGGCAAGCGCAATGCCATGTCGCGCGCCATGTGGCGCCAGCTGCGCAGCGTGTTTGAGGACCTGCAGCGCCAGCCCGGGCTGCGCTGCATCGTGCTGCAAGGCGAGGGCGAGGCATTTTGCGCCGGTGGCGATATCTCGGAGTACGCCGACTTTCGCTTTGCCCCAGAGAGCCTGGCCGCCTTTCACGAAGGCGAAGTCTGGCCGGCGCTCCATGCCATGCTGCAATGCGATGTGCCGCTGGTCGCTGCCATTGACGGCGCCTGCATGGGCGCGGGCGTGGAGCTGGCCAGCTGCTGCGACACCCGCCTGGCAACAGACAGAGCCCAGTTTGGCGCGCCGATTGCCAAGCTGGGCTTTCCGATGGCGCCCAAGGAGGCGGCGCTGGTGCTGAGCCAGGTGGGGCCTGCCAAGACGCGGCAGATGCTGCTGGAGGCAGCGGTCTTTGGCGCCGAGCAGATGCTGGCCTCGGGCTTTTTGAGCCAGGTGTACCCCGCTCAAGACCTGCACGCCCAGTTGGAACGCAGCGTCGCCCGCATCTGCGGCCTGGCGCCCCAGGCCGCCCGCATGACCAAGCAGCTGCTGCGTGCGCTGGCCGAAGGCGATGCCCAGGCCCCGGTGCTGCAGCAGCCCTATGCCTATGCCGATTCGGCAGAACACCGCGAAGGCATTGCTGCCTTTGTCGCCAAAAGAGCAGCCCAGTTTTGACCGTGCCTGCGCTGGCCACCGGCCAGGCCGCAGGCGCCAAGGAAACCACCAACCAAGTAGACAAACATGACCAACGACAACCTGTTCTGCGCCCTGCGCGCGGCCTTTCCTGAGGACCTTGATGCCATCGCCGTGGAGACCACCTCGGCCAGCGGTGAGCCGCTGAACTACAGCTGGCGCGACCTGGACCGCATGAGCGCGCGCATCGCCAACCTGCTCGATTCGCTGAATATTCCTTCCGGCAGCCGCGTAGCGGTGCAGGTGGAAAAGTCGGTCGAAGCGATGGCGCTGTACCTGGCGACCTTGCGCGCCGGCCATGTGTTTCTGCCGCTCAACACCGCCTACCAAAGCGCCGAGATCGAGTACTTTGTCACCAATGCCGAGCCGGCCGTGGTGGTCTGCTCGCCGGCCAATTTTGGCTGGGTCTCCAAGATCGCCTTCCAGTGCGGCACGCAAAGCGTGTTCACCTTGGGCGATGACCGCAGCGGCACCCTGCTGGAGCGTGCAGTGCACTGCGCCGATGCGCACACGCCCGCGCAGAAATCTGCCGACGACATGGCCGCCATTCTCTACACGAGTGGCACCACCGGGCGCAGCAAGGGCGCGATGCTGAGCCACGGCAACCTGCTGAGCAATGCCGTCATGCTCAAGGACTACTGGGGCTGGAAAAAGGGCGATGTGCTGATCCATGCGCTGCCGATCTTCCATGTGCATGGCCTGTTTGTCGCGATCCATGCGGCCTTGCTCAATGGCAGCAAGATGGTCTGGTTTGCCAAGTTCGAGCCCAAGGCGGTGATTGCCGCGATGGCGCGGGCGACGGTCTTCATGGGCGTGCCGACTCTGTATGTGCGCCTGCTGGCCGAGCCGGGCCTGACCAAGGCGGCGGCCCAGCACATGCGTTTGTTCATCTCCGGCTCGGCGCCTTTGCTGATCGAGACCTTCCGCGACTGGCAGACCCGCACCGGCCACACGATTTTGGAGCGCTATGGCATGAGCGAGACCATCATGCTGGTCTCCAACCCCTACCAGGCCGATGCCCGCCATGGCGGCCAGGACGAGCGCCGGGGCGGCACGGTGGGCTTTGCGCTGCCGGGTGTGGGCGTGCGGGTGCAGGGCGATGACGGCCAGGCGCTGGGCGCCGACGAGATCGGTCATATCCAGGTGCAAGGCCCCAATGTGTTCAGCGGCTACTGGCGCATGCCCGAGAAGACCGCGCAGGAGTTCACGGCCGACGGCTGGTTCAAGACCGGTGACGTGGGCAAGATTGATGCGCGCGGCTATGTGACCATCGTCGGCCGCAGCAAGGACCTGATCATCTCCGGCGGCTACAACGTCTACCCGGCCGAGATCGAGGGCTTCATCAACGAACTGCCGGGCGTGGCCGAAAGCGCGCTGGTTGGCGTGCCACACCCCGATTTTGGCGAAGTGGGCGTGGCCGTGGTCATTGCCAAGGTGGGCCAGCAGCTCGATGCCGAGGGCATCATTGCGACTTTGAAAAAGCAGCTGGCCAACTTCAAGATTCCCAAGCGCTGCTTTGTCGTGGGCGAGCTGCCGCGCAACACCATGGGCAAGGTGCAAAAGAACCTGCTGCGCGACCAGTACCAGGGCCTGTTCAAGGGCTGATGCGCCCATGAAGGCGGCCTGCGCCGCCATGACAAAACCCTCGCGCTGTGGCCGCTCAGAAGCTGCCGCAGGCGAAGGTTTGCTATTGGGCGGATGCGCTTAGGTGGCGATCAGCGCAGCACCAGCACCGGTATCGTCGCATGGGTCAGCACATGCTGGGTTTCACTGCCCAGCAGCAGGCGCTTCAAGCCCCGGTAGCCGTGCGATGCCATGACGATCAGGTCGCAGTTTTCCTTTTTCGCCGTCTCCAGCAGCGCCTCGGCAATCATGTCGGACTTGATCACCAGGGTCTTGATGGGCACGCCGGTGGCAGCGCCTTCGGCCACCACCTTGTCGACAATGCCCTGGGCGGCGCGTTCCCAGCCGTCCTCGATGCGCGCAATGTCATCGGGGTTTTGCATGGTGCTGCCCTCGAAGTAGCTGCGCGGGTAGTTGGGCGAGATGTTGACGGCAGTCACCGTGGCGTGGCTCAGCTTGGCCAGCGCGAGGGCGTGGCGCACGGCCTTCTCGGACAGCTCAGAGCCATCGGTGGCAAGCAGGATATGTTGGTACATGGCAGGCTCCTTTCAGGTCAGACGTAGGGCAGGGCCGCTGTTGCGCAGTCTTGCCGTGGCTTCAACACAGAGCATCGCCGCTTGCGGCTTGAGCGGATGTCGGATCAGACCGCGTTTGTGTCCGCTGGCGCGGCGAGTTGGAATAGCTGCCTAGCTTAGGCCGAGCAGGCCTGGGTGTTGATCAGGCCCTGGAGCTTGTCGGTGTCCAGAATGCGCACATGGCGCTGCTTGACCTCGATGATGTTCTCCTCGGCAAACTTGGAGAAGGTGCGGCTGACGGTCTCGAGCTTGAGGCCCAGGTAGCTGCCGATTTCCTCGCGTGTCATGCGCAGGATCAGCTCATGCTGCGAAAAGCCCCGGGCATGCAGGCGCTGCACCAGGTTCAGCAAGAAGGCGGCCAGGCGCTCTTCGGCGCGCATGCTGCCCAGCAGCAGCATGACGCCATGCTCGCGCACGATCTCGCGGCTCATGACCTTGTGCACATGGTGCTGCAAGGCGGTCACTTCGCGCGACAGGTCTTCGAGCGAGGAGTAGGGCATCACGCAGACTTCGGCGTCTTCCAGCGCAATCGCGTCGCAGGAATGGCGGTCGTTGACGATGCCGTCAAGCCCGATGATCTCGCCCGCCATCTGAAAGCCGGTGACCTGGTCGCGTCCGTCTTCGGTGGCGATGCTGGTCTTGAAAAAGCCGGTGCGAATCGCATAGAGGGAGGTGAAGGTCTCACCGTTGCGGAACAGCGCGCTGCCGCGTTTGATCTTGCGCCGGGTGGCGACGATCTCGTCGATGCGCTCCATTTGTTCGGCCGACAGTCCCACGGGCATGCACAGCTCGCGCAAATTGCAGTTGGAGCACACCACTTTGATGGAGTTGGATGTCATGTATCAATACCCGTGAACAAATATTCATGTAGGAACGGCGTTCCTCGTATGCGCCTATTGTGCGTGCAGGCGCCAAATGGGTTCTTGATGTACATCAAGGACGCGTGGCAGAGCTTGGGGCACATTGGGGGTCCGCTAGGAAGAAGCCACATGATTTCCCTGACCCCCGACCTGCTGCGCCGTTTTGATGTTCCCGGCCCCCGTTACACCTCGTATCCTACCGCAGACCGATTTGTTGAAGCCTTTGCTGCGAATGAGTACAAGCAGGCGCTGGCGCAACGCGGCACCGGCCTGGCTGGCAGGCTCGCTCCGCTGTCCTTGTATGTGCATGTGCCGTTCTGCGCCTCGCTGTGCTACTACTGCGCCTGCAACAAGATCATCACCAAGCATGCCGAGCGGGCCGACGAGTACCTGGACTACCTCGAGCGCGAGCTGGACCTGCAGCTGGCCCACGTCAGCGCCCGTCCCACCATCAGCCAGCTGCACCTGGGCGGGGGCTCACCCACGTTCTTGACCGATGCCGGCCTCAGCCGCCTGATGGACATGGTCAAGCAGCGTTTTCATCTGAAGCCCGGTGGCGAGTACTCGATCGAGGTGGACCCGCGCACCGTGAGCCGCGAGCGCCTGCAGCATCTCTACCAGCTGGGCTTTAACCGGCTGAGCTTTGGCGTGCAGGATTTTGACCCACTGGTGCAAAAGGCTGTGCACCGTGAGCAGCCCGCTGACCAGGTGTTTGCCTTGGTCGAGCAGGCGCGTGAGATCGGCTTTGAATCTATCAATATCGATCTGATCTATGGTTTGCCCCAACAAAGCCCGGCCAGCTTTGTGCGCACGATGGAGCAGGTCAATGCGCTGCGGCCCGACCGCATTGCGCTCTACGCCTATGCGCACCTGCCCGAGCGCTTCAAGCCCCAGCGCCGCATCCAGGCGCAGGACCTGCCCAGCCCCGCCGATAAGCTCGCCATGCTGGCCCAGGCCCTGGCCGCGCTGGAAGGCGCCGGTTATGTGTATGTGGGCATGGACCATTTCGCCTTGCCCGACGATGCCTTGGCGGTGGCCAAGCGCCAAGGGCGCCTGCACCGCAACTTTCAGGGCTACAGCACCCAGCCCGATTGCGATCTGCTGGCGCTGGGCGTGTCGGCCATCGGCCGCATTGGCGCGACCTACAGCCAGAATGCCAAGACCCTGGAGGAGTACTACGACCTGATCGACCAGGGCCAGATCCCCGTGGTGCGGGGCCTGGCATTGACGCGCGATGACCTGCTGCGCCGCGCGGTGATCATGGGCCTGATGTGCCAGGGGAGCCTGGCGATTGAATCGCTGGAGCAGGCCTGGCTGATTGATTTTGCGCAGTACTTTGCCGCCGAGCTGGCCCAGCTGCGCGAGCTGCAGGACCAGGGCCTGGTGCAACTGAGCGACGAGGCGATCAATGTGACCGAGCTGGGCTGGTACTTTGTGCGCGGTGTGGCCATGGTGTTCGACAAGAACCTGCAGGCCGACCGCAACCGGGCGCGCTTCTCGCGGATTATCTAGCCCGCTGTGGCAGGTCTCAGCCCTGCCAGGCCGCCAGGCTTTTGTAGAGCATGTACGCGGCCAGGCACAGCAAGATGCCGCCAAAGATCTTCTTGAGCTGGCCTACCGGCAGCCGGTGCGCGGCACGGGCGCCCAGCGGCGCCGTCAGCACGCTGCAGGTGGCAATGGCGGCCAGGCCGGGCAGCCAGATATAGCCCAGCGAATGCGGCGGCAGCCCCTGCAGGTGCAGGCCGGCCACCATGAAGCCGATGACATTGGTGACCGCAATCGGAAAGCCCAGCGCCGAGCTGGTGGCGACCGCGTTGTGCATCGGCACGCTGCACCAGGTCATGAAAGGCACGCTGATGAAGGCGCCGCCCGCGCCCACCAGGCCCGAGAGGCAGCCGATCACGCCGCCAGCGGCCATCTGGCCGGCCGTGCCCGGCATGGCGCGCATGGCCTTGCTGTTGGGCTTGCGGAACATGCGCAGTGCCGAGTAACCAATGAACAGGCCAAAAAACAAACCCAGGTAGCTGCCCTTGAGCACCGCAAAAATGCCCAGGCTGGCCAGCAGGCCGCCCAGCACAATGCCCGGGGCCAGGCGTTTGACAAGGTCCCAGCGCACGGCGCCATGCTGGTGGTGGGCGCGCACGCTGGACACAGATGTGAAGACGATGGTCGCCATCGAGGTGGCAATCGCCATCTTGATCGCCAGCTCCGGCGCCACCCCTTGGGTGCCCAGGATGTAGGTGATGAAGGGTACCAGCACCATGCCGCCGCCAATGCCCAGCAGGCCCGCGAGAAATCCGCCGATCAGGCCCAGAAACGACAGCGGCAGCAAAACAAGAGGATCAGTCATGGCGCGCAGTAAAAAGGCCACCTGAAACAGGTGGCCTGAAACCCCGCTGTCGCGGAGAGGAGAAGACAGGTTGGGCAGCCTGCCCGAAAAAATCAGGTGTTCGCAGCGGATCCACTGGACCGTCATCCTGAACCGGGGGTTCAGGTGGGCAAGGGCAACCTATCGTTGGGTTCATCTGACGCGAGACGATCACGCTCAATAGGTGATGTACCAAGCCCGTGCTCGTAGAGCATTGGTTCAAGGAACTATAAAGTCCAGCAGGGCTGCGAACGCTTCCATTGTAATCGCTCGCGCCTGCCGCACCCACCAAAACTGCATGTCAATGTGCCTGGATTGGTCAAAAAAGATAGCTGGTTAGCTAGATTGAGAAAGCGCCAAGCTGATATTTTGGCAGGAGGCATTGCATGGCGCCGCAATCTGGTGTTGGCGCCTGCTTACCGCCAGGCCTCAGGCGCTGGTGTCCAGGGTTTCGGCGGCCTTGGCAGGGGCGGGCGCCAGCGCCGCGTCCAGTCGCTGCATCACCGACTGCAGGCGGGGCTCGTCCCAGTCCAGGCTGGCCTGGTCACCGGTGGCGGGCTGGGCCTGCGCCTCGGCCATCGCGGCAGACTGGGCAGCGGCTTGCGCCTGCAGCGCGTCGGCGGTCTGGCTGAGCTGGCTGTTTTGCACCTGTAAATCCAGCAGATCAAAGGCGACATTGAGGGCCGCCAGCACGGCGATGCGCTCGCGGCCACGGATCTTGCCCGCGTCGCGGATACCGCTCATGGCCTCATCGACATGCTTGACGGCGGCCAGCAGACGTGCTTCCTGGCCTTCGGGGCAGCCCAGCATATAGCTTTGCTGCATGATGTGTACTTCCAGCTGTTTCATCATTCGTCCTGGTCAAAGGTCTTGGGCAGGCGTTCGATCAGTGCATCCACGCGGGCGCGGGCCGCTGTCAGGCGCGATTGGAGGGAGTCGCGCTCCTGGGTCAGGGTGGTGACTTGCTCTTGCAATTGGGCGTGGGCGCGTTGCAAAGCCTCATGACGGCTCAGCAGTGCCTCCACCCGCTCAAGCATCAGATCCATAGAAGGCGTAGTGGCCATAGAGAGACAGTCTTCTTAAGTGCGCAATGGGTTTAACGCTAAAATTGTACCCGTTGGTGCTCGCCCCAGTGGTTCACATGGGGGCAGTTCAACGGGAAGCAGGAGCGCTGCTTGTGCCCTACAAGCCTTACGCAACCTGCGCTGCCCCCGCAACGGTAAGCGATGGTTGGTTTTTGCGCCATCCACAGCCACCACTATGCCACTGAATACCTTGAACAAGTGTTTGGGAAGGCGTGTGCTGTGTCATCGCCAGCCCGGATACCGGCCAACAATAGTGGAGGCGCGCGGCTGAGGCCTTGCTGCGGCCTCCGTGTTCCCCATTGCCGGCGGGGAGGCTGGCGCGGGGTGGTTCATCACCAACTCAGTGCATGTTTTCCTCTGATTTTTCGACACGCCGCTGCGCGCGTCCCGCGCTTGCGCCCCGCTCGGGCACGCTCCATACCCCCCGTTTTTTGGCCTTGGCCATCGCATCGGCGTTGCCCCTGTTGGCGCTGCAAGCTCAGGCGCAGCAGGCTCCAGCCGCCCAGGAAACAGAGGGTAAAAACCTGCAAGAGATGGTGGTGACCGCCAACCGCATCGAGCAGCCACTGTCCGATCTGGTGGCCGACATGTCCATCATCGATGCGCAGACCATCGAGCGCCAGGGCCCGGGCAGCGTGGCCGATGTGCTCGCGCGCGTGCCGGGCATCCAGATTTCTCGCAACGGCGGGCCGGGCACGACGACCAGCGTGTTCATGCGCGGCGCCGATTCACGCTTTACCGCCGTCTATGTCGACGGCGTGCGCATGGATTCGCAATCGACCGGCGGCGCCTCCTGGCAGTCGATTCCGCTGGCGCTGATCGACCGCATCGAAGTGCTGCGTGGCCCGGCCGCTGCCGTCTACGGCTCGGACGCAATGGGCGGCGTGGTGCAGATCTTCACCAAGAAAGGTGAGGGCGTGCCCCAGCCCTATGTGGGCCTGGGCTTTGGCAACCGGGGCACGTTCACGGCCGAGGCCGGCATCTCCGGCAGTGCCGAGGGCTGGGATTACGCGCTGGGCCTGAACCGCTCGCAGACCGATGGCTTCAACGCCCGCACCGTGGCCACTGCCAACTCGGACAAGGACGACTACCGCAGCAATGCCGTCAGCGGCCGCCTGGGCTACCAGATCAACCGCCAGCACCGGCTCGAAGCCACCTTGCTGGCCAGCGATGTGAACTCGGGCTATGACAGCAGCCTGACCGAGGACGACCGCAGCCTTAACAAGATGTATGCGCTGGGCCTGAACTGGCAGGCGCAGTGGACCGAGCACTACAGCACCAAGCTGCAGTTCAGCCAGTCGCGGGACTATTACGAGACCCGGCCCTCGCCCTACCAGACGGACACGCGGCTGCACAACTACCTGTTCCAAAATACCTGGCGCCTGGGCGTCCACACCTTGACGGCCGCGCTGGAGCGGCGTGACGACGCACTGACCAATGGTGGCATTGACCGCGACCGCCACCAGAATGCGCTGGCGCTGGGCTATGGCCTGAACACCGGCCCGCACACGGTGCAGTTGAACCTGCGCCGCGATGACGACAGCGAGTTTGGCGGCAAGACCACTGGCAGCGCCGCCTATGGCTACGCCTTTGCAACCAACTGGCGCGCCACCGCGACCGTGGGCACGGCCTTCCGCGCGCCCACGCTCTACCAGCGCTTTAGCGAATACGGCGACGCATCGCTGCAGCCCGAGAAAAGCCGCAATGCCGAGCTGGGCCTGCGCTGGGCGCAGGGTGCTGATAGCTTCTCGGCCACGGCCTACCGCAACCGGGTCACCAACCTGATCAACTTCTCGTCGCCCGGCAGTTGTGACAGCACGTTTGGCTGCTACGCCAATGTGGGCAAGGCGCGCCTGGAAGGCATTACCCTGGCGGCCACGACCAAGCTGGGTGCGTTCAATCTGCACGGCTCGGTCGACTTCCAGAACCCGCGCGATACCGAAAACGACAAGCTGCTGGCGCGCCGCGCCAAGCGCTATGCCACCCTGGGCGCCGAGACGCGTGCCGCCGGTTGGACCTGGGCTGCCGACCTGCAGACCAGCGCCAAGCGCTTTGACAATGCCGCCAACACCAATGTGCTGGGTGGCTACACCTTGTTCAACCTGTCGGCGCAGACCGAGGTGCTCAAGGATGTGAACCTGATCGCCCGGATCAACAACCTGACCGACAAGCGCTACCAGACCGCACGCACCTATGCCACCGAAGGGCGCAGCGTGTATGTGGGTGTGAAGTGGATGCCGCGCTGAGCGCAGAGGGGATAAGCCAGCCATGACAGAGATGACGGTTCAGGACCGCCCAACAGCCGCTTGCGTGGCACTGCTGATTGCCGCGCCCGCATCGGGCCAGGGCAAGACCACGGTGACGGCAGCCTTGGCGCGCCTGCATGCCCGCCAGGGCCGGCGGGTGCAGGTGTTCAAATGCGGCCCGGATTTTCTCGATCCGCAGTGGCTGCGCCTGGCCAGCGGCCAGCCGGTGCATGCGCTGGACCGCTGGATGAACGGCGAAGCCGATGTGCGCGCACGCCTGTTCCAGGCCGCGCAAAGCAATGATGTGCTGCTGATCGAAGGTGTGATGGGCCTGTTCGACGGCGCCAACAGCGCGGCCGAGCTGGCCAAGTCGCTGGGTATCTCCGCTGTGGTGGTGGTCGATGCATCGGCCATGGCGGCCACCTTTGGCGCCATTGCCCATGGCCTGCAGCACTATGACCCGGGCCTGCAACTGGCCGGCGTGCTGGCCAACCGCGTGGCCACCGCCCACCATGGCGAGATGCTGCGCAGCGGCCTGCGCGATGCGGCACTGTGGCTGGGCGCGATGAACCAGGTGAGCCTCGATGCTGCGAAACCACGCGCCAACCTGCTGCCCGAGCGCCATCTGGGACTGGTGGCAGCCCATGAGCTGCACGACGCTGCCGAGCGCCTGGATGCCGCCGCCGATGTGCTGGCGCAAACGCCGCTGGGCCAGCTGACTTGGCAGGAGTGGCAGCAGCGCTGGACGGTGGCCTTTACCGCGCCTGCTGCCGCTGCCCCGGTGCCCGCTTGGCTGGCCGGGCGGCGCATTGCCGTCGCCCGCGATGCCGCTTTTAGCTTTATCTACACTGCCAATCTGGAATGCCTGCAAGCCATGGGCGCCGAGCTGGCCTTTTTCTCGCCGATTGCCGGCGACCGCCTGCCCGCCTGCGATGCGCTGTGGCTGCCCGGCGGCTACCCGGAGCTGCACCTGTCCGCGCTCAAGGCCAATGCCGGCCTGCAGCTGGATCTGCAGGCGCACCTGGAAGAGCGCAAACCCGTCTGGGCCGAATGCGGAGGCATGGTGGCGCTGGCCGAGGGCCTGACCGATCTGGACAGCCGCTGGCACAGCCTCTGGGGCTTGCTGCCAGCGCAGGCCGTCATGCAGCAGCGCCTGGCGGGTCTGGGCATGCAGCAGCTGCTGACGCCCTGGGGCATGCTGCGCGGCCATACCTTTCACTATTCCAAGCTGCAGAGCGAGGCCCTGGAAGTGGCGCGCAGCAGCCGCCCGGGCCAGGTGGCCGAAAGCGGCAAGGGCGAAGCCGTCTACCAGCAGGGCAGCATCCATGCGAGCTATTTCCATGCCTGGTTCCCCTCGTGCCCGCAGGCGGTGGCCGCCTTGCTGGGGGTGGACATGCCGGTGGTCGATCCGCAGGCCTGGCATACCGAGGCACTGAACGCCTAAGATGAGCGCCATGGATGACTCTCTTTTCCACGTTGATGGAGCGCCGCTGAAATTGCTGCTGCTGGGCGGGCAGAAATCGGGCAAATCGCGCCAGGCCGAGCTGCTGGCACGTGCCTGGCTGCAGGCCGGTGCCGGCCGCAGCGCCAGCCTGGTCGCCACCGGCACCGCGTATGACGCCGAGATGCACGAGCGCATTGCGCGCCACCAGCGAGACCGCCGCGCCCGCGTGCCGCAACTGGCCACCGTGGAGGCGCCGCGCGACGTGGCCCAGCAGCTGCAGGCCCACAGCCGGCCAGATCACTTGTTGGTGGTTGACTGCCTGACCCTGTGGCTCACCAACTGGCTGATGCCGATGGAGCCCTCACCGCTTGAACCTGCGCAGACCTGGCAGGCCCAGTGCGATGCCTTTGTCGCTGCCTTGCAGGCCGCCACTGGCCCCATCATTCTGGTCAGCAATGAGATTGGCCTGGGCGTGATTCCTATGGGCCGCGAGGTGCGCGCCTTTGTCGATGCGCTGGGACTGCTGAACCAGCAAGCGGCAGCGGCCTGCAACCGCGTACAACTGATGGCGGCGGGCTTGCCGCTGCAGATGAAATGATGGCTTTGTTGATGGCTCCCCCATCCTTTCTGCGGAAAACGCTGGCCTGGGTAGCGCTGATGCTCGCATTGCCGATGGCCCAAGCGGCACCGTCTGCCAGTGTGGATGAACTGCGCCTGCAACCCTTTGCCAACGCGCCGGTCTGGAAGGACCAGGACCTGGTCAGGCCCGCGGCCATCGTCGATGACCGGGGCCGCAAGGTCCAGTTGGCGCAAGCGCCGCAGCGCATCGTGAGCCTCTTGCCATCGCTGACCGAGAGCACCTGCGCGCTCGGTTTGTGCGAACGCCTGGTGGGCGTGGACCGCTATTCGGATTGGCCTGCCTCAGTCAAGAAGCTGCCGGTGGTGGGCGGCGGGCTGGACCCGAGCGTCGAATCGGTCGTGGCGCTCAAGCCCGATGTGGTGCTGCTGTCCGATGCCTCCAAGGCGGCGGAACGCTTGCAGGCGCTGGGCCTGAAAGTGGTGGCGCTCGATGTGAAATCCAAGGCCGACATCCACCGCGTGCTGGGCACCCTGGGCCAGCTCTTGGGCGTGCCCCAGGCGCAGGGCGCTGACCGGGTCTGGCGCGCGCTGGAGTCGGGCATTGATGCGGTGGTGCGCGGGCTGCCCGAGCGCACGCGCCATACCCGGGTCTACTTTGAGGTGAGCCGAGGCCCTTATGCGGCCGGCCCCCAGTCCTTTATTGGCGAGACCCTGACCCAGCTGGGTGTGGACAATGTGGTGCCCGCTGAGCTGGGCCCGTTTCCCCGGCTGAGCCCCGAGTTTTTGCTGCGTGCCCAGCCCGATGTGATCATGCTGGGCAACCGCAGCATGCAGGCTGCCACCAGCTACCCGGGCTGGCACAACCTCCAGGCCGTCAAGGCCGGCAGGGTCTGCGTGTTCAGCGATGAAGAGTCGTATGCGATTGTGCGCCCGGGGCCGCGCATGGCCCAGGCCGCCGCGCTGATGGCGCGCTGCCTGGCCGACAAGGCGCCGGGCAAGGCCGCGGTGGCGCGCTGATGGCCGCTTTGCACAGCTCTGCACCCGCATCCGCAGCGCAGCGCGAGGCCGCGCCCGGCCTGCGCCGCAGTGCCTGGCTGGCGCTGGTGCTGCTGGTGCTCAGCGCTTTGCTGCTGCTGGTGGGCGCCAGTGTGGGCAGCACCGGTTGGGAGAGTGTGCTGCGCATGCGCGATGACCCCACCTCCTGGCAGATCGTTGTCGATATCCGCCTGCCGCGCTCACTGGGCGCCTGGCTCGCTGGTGGCCTGCTGGGCCTGGCCGGGGCGGTGGCCCAGGGCCTGTTTCGCAACCCGCTGGCCGATCCCTATTTGCTCGGTAGCGCCTCCGGTGCCTCGCTGGGCAGCGCATTGGGCCTGGTGCTGCTGGGCTCGTCCGTCACCAGCCTGAATCTGCTCTACCGCCTGGGCATGACCGGCATGGCCTTTGTCGGTGCCGCCTGCGCGGTGGCGCTCACGGTGGTGCTGGCGCGCAATGTGCAAAACACCTTGCGCCTGCTGCTGGCCGGCGTGATTGTTGGCGTGGTGCTGGGTGCCATGCGCGATCTGCTGGAGCTGCGCCACCCCGATATTCTGCAGGCCATGCAGGCCTTTACCCTGGGCACCTCGGCCTTTGTCGGCTGGGAGGGCTGCGCGCTGATGGCCGGCGTGCTGCTGGTCTGCGTGCTGGCCACCTGGTGCTGCGCCCGGGTGCTTGATGGCCTGACCCTGGGCGAGGCGACGGCCGCCAGCCTGGGCCTGCCGCTGGCGCCGCTGCGCTATGGCCTGGTGGCCGTGCTGGCCCTGGCCACCGGCACCTCGGTCGCGCAGACAGGCCTGATTGCCTTTGTGGGCCTGGCCGCCCCCCATCTGGTGCGCAGCCTGGTGCAGGTGGGCCATGGCCGCAGCACCGTGCTGGCTGCGGCCATGGGTGGCGTGCTGCTGCTGGCCGCTGATATCCTGGCGCGCTGGCTGGTGGCCCCGCAAGAGCTGCCGGTGGGGGTGCTCACCGCCGCACTGGGCGGTACCTATCTGCTGTGGCGCATGCACCGCAGCACCCGCTCGGCAGGAGGCCTGTGATGCCGACCACTGCAACCCCTGCTGCGCTCGGCGCCACCAATATCCACGCCGCTGTGCATGCGCGGCCGATTCTGCAAGGCGTCAACGCCCAGTTTGCGCAAGGCCGCTGGACCAGCATTGTCGGCCCCAATGGCGCGGGCAAATCCAGCCTGCTCAAGGTGCTGGGTGGCCTGTGGCCGGCGGCACAGCTGCAGGGCGAGGTGGCGCTGCTGGGCAAGGATTTGCAGCGCTGGCCGCGCAAGCAGCGCGCCCAGGCGCTGGCCTGGCTGGGCCAGGGCGAGGTGGTGACGCAGGAGCTGACGGTGATGGATGTGGCCATGCTCGGTCGCCTGCCGCACCAGCCCTGGTTTGCAGCGCCCAGTGGCACAGACCATGCGGTGGTAGAGCAATGCCTGCGTGCAGCCCATGCCTGGGACTGGCGCCACCGGCCGGTGGCTGAACTGTCGGGCGGTGAGCGCCAGCGCGTGCTGCTGGCCCGGGCCATGGCCGTGCAGGCCCCCGTGCTGCTGATGGATGAACCGCTGGCCAACCTGGACCCGCCGCACCAGACCGACTGGGTGGACAGCATGCGGGCCTTGACCGCCCAGGGCAGCACCGTGGTCAGCGTGCTCCACGAGATATCAGTGGCGCTGCTGGCCGACCATATGCTGGTGCTGCAGGCGGGCAGGGTGCTGCACCAGGGCCGCTGCGACGACCCGGCAACGCATGCCGCGCTGGAGGCGGTGTTTGACCACCGCATCCAGGTGCGTGCCATTGATGGCGTGTGGATGGCCTTGCCGCGCACCGCTGCTCGCCCTTGAGGGCGAGCTGAACCTGACTTGACGCTGGGCCTGGCCCAGGTCCAAAGACACAAGCTAACTAGGAAAGATGTCCAATGCAGATTGAAACGCCACCCAGCGAAAAGCCTTATGAAAAGCCCGAGGGCGAGCGCCGTGGCCTGGTGATCGTCAACACCGGTGACGGCAAGGGCAAGAGCACGGCGGCCTTTGGCCTGGCCTTCCGCGCGACGGGCCGGGGCAAGGCGGTGAAGGTCTACCAGTTCATGAAGGTGCCGACCGCCCGCTTTGGCGAGCACCGCCTGGCCGAGCAGGTGGGCCTGCCGGTCGAAGGCCTGGGCGATGGTTTTAGCTGGAAGAGCCGCGACCTGGAGCACAGCGGCCAGCTGGCGCGTGATGGCTGGGAAAAGGCCAAGGCTGCCATCCTGTCGGGCGCGTATTTTCTGGTGGTGCTCGACGAGATCACCTACCCGCTGATCTATGGCTGGCTGCCGCTGCAGGAGGTGCTGGACACCTTGGCCGCCCGGCCCAAGGAAGTGCATGTCTGCATCACCGGCCGGCGCTGCCCGCAGGAGATCATCGATGTGGCCGACACCGTCACCGAGATGACCTTGATCAAGCATGCGTTCAAGGCCGGCATCCCGGCGCAGCGCGGCATTGAAGACTGAGGCCCCGCAGCCGATTGCTGGCATGAGCGATATCAACTCCCACGCCCCCATCAGCGCCCCCACGATTGCCGCTACGGCCTTCAGCGAGGCCGAGCGCGCGGCCGTCTACCGTGCCATCCATGAGCGGCGCGACATGCGCCACTTTGCCGGCGGCCAGGTGGACGATGCCGTCCTGCTGCGCCTGCTGCGGGCGGCGCACCATGCGCCCAGCGTCGGCTTTATGCAGCCCTGGCGCTTTATCCGCGTGCGCGATGCGCAGATGCGCAGCCGCATCCATGCGCTGGTGGAGGACGAGCGCCTGCGCACCGCCCAGGCGCTGGGCACGCGCGAGGCCGACTTCATGAAGCTCAAGGTGCAGGGCGTGCTGCAGGCGGCCGAGGTGCTGGTGGTGGCCATGCCGCCCGGGCGCGAGGCCCATGTGTTTGGCCGCCGCACCTTGCCCGAGATGGATGTGGCCAGCACCGCCTGCGCGATCCAGAACCTGTGGCTGGCCGCGCGCGCCGAAGGGTTGGGGATGGGATGGGTCTCGCTGTTCGAACCCCAGGCGCTGGCGCAGCTGCTGGCGATGCCTGCCGGCGCGCACCCGCTGGCTGTTTTGTGCCTGGGCCCTGTGGAGGCCTACTATGCCGAGCCCATGCTGCAGCAGGAACGCTGGGCCAGCCGCGCGCCCTTGCAGCACATGCTGATGGACGAGTGCTGGCGCGAGGCCGGAGCGGACGCATC
This sequence comes from Comamonas sp. MYb21, assembly GCF_037479395.1. Classification (NCBI taxonomy): domain Bacteria; kingdom Pseudomonadati; phylum Pseudomonadota; class Betaproteobacteria; order Burkholderiales; family Comamonadaceae; genus Comamonas; species Comamonas sp. MYb21. The sequence goes on along the minus strand of NZ_JBBGZC010000014.1, from coordinate 109,340 downwards.
GATGGAACAAGGACCGCAGCCATGACGGCTGGCTGGCTGGGTGAGCTGGCCCTCGCCGGTGGAAGCCCGCTGCTGCAGCTGGTTCAGGCTATGACCGATGCTGGCCCTGCGGTGTACTGGCAGGCGCCAATGGCCGCCTTGCTGGCCGTGTTGGTGGCCTTGCTGGTGGACTGGCTGTGGGGCGAGCCGCCAGTGCGGTTGCACCCTGTTGTCTATATGGGCCAGCTGCTGAGCCTGCTGGGCCAGGCGATTGCGCCGCGCGAGGCGCTGGAGCGCGCCTACGGGCGCTTTGTGCTGGCGGCGCTGGCCTGGTGCCTGCTGGCGGGCGTCGCTTGGTGGGTGTATGCGGCCCTCATGTATCTGCTGCAGGCAGCGCCTTGGTGGCTGAATGGCATGGTGGCTGGACTGCTGCTCAAACCTTTACTGTCCTGGCGCATGCTGCGCAGCGAGGTGCTGGCGGTGGAGGCCGCGCTCGGCGAATCGCTGGACGCGGGCCGGGCCCGCTTGTCCTGGCTGGTGAGCCGCGATACCAGCCAGCTCGACGCCGCCACAGTGCGCGAGAGCGCGATCGAGACCCTGGCTGAGAACCTGAGCGATTCGGTGCTGGCGCCGCTGTTCTGGTTTGCCGTCGCCGGCCTGCCGGGCGCGGCGCTGTACCGGCTGGCCAACACGGCCGATGCGATGTGGGGCTACCCCGGCTGGCGCGGCCAGGGCGCGCAGCGCCGCCACTGGCAATGGGCGGGGAAATGGGCGGCCCGGGCCGATGATGTGCTGAACTGGTTGCCGGCCCGCATCACCGCAGCCTGGTTGGCTGCGTTGGCGGGCGGCCTGTCCTGGCCCGGCTTGCGGCGCGATGCGGCGGTCACGCCATCGCCCAATGGCGGTTGGCCGATGGGGGCGATGGCGCAGGCGCTGGGCCTGCGCCTGTCCAAACCCGGTGTGTACCAGCTCAACCCGCAAGGCAGGCCGCCGCAGGCTCTGGACGTACAGCGGGCGCTGGCCTTGGCCGGCCGGGTGGTGGGGGCGCAGGCACTGTGCGCCTTGCTGCTGGCCCTGGGTTTGGCGCTAAAGATAGCAATCGCCGCAATGGCGCAAGGAGCCTTGGCCCATGGCTGATAACGAGCATGGTGGCACCGACGCCTTGGGCGTGCCGGCGCATGATTTCTCCACCAACCGCAATGCCTGCGGCCCCTGCCCAGAAGCGGTAGCGGCCTTGCAGGCGGCGCACCTGGCGCAGTACCCCGATCCGCAGTACACGGCGCTGCGCCTGCAGCTGGCGGCCTTCCATGCGGTGGCGCCCGAGCGCCTGGTCATTGGCGGCAGCAGCAGCGAGCTGATCCACCGCCTGACCCAGCATGCGCTGCGCCAGGGCGCCACCAAGGTCAGCCTGCCGCGCCATAGCTATGGCGACTACGCCCAGGCGGCAGAGGTGTGGGGCCTGCGTCGCAGCAGCCGCAATATGACATGGGGTGACGGCCTGCACTGGGCCTGCGAACCCTCCAGCCCGCTGGGCCGGGTCGAAGATATCTGGCAGGCGTTGCCTGACGATGCCAGCCACCATGGCCTGGTGCTGGATTGCGCCTACCGGCCGCTGTGGCTGGAAGGCCCTGCGCCAGAGCGCGACATGGCTGCGCTCTGGCAGCTGTGGACGCCCAACAAGGCACTGGGCATGACGGGGCTGCGCGCTGCCTATGCGATTGCGCCCGAGGGCACAGCACAGGCGCAGATCGATGCGCTGCGGGCGCTGGCGCCTTCATGGGTGGTGGGGGCCCATGGCGTGGCCCTGCTGCAGGCCTGGGTGACCCCCGAGGTGCAGGCCTGGCTGGCCCGCAGCCTGGACACCCTGCGCCACTGGAAGGGCCGGCAGCTGGCGCTGTGCGAGCGCCTGGGCTGGGCGGTGCTGCCCGGCCACCAGGCCAATTATTTTGTCGCGCGCCTGCCGCTGACCCAGGCGGATATGGCTACGCGCCTGGCGGCACTGCGCAGCCAGGGCATCAAGTTGCGCGATGCCCGCAGCTTTGGCCTGCCCGGCCATGTGCGCCTGGGCGTGATGGCGCCGGTGGCGCAGGCGGCGCTGGCGCGGGCCTGGCTGTCGCTGGCAGATGCTTAGGCCCGGCGAGGACATGCGGCAACCGCTACCATTTGGCATGGATTTACAAACTTTGCAACTGCGCACCGTCTTGGTGGAGCGCTATGTGACGCCGCTGCGCGAGGGTGGCTCGATGCCGGCCGTCGTCGAGGCGGACGATCTGGGCATGTATGTGCTCAAGTTCCGGGGGGCTGGCCAGGGCGTGCGCGCGCTGATGGGCGAGCTCATCTGTGGCGGCATTGCCCGCGCGCTGGGCCTGCCTTTGCCCGAGCTGGTGCTGGCCATGCTGCACGCCAAGCTCGCGCAGACCGAGCCCGATCCCGAGATCCAGGACCTGATCCGATCCAGCGATGGCCTCAATGTCGGCCTGGACTACCTGCCTGGCTCGGTCAATTTTGACCCTGCGGTCGATGCGGTCAGCGACGATTTCGCTTCGCGCCTGGTCTGGTTCGATGCGCTGGTCAGCAATGTGGACCGCACGGCCCGCAACACCAATATGCTGATGTGGCAGCGCAAGCCCTGGCTGATTGACCATGGCGCGACCCTGACCTTCCACCATGCCTGGGATGGCACGGTGGCCGACCCGGGCAAGCCCTTTGCGCCGATTGCCGACCATGTGCTGCTGGCCCAGGCCAGCCTGCTGGCTGAGGTGGACGAGCCGCTGGCCGCGCAACTGACCGAGCCGGTGCTGACCGCCATTCTGGCCACGGTGCCCGACTGCTTCTTGGCCAAGGCTGCGGAAGACCGCAACAGCCCGTTGCTGGCCGATCCGCAGGCGCACCGCGCCGCCTATGTGAATTATTTTCTGGCCCGCCTGCAAGCGCGTGGCCGCTGGTTGCAAGGAGCCATCGATGCACGCGCATGATGTGTATGACTACGCTATCGTGCGCGTGGTGCCCCGGGTCGAGCGGGAGGAGTTCATCAACGCTGGCGTGATCCTGTCCTGCCAGCGTAGCGGCTATCTGCAGGCCGCCATCGCGCTGGATGATGCGCGCCTGCTGGCGCTGGATCCAGAAGTCGATCTGCAGGCGGTCTACCGCCACCTGGGCAGCATCGTGGCCATTTGCGCTGGCGTGCCCGAGGCCGGGCCCATCGGCCAGCTGCCTTACCGCGCGCGCTTCCATTGGCTTACCGCCAAGCGCAGCAGCATGATCCAGACGTCGCCGGTGCACACGGGCCTGTGCAGCGATGCGGGCTCGGCGCTGGAGCGCATCATGGCGCGCATGGTGCTGCCGCTGGGCAGCGCAACGCGATGAGCGCGCGCTGCATCATGGTGCTGGGCACCAGCAGTGGCGCCGGCAAAAGCTGGGTGGCCACGGCGCTGTGTGCCTGGTACCGGGCCCAGGGCTACAAGGTGGCGCCCTTCAAGGCGCAGAACATGAGCAACAACGCCCGTGTGGTGGCCACGCCCGATGGCCAGTGGGGCGAGATCGGCACGGCCCAGTACCTGCAGGCGCTGGCCGCAGGCGCCGTGCCCGATGTGCGCATGAACCCGCTGCTGCTCAAACCCGAGGCCGATACCCGCAGCCAGGTGGTGCTGTTTGGCCAGGTGGACGAGGCGCTGTCCAAAATGCCCTGGCGCGGCCGCAGCCTTAAAGTGTGGCCGCAGATTGCGCAGGCGCTCGATGCGTTGCGCGCCGAGAACGATGTGGTGGTGATCGAGGGCGCGGGCTCGCCCGCCGAGATCAACCTGCACAGCAGCGATGTGGTCAATATGCGCGTGGCGCGCCACTGCGATGCCCATTGTCTGCTGGTGTCCGATATCGACCGGGGCGGGGCCTTTGCCCACCTCTACGGCACCTGGGCGCTGCTGCCGCCCGAGGAGCAAAGCCTGATCAAAGGCTTTGTGCTCAACAAGTTCCGGGGTGACGCAGCCTTGCTGGCGCCGGCGCCGCAGATGCTGCAAGACAAGACTGGCGTGTCGACGGTGGCCTGCATTCCAATGCAGTTCCAGCACGGCCTGCCCGAGGAAGACGGCGTGTTTGATGACCGGGGCAGTGGTGGTGCTGGGCAGCCGGTGCACACCTGCATCGCCATCGTCGCCTACCCGCGCATCAGCAACCTCGATGAGTTCCAGCCGCTGCTGCAGCTGCCTGGCGTGCGCGTGGTCTGGGCCCGCACGCCCGCACAGCTGAGCGATGCCGACTGGGTGATCCTGCCGGGCAGCAAGGCCACCGCTGCCGATCTGGCCTGGATGCGCCAGCAGGGGCTGGATGCCGCCGTCGTCCGCCATGCCCAGGCTGGCAAACGGGTGCTGGGTATTTGCGGCGGTCTGCAGATGCTGGGCGAGGCGCTGGTCGATCTGCATGGGGTGGACGGCAATGCCGCCGGCTTAGGGCTGCTGCCCTTGGTGACCTTGTTTGCCCAGCAAAAGAATGTGCAACCTACGCGCCTGCTGCTGCCTGCCGTACAAGCGCCCTGGCAGGGCCTGAGCGGCCTAGTGGTGACGGGCTATGAAATCCACCACGGCCAGACCGAACTGCGCGCCGACATGCAGGCCGGCGCGGCCCAGCCCGCGCAAGAGCTGCTGCCCGGCCTGCTGTGGCAGGGCGGGGCGCCGCAGGTGCTGGGTACCTATGTGCATGGCCTGTTCGAGAATGCGGCCGTCATCCATGCGCTGTTTGGCCACGACGCGCCCAGCCTGGACCAGGTGTTTGCGCGCATGGCCCAAGGGGTGGGCGAGTGGTTTGGGGACCGCCTGCCCTGAAGCCCTGAGTAGGCGGGGCCTTTGCCTGTAGGCCAAATATTGCAAGCACTGGCGGATTGGGCCGATAGGGGCGCGCTTGCAGCGCAGGCATGCTGTTTGTGTTGCTTCCCATCACCGATAAGGATGATCGCTATGAAAAACATGTTCCGCCAGTCTTTGCAAATGGCCGCGATGGCCCTCGCGCTGGGTACCGCCGGCTATGCCAGCGCCCAATCGGCACCGCCCCCTCCACCACCGCCTGCCAAGCACATGAAGCCCATGCCGCATGGCCCGCACGGTGCCCACCACAAGCGCGGTGAAGCGCGCGGCGATGCCCGCGCCAACGCCGATGTGGCCGAAGGCAGCTCCAACGCCCGTGAAGCAGCTGCTGCGCGCCAGGCCGCACGCCAGGGCCAGTTGACCGATCCGGGTTCGAGCTTCCGTGAAAACGCCACCGCACGCTGCGCCGTCTTCAAGACCGACGAAGACCGCCGTGCCTGCGTGGGCCGCGTGGCCCAGGGCCAGGACAGCGGCTCGGTGCAAGGCGGCGGTATCTTGCGTGAGTACACCTATACGGTGCCCGCCAAGTAATCCAACAGACCCAGGCCACCCGGCCAAGGCCGGTGCCATCCGCGATACACGCTCTGCCCAGCTTTTGCTGCGCAGAGCGTTTTTGCATGGTTTGTGCGCTGGGGGCTGCAAATCGGTCTGGGCAGCGCGATACTGGCGGCTTGGCGTATCGCCGTGCCCCGTTCTCTAGCTTGACCATGTCCGAATCTTCGTTCTCCCCGCTCATCCCTTCTATTGCCTCGATCGAGGACGCTGCGTTTCGCCAGCAAGTGCAGCAGCTGCTGGACAACAAGACCAAGCCGCTGGGCTCGCTGGGCCTGCTGGAAGCGCTGGCATTGCGCATCGCCTGCATCCTGGGCAGCACCCAGCCGCGCTTGGCCAATCCCCAGATGGTGGTGTTTGCGGCCGACCATGGCCTGGTGGCGCAGGGTGTGTCGGCCTACCCGGCCGATGTGACCTGGCAGATGGTGGGCAATTTTCTGGCCGGCGGGGCGGCGGTGAGTGTGCTCTCACGCCAGCATGGCGTGGCGCTGAATGTGGTCGATTGCGGCGTGGCCCGCGATTTTGCACCCCAGACCGATGCGCTGCCCGCAGGCGCGCCCCGCCTGTGGCTGCGCAAGGTGGCTCCGGGCACGCAAGACAGCAGCCTGGGCCCCGCTATGACTATGGCGCAGTGCGAGGCCGCCATTGCCCATGGACGCGCGCTGCTGCAGGCCTTGCCCGGCAATGCCTTGCTGCTGGGCGAGATGGGCATTGGCAATACCTCGAGCGCATCGCTGCTGTTGGCGCGGCTGTGCAACCTGGATGTGGAGGCCGTCACTGGCGCAGGTACCGGGCTGAGCGGCGAGGGCGTGGCGCGTAAGGCCGCCGTGCTGCGCCGGGTGCTGGCGCGCCATGCCGATGTGCACGAGCCCCTGGCCGTGCTGGCCGCGATGGGCGGGCTGGAAGTGGCGACCATGGTGGGCGCGGTGCTGCAGGCTGCGCTGGAGCGCCGCGTGATCGTGGTCGATGGCTTTATCACCAGCGCGGCGGTGCTGGTGGCCTCGCGCCTGCAGCCGGCGGTGCTGGAGCGCTGCGTCTATGCCCATCGCTCGGGCGAGCCCGGCCACAGCCATTTGCTGGCGGCCTTGCAGGCCCAGCCTTTGCTTGACTGGCAGCTGCGCCTGGGCGAGGGCTCCGGTGCGGCGCTGGCCTGGCCGCTGCTGGAGTCGGCCTGCGCAATGCTGCGCGACATGGCCAGCTTTGCATCGGCGGGGGTCAGCACCCAGAGCAGCTCTTGATGCCCTGCCGCTGCGATCAGCGCAGCGCGCCTTGCGGTGGCGGCGTCTTGGGCGAGAAATCGCAGTAGCTGCTGACCAGGCATTCCCAGCAGCGCGGCTTGCGCGCCTGGCAGACATAGCGGCCCAGCAGGATCAGCCAGTGGTGCGAATCGACGGCGTAGTCATCGGGCACGCGCTGCATCAGCTGCTTTTCCACTTCCAGCGGGTTCTTGCCGGGTGCCAGGCCGGTGCGGTTGCTGACGCGGAAGATATGGGTGTCCACCGCCATGGTGGGCTGGCCAAAGGCCACATTGAGCACCACATTGGCGGTCTTGCGGCCCACGCCGGGCAGGGCTTCCAACGCCTCGCGCGTGTCGGGCACTTTGCCGCCATGGCGTTCCACCAGAATGCGGCAGGTCTCCATCAGGTGCTTGGCCTTGCTGCGGTACAGGCCGATGGTCTTGATATAGCCCTCCAGGCCTTCCAACCCCAGCGCCAGCATGGCCTGGGGCGTGTTGGCGACCGGGAAGAGTTTGCGGGTGGCCTTGTTGACGCCCACATCGGTCGCCTGGGCCGACAGCAGCACGGCGGCGAGCAGCTCGAACACGGAGGTGTATTCCAGCTCGGTCTGGGGCGAAGGATTGGCCGCCTTCAAGGTGGCGAAGAAGGGTTGGATATCAGCGGTTTTCATCGTGTGGTTGTGCAGGCTCGGCTGCCATTATCTGGCAAGGCCCGAGCCTGGGTCCCTGCGTCAGGGCTGCTGCGGCGCCTGCGGCACGCCCTGGCGGATGGCGGCCGAGAAATCCTCGCCCGGGCGCACGGCCTTGGCGCGGGCGTTGATGTGGGCCGCCTCATGGATGGCCTCAAAGTCATGCGGGCGGGCGAGGGCGCCCAGGCTGTCCACATACTGGGGCAGGTAGCCGCTGGCCAGCAGGCGCCAGTCCATCGGCAGGCCCGGCACAATGCGGCGCACCATCTCGAACACGATGGTGGTGCAGTTGGCAAACAGCGTGTGGTAGAACTGCGGCGTCTCGACCAGCGCATTGGCCTTGTCCACATAGGCGATGAACAGCGAGCGCATCGCAGCGCGCGGCATGGCCACGCTGTAGAGGTAGACCTCTTCCCCGCGCATATTGCTGCGTACGCGCAGGATGTCGCGCTCATCGGCGGCGACCAGGCTTTGCTCAAACTGCTTGAAAAAGCCACCTACGGCCGAGAACTGCTCGCCCAGTTCCTTGCGGATCTCTACCGAGAACGTCAGGTAGCGGCGCGGGCCCTTGCCGTCGTCAAAGCCAAAGGACACCAGGGTGTGGGCAATGGCCGGGCCCATCCAGTACGAGGTGCTCATGTCCACCGAGACGAGCTGGCGCAGGTCGTAGTTGCGGTCTTCCCAGCGCGCGGTCGCCTTGCTCGCGGTCTGCCAGTCAAAATTGCGCACATTGTGCAGCTGCACCAGGTCGCCCTGCACCGTGCCCGACAGCTGCTGGGCCACATCGGGCGCCCATTTGCGCGTGTTGGACGGCTGGATGCTGGCCCACCAGGCCAGGATGGCTGCCAACAGCAGCCCATAGATCAGCAGGCCCCGGGGCGCACGCTGCTGCCACAGCAGGTAGATGCAGTACAGGCCCACCCCCACCCAGACCCCCAGCAGCAGCCCCCGGGCCGAGCCCGACTTGACCGACTGCGCCAGCTGAAACCACAGCGCCCCGCAGGCCCAGACAACGCCCGCGAGCATGAGCAGCGAGGCCAGCAATTTGACCAAAACAATGAAGAAAGCGGCGATGCGCATGGTGACAAAATCCTTTGGACCGCAAGCATAGTCGATAGGAGGGGCCAATGGCGGGCTCAGGGATGCCAGAGCGACGCAAGGGGCCGGTAAAAAGTAGCAAAATGCCAGGGCGGCCGGTCGCTCGACCTGGCTGCGCTTTTTTGATTTGAGAGAACACTCCATGACACTGCGCTTTGCCTCCCGCCTCGACAATGTCGAGACGTCCGCCATCCGTGAACTGTTCAAGCTGCTGGGCAAGCCCGGCATCATCAGTTTTGCCGGGGGCTTTCCGGATGCAGCCATGTTCGATGTGGAAGGGGTGCGCGAGGCCGCCAATGCGGCGCTGACCGAGGAGCCGGGTGCTGCGCTGCAGTACGGTGCGACCGAGGGCTACCAGCCGTTTCGCGAGCAGATCGTGGGCCTGATGGCGGCCAAGGGCGTGCAGTCGCTGACGCCCGATCAGCTGATCGTCACCACCGGCAGCCAGCAGGCGCTGGATCTGCTGGGCAAGACGATGATCTCGCCCGGCGACAAGGTGATCGTCGAAGGCCCGACCTTCCTGGCCACGATCCAGTGCTTCCGCCTCTATGGTGCCGAAGTCATCAGCGCCCCGACCGACGAGAACGGCGTCATCCCCGAAGCGCTGGAGCAACTGATTGCCGAGCACCAGCCCAAGCTGGTCTACCTGATCCCCACCTTTGGCAATCCCAGCGGCGCGCTGCTGAGCCTGGAGCGCCGCCGCCAGATTCTGGAGATGGCCGTGCGCCACCAGACCCTGGTGGTCGAGGACGATCCCTATGGCGACCTGTACTTTGATGCGCCACCGCCGCCCAGCATGCTGGCGCTGTCGGACAGCGTGCCCGGCAGCCGCGACTACCTGGCCCACTGCGGCAGCATGAGCAAGGTGCTCAGCCCCGGCCTGCGCCTGGGCTGGCTGATTGCCCCGGCCGAGCTGCTGGGCAAGTGCGTCATGTGCAAGCAGTTCAGCGATGCGCACACCAGCACCTTCAGCCAGGCCACTGCCGCGCAGTACCTCAAAGCCGGCCGCATGCCCGCTACCCTGGACCGCGTGCGCACCACCTACGCGGCGCGCAGCAAGGTCATGGGCGAGGGCCTGCGCAGCCAGCTGGGCGATGCGGTGCGCTTTGTGCAGCCGCTGGGCGGTATGTTCATCTGGGTGCAGCTGACGGGCGCCCGTGGCCAGGAGAAGGACGGCAATGCGCTGGCCAAGCGCGCCATCGAGCAGGGCGTGGCCTTTGTGCCCGGCACGCCGTTCTTTGCGCAGAACCCCGATACCTCGACCCTGCGCCTGTCCTTTGCCACCGCTGATATTGCCCGCATCGAAGAGGGCATTGCCCGTCTGGCCAAGGCGCTGTAAGCGTTTTTGACATCCCCAACGCCGGCATGTGCGCTGTCACATGCCGGCGTTATTCTTTGCCTCGCCCGCCCCGTTTTTAGCCAGGAGCCGCCATGTCCACCCTCGAACCCCTGCAGCAGCGCCTTGAAGCCTTGGAGATCAAGGCGGCCTATGCCGATGACCTGCTCGAAGAGCTCAACCTGACGATCTACAAGCAACAGCAGCAGATCGACCGCCTGCTGCACCTGGTCAAGGACCTGCAGCAGCGCATGCCCGAGACTGGATCTGTTGCGCCAGGTGCACGCGACGAGCTGCCGCCGCACTACTGAGCACACAATTTGCTGCAAATCAGCCCAGAAACAGGGCAGAAAAGGTATTAGGGTTTGCACCTATTTGGTGCGAGAATGTTGGCTTGAATTTTGCAGTGTTCATCGCAGGCGCTGCAGCCCGCACAAGGCGTGTGCTGCCGCGCAGTTTGTCCACCCTCTCTGCCCTAACACCATGTCCATCGACGTCAGCAACATCACCCACAGCATCCAGCTGGCTGTGGCTCCCGTTTTCTTTCTCACCGGGGTGGCGGGCATGATTGGCGCTGTCGCCGGCCGGCTGGCGCGCATCATCGACCGGGGCCGTGTGCTGGAAGACCGCATGATGGCGTCCAAGGACGAGGACTATGTGCAGCGCTCCTTGCTGGAGCTGAACTTTCTGCGCCGGCGCGGGCGCCTGGCCAACCTCTGCATTGGTTTGCTGACCTTGTGCGGCGCCTTGATTGCGCTGACCATCATCCTGCTCTTCGTCGGCCAGACCACCAAGACCGAGATCGACGCCAACAGCTGGTCGCTGGCCGCCATGTTCAGCTTTGGCCTGGGCGTGGTCAGCTTTGTCTCGGCGCTGTGCTGCTTCATGGTCGAGACCATGATGGCCACGCAGCTGCTGAACTTCCACCCGCTGCGCCAGCCGGCCACGATTCCCTGCATGGCCGCGTCCAATGCGGCGGCTGGTGCGGCGGCCAGTGCGGCCCCGCGCAAAGCGGCCACCGAGCCCAGCCGCCAGGATGCCTTCATGCCCCAGGTCTGAGGCTGTGTCCCAGGTTCAGGGCTGGGCCTGCGGATAGCGCGCCTGGCATAGCGCCAGCCAGGCGCTGGCCGCCTTGGACAGATCCCGAGGCCGCCAGGTGAGGCCAAAGTCGTGGCTCAGCGCGGGCTCGACCACGGGCAGGCAGCGCACCTGGGCCGGGTCAAAGCGGCTGGCCACATGGTCGAACATGATGGCAATGCCCGCATCGGCGGCGACCAGGTCGCCAATCAAATCCCAGTAGCGGCTTTGCAGCGCAATCTGCGGCGAAAAGCCGGCCTGCGCACAGCAGCCCTGCACGCCCTCATACAGCGCAAAGTCGCTCTCGTACATCACAAAGGGCAGGGCCGCCAGGTCGCTCCAACGCACCTGGCTCAAGCCCTGGGGCGCGCGCGCATGGGCAAAAACGGCCACGGTATGGTGGGTCTGAATGCGCAGGCTGGCCAAGGGGCTGCCTGCACGCAGCAGGCCCATGGCCAGGTCAATCTCGCCATCCGTCACCGCTTGCTCCAGCGCCCGCGCGCCGCGCTCATGCAGCTGCAGCTGCACGCCCGGGTAGCGCTGGCGGTACTGCGCAAAGATGGGCGCCATGTAGTGGCCCGTGGTGGGGGACACGCCCACGCTGAGCGTACCGCGCGCAATGCCATCGACCTCGGCCACTTCCTGGCGCAGGCGGCTGGCGTCCTGCAGCAGCGCCTGGCCCCGCTCAAACACCACGCGCCCGGCATCGGTCAGCCGCACATGGCGGCCTTCGCGCAGCAGCAAGGGCCCGCCCAGCTCGTCTTCGAGGCTCTTGACCATCTTGCTGATGGTCGGCTGGGTGACATACAGCGCCTCTGCCGCACGGGTGAAGCTGTTGCGCTGGACCACCTCGACAAAATAACGCAGCGCGCGCAGATCCATGGTGGATTCCTATTTGGAATTGAATTTATAAGAATAAGTCATTTTACGAATAGATCCGCCATTTTTACAATCCGTTTGTGCAGTGCAGCATGGTGAGGCAAGGGGCCGCACCGCGGCCACTGCCAGCTGGCCCCTGGGCCAGACCGAGGATTCCATGACAAGCGACAAGAGGGCGGCGGGCGAGGGCAGACCCGCGCGCATGCAGCTGCCCAAGCCTGCCCGCCAGGCGGCGCGCACCGCCTGGCAAGTGGCGCTGCTGTGCGCCATCTGGCTGGCAGCCGAGGCTCTGCGCAGCCATATGGGCTGGCGCATACCGGCCGGCCTGATCGGCTTTGCCGCCTTGGCGCTGGGGCTGTTCAGCCGGGCCGTGCCCGGCCGCTGGCTGGCGCAGGGCACGCACTGGCTGCTGTCGGACATGCTGCTGTTCTTCATCCCCGCGATGCTGGTGGTCGTCAACTATGGCGAACTGGTGCGCAGCCAGGGCCTGCGCATTGTGCTGGTGATTGTGCTGAGCACGGCCTGCGTGATGGTGGCCACCGCGTTGGCAGTCGATGCGGTCTACCGGCTGGAGCTGCGCCTGGCCCAGCGCAAGCGCAGCCAGCAGCGCGGCGCCAAGGCGGCAGCGGAGGTGGCGCGATGACTGCGGCGTCTGTCCTCTCGACCTCGTTGTTGCCGCTGTGGCCGCTGAGCCATGGCAGCGCAGCGCTGCTGTCGCTGCTGCTGACCGTGCTGTGCTATTACCTCAACAAGCGGCTGTACCGGCGCTATCCGCATACGGTGCTGATGCCCATCATCGGCACGCCTGTGGTGCTGGTGGCCGCGCTGCTGCTGCTGGGTATTGGCTACGAGGACTACCGCACCCATACCCACTGGCTGGTGTGGCTGCTGGGGCCGACGACGGTTGCCTTTGCGCTGCCGCTGTATGACTACCGCCAGATGGTGCGCAAGCACTGGATGTCCATCGTTGCCGGCGTGCTGGTGGCCAGCACGGTGTCCATCCTGACGTCGGTCTGGCTGGCGCGCTGGCTGGGCCTGTCGCCCTTGCTACAAAAAGGGCTAGCGATGCGTTCGGTGACCACGCCCTTTGCGGTGGAGGCCGAGCGGGCCATCGGTGGCCCGCTGGACCTGGCGGCCTTGTTTGTGCTGCTCACCGGGGTGACCGGCATGCTGATTGGTGGCCTGGTGCTGCGCCTGCTGCCCCGGCTGCGCAGCCGGGTGGCGGCGGGGGCGATGCTGGGCGGCTCGGCCCATGGCTCGGGCGTGGCCAAGGCGCAGATGGCCGGCCCCCAGCAAGGCGTGGCCGCCTCGCTGGTGATGATGATTGCCGGCGCGCTCAATGCGCTGGCGGCGCCCTGGATCGGCGCCTGGGTATTTGGCTAGAGCGCAAACAGGTCCTTGCCGCCCGCCTGGGGTGTGATGGCCTTGAAGCGCCAGACCAGGATGAGGGCCAGCACCGCCAGCTGCAGCAGCATGCCCACCCAGGCGAGCCAGCCCAGCGCCGGCGCATGCTGGAAGTTGGACGACAGGCGCGGGTCAAAGGCGCCAAACAGTGGCTCGAACAGCGGCGCCAGCCCCAGCGACCAGAACATCGCGGGCAGGAGGGCGCTGAGCACAAAGACCACCAGCAAGGTCATGCCCAGCGGCGAGCGGCTGCTTTTGCGCAGCGAGAACACCAGGTAGATGCCGCAGTCGCGCAGCACATGCAGCAGCACCATGAAGGCCAGCGGGCCCAGCTGGGCGCGGTTGGACAGCGGGTCGGCATTCCACAACAGGTAGGCCGGCAGCAGCACCGCAAAGGCCATGCACCAGCTGATCGGCCACAGCGGCATGTTCTGCCAAAAGCGCCGCCACTGGCCGTGCTGCGCGCTATAGATCAAGGCGCGCCAGCGCTGCGCCACCTGGCTCTCCAGCGCTGCGGCGTAGTAGGTCACCAGCGCCAGCAGCAGCATGCCGGTGAGCGCCCGGCCGGTGCCGCTGGGCACCAGGCCCACGAGCAGCAGGCAGCCTGCCGCATTGCCCAGCGCCCAGGCCCAGGGCGTGGTGGGCACCGACAGTTGCATCGACATCGCCCGCCACAGCGCCAGCAGGCCCAGCAGCAGGCTGGCGGCGGCAAAAATCAGCAGCAGCGCGCCCGAGCCCAGGTGCAGGCCCCACCAGGCGCCGCCACCATCACCGCCCAGCAGGCTGTCGAGCCCCACCACCAGGCTGCTGACGAGTTGCAGCAGCAGGAACACCAGCACCACCAGCACCCAGACGTTGCGGCTGGTGGCCGGTTTGTTGGGGTCCATGCTGTAGAGGCGGCTGGCCATCATCGCGCAGTGCAGCGCGCAGGCGCCCACGATGGTGAGGACGAGCACCAGCACGGTCTCGGCCAGCTCGCCCAGCCAGAAGCCGCAGAGCAGGGCCGCTGCGCTGCAGAGCAGCGCGCCATACCAGGCGTAGCTGGGGCCGCCCAGCAGCTTGCCCCAGGCCATGCGCCAGGGGCCCATGGCGCTCATGCGCTGCTGGTCCCAGGTGCGTTCGTTCAGCTCGTCATTGATGCTGGACAGTGCGGTGAAGGTGCCCACGCAGGCGGCCAGCAGGCCCACCAGCGTCATCGCGCCCTTGTGCAAATAAACCAGCGGCTGCTTGCCCTCGATGACAAACACGCAGATCGCCAGCATCAGCAAGATGGCAGGCATCAGCACCAGGCGCGCAGGGCTCAGCTCCAGGCTGAGCTGGCGGCGAAATTCCGGATTCATGGCCACTCCTTGGCAAACAGCGCTTGGGGATCAACGGGCGCCTCCAGGCTTTGCTGGTAACGCTCCTGCAGGCTGGTGCGCGCCTCCTGGTAGCCCAGCACCTGCGCGCCATGGGTCACGAGCTGCTGCAGCAGCTGCACGCGGGCCGCGCTGTCCTGCGCGGGCATGCCAATCCACAGAATGTGGCTGGCGCTGCCTTCACGGCCCGCGCGCATATCCACCAGGCGGTAGCCGGCCAGCGCCAGCTCGGGCTGGGCCAGCGGCGCGGCCAGCTCCAGCTGCATCACCAGCTCGGAGGGCAGGGCGCCGCTGCCGCCCGCACCTGCCACCGCATTCAAGGGCCCGTGGCTGGTGATGCGGCCTTCGCGGATTGACAGGATATGGCTGCAGTACTCGTCGAGCTCGCTCAGGATGTGGCTGGAGACGACCAGGGTCATGCCCTGGGCCTGCAGCTGGCGGAACAGGCTCGAGAGGCTGCTGCGCGCCTCCGGATCGAGCCCGCTGGCCGGCTCATCGAGCAGCAGCACCTGGGGCTCATGGATGATGGCCTGGCCAATGGCCACGCGCTGGCGCTGGCCGCGCGAGAGATTGCGCGTGGCATGGCCCAGCTTGGCCGTCAGCGCCAATTGCTCGGCCACCGCATGCACGCGCGCCGTGGCTGCCTTGCGGCTCAGGCCCTGGCTTTCGGCCGCGTACTGCAGGCACTGGGCCACGCTCAAGGTCTCGTAGAGCCCGAAGAAATCCGACAGATAGCCCATGCACTGGTGGGCGCGGCGGGGCGCTTGCTGCACATCGATGCCCGCCACCCGGGTGCTGCCGCTCAGCGGCGCTTCCAGCCCGGTAATGCAGCGCAGCAAGGTGGATTTGCCCGCGCCATTGGGGCCCACCAAGGCGGTGACGGTGCCCGCCTCGATCTGCAGGCTGACACCATGCAGCGCGCGGTGGCCGGGGTAGTCGACGATGAGATCCTGCACCTCAATCATGCTGTGCTCTTTCTAATGAAAACCATGGAGTCCTCCCTCTGCGGCAGCGCCCAAGCTGGTGGACTGGCGCTGCAGCTGCTCGCATCATAGGCGCAGCGGCCTGCGCTGTGCTGACAATCCATGCCGCTCATGCGGCGGGCGCGAGCACGCGGCTGGCCGCGCGCATGACGCAGTCCGTTAACCGGGCCAGGCTGGTCTGCGCACTGCGCGGCAGCGCCCAGTACAGCGGCACGTCCAGCGAGGTGCCGGGCACCAGCGGCACCAGGCTGCCGCGCGCGAGCTGCTCGGCAATCAGCACCGTGGGGTGCATGCCCCAGCCCATGCCGATCTCGCAGGCCCGCACATAGCCCTGGTTGGATGGCAGAAAATGCCGGGGCCCGCCGCCCCGGGAGGCCAGGCCCTGGGCTTGCAGCCACTGGTCCTGCAGCCGGTCCTTGCGGTCAAAGGTCATGATGGGCGCCTGGGCCAAGGTCTGGGGGCTCACCCCGTCTGCAAAGTAGCGCGCCATAAAGCCGGGGCTGGCCGCTGCCACATAGCGCATCGTGCCCAGCGGCCAACTGTTGCAGCCGGGGATCTGGCCACTGGTGCCGGTCACCGCGCCCAGCACAGCCCCCTCGCGCAGCGCCTGGGCGGTGTGGTCCTGGTCGTCGATGCGCAGGTCCAGCAGCTCGTTGCCGCTGGCGGTGAACTCGGCCATCGCATCCATGAACCAGGTCGAGAGCGAGTCGGCATTGACGGCCAGCTTGATCGTCGGCGCGACCGGCGCGTCGGGCAGCAGGTCGGGGTTGCTGCGACGCAGGGCGTTTTCCAGCAAGGCCACCTGCTCCAGGTGCAGGCACAGGCGCAGGCCGGCCTCGGTGCCGGTGCAGGGGTTGCCGCGCTGCACCAGCACCTGGCCGCTGCGCTCTTCGAGCTGCTTGATGCGCTGCGACACCGCCGACGGGGTGACATGGAGTTTCTTGGCGGCGCGCTCGAAGCTGCCCTCGCGCACCACGGCCGCCAGCGCGGCCAGTCCCAGGTAGTCCAGCATTTAGTTTTGCTTCATTTGACTAAGATTGTTTAATTTTACTTATTTGTTGGTGCACCGCACAATAGCTGCCATGTGGACAACAAGCATGACTTCTACCTGGCTGGCCGGTTTCACGGTCTGCCTTTCCTTGATCGTCTCGATCGGCGCGCAAAACCTGTATGTACTGCGCCAGGCCGTGAGTGGCGAGCATGTGCGCGCCTGCGTCGCCTGGTGCGTGTTCAGCGATGCGCTGCTGATCGGCATCGGCGTGGCCGGCATGGCCCAGGTGCTGGGGGATTCGCCCACCCTGGCCTACTACCTGACCTTGGGCGGCGCACTGTTTTTGCTGGTCTATGGCCTGATGGCGCTGTGGCGCGCCGCGATGCCCGCTGGCCCAGCACCCGCTGCCGACGCGGACGATGCGCCCGCCACCGCAGCCCGGCGCGGCCTGTGGCGCGTGCTGGGGGCGCTGGTCGTCATTACCTTGTTCAACCCCCATGTGTACCTGGATACCGTCGTGCTGGTGGGCTCGATCGGTGCGCGCCAGGATGGCAGCCTGAAATGGATCTTTGTGCTGGGCGCGGCCTGTGCCAGCCTGGCCTGGTTTGTGATGCTGGCCAGCGCCGGCCGGCGCCTGCAAACCCTGTTTGCCAAGCCCCAGGCCTGGCGCGTGATGGACGGCTTTACCGGTGTGATGATGCTGGCGCTGGCCTGGTGGGTGTACAGCGGGCTCGGCAGCATCGCGGCTGCCTGAGCCAGGCGATAGCTGGCGGCGCCCAAGGTCTTGCACAGGGGGCTGGGCCCAGCGCTTGCTCTACAATATTTGTAGCTGCGCGCTACGCATAACGAATAACCAAAGCCGAGCCATACCGCTGCAAGCCGTGCTGCCAAGCACTTGAATTTGCAGCGTTTCCCCTCATGTACCCAGGGTAGGCAAGCAGGCAACCGGCCTGTAGCCCCGGCCTTTTATTTGGAAATTTCGTAGTGAACCCCTCTTTTCGCACCACTGCATCCGTTCTTGCTTTGACCATTGCCGGTCTGGTTCTGCCAGGCCTGGCCCACGCCAAGCGCATGGGTGGCGGTGTCAAGCGCCCCGCAGCCACGCAAAAGGCGGCTCCAGCGCCAGCAGCCAAGCCTGCGACGCCAGCCGCCGCTGCACCTGCGGCCGCTCCAGCAGCTGCTGCTGCCCCTGCTGCAGCGGCCCCTGCCGCAGGCGGCTCCGGCATGATGGGCACCATGGGCGCAGCCGCCGTGGGCGCCGTCGCTGGCACGATGGCCGGCAGTGCGATGGCAGGCGCCATGGGCGGTGACAAGGGCAAGGAAGAAGCCGCAGCCAAGGAAGCCGAAGCCAAGAAGGCAGAAGCCGAAGCCGCTGCGCTGCAAAAGCAGGCCGATGACGCCAAGGCCAAGGCCGACGCAGCCCGCTCTGCCGTCAAGTAATACGCGTCTTAACGACCTGAACCCACCCGCAGCTGCTGGCAGCCTGTGGGTTTTTTTATTTTCGCGGTGGTTGCCCAACGGCCTGCCCACTCGCCTGTAGGCTGGCGCGCAGCGGGTGCAGCAACTCGCCCAGGCCGTTGTGGTCGATCTCGTGCATCAGTGCCAGCAGCCGGCCCAGATCGCCTTTGGGAAAGCCTTTCCGCGCAAACCAGTTGAGGTAATTGCCTGGCAGGTCCGCAATGGCGCGGCCCTGGTACTTGCCAAAAGGCATGGGGGTGGTGAGCAGGCGCAGCAGTTGCTCGGGGTCAAACGGGCTAGACATGGCCCAGAGCATAGCGCGGCCGGCGCCCGGCGGCCGGCGGCTGCCCGGACTGTCGCTTTGGGCCATAAAGATCAATTTCTTTATAACCAAATCTCTTTATATTCTTTGATCGATATGCCAATCAAGGCTAGACTTGCACCATCTTGGTTCAGTCCCATCAAGAAAAAATCCATGTGTTGCCCGGGCTGGTCTTTCTCATCTGTTCAAAACACCATGTTCAAAAAAACGCTTTCCGTTCTTGCCATCGCGGCCCTGGCCGTGTCTGCCCACGCTGCCGATGTGGTGCTGAAAGTGGCGGCCTCGCCGGTGCCACATGCCGAAATCCTCAATTTCATCAAGCCCAAGCTCAAGGCCGAGGGTGTGGATCTGCAAGTGCGCGAGTTCAGCGACTACATCCAGCCCAATGCGGCGGTGGAAGACAAGCAGCTCGATGCCAACTTCTTCCAGCACCAGCCCTACCTGGACAGCTACAACAAGGACCGCAAGAGCTCGCTGGTGCAAGTGCCCAATGGCAAGGTGCATGTGGAGCCCTTTGGCGCCTACTCCAGCAAGATCAAGAACATCAAGGACCTGAAGGACGGCGCCACCGTGGCCATCCCCAATGACCCGTCCAACGGCGGCCGCGCCTTGCTGCTGCTGCAAAAGCACGGCCTGATTGAGCTCAAGGACGCCTCCAAGCTGACCTCCACCCCGCTGGACATCGCCAAGAACCCCAAGAAGCTCAAGTTCAAGGAACTCGAAGCGCCGCTGCTGCCGCGCGCGCTGGGTGATGTCGATCTGGCCCTGATCAACACCAACTACGCGATCGAAGCCAAGCTCAACCCGACCAAGGACGCGCTGTTCATCGAAGGTTCTGATTCGCCCTACACCAACATCATTGCTGCCCGCGCGGACCGCGCCAATGACGAAGCCATTGCCAAGCTGACCCGCGCGCTGCATGGCGACGATGTGAAGAAATTCATCCTGGAAAAGTACAAGGGCGCCGTGGTTCCCGCGTTCTGATAGGCAAGCAAGCTGCCCTGGCAGGGCATAGCAGCATCCCGCACATTTTGTTGACGGGTATTTACAAAAGGCACTCCAACCGAGTGCCTTTTGTTGTTTTGGACGCTGTACCATGCAGGGTCGGCCCGGATAGCGCACACTGCCACGGGCCACTCCAGAATTCGCGACCTCCCCCCATCCATGTCCAAACTCATCGTGCACGGCGGCACCCCTTTGCAGGGCCGCATCATTCCCTCGTCCAACAAGAATGCCGTTTTGCCTGTGCTGTGCGCGACGTTGTTGACGGCCCAGCCCCTGGTGCTCCATGGCGTGCCGGACATCACCGATGTGCGCAAGATCCTGGACATCTTCGGCAAGCTCGGCTCCAGCGTGCAGATGGACTACGCCAGCGGCGTGCTCCAACTGCACCACCGCGACACGCATTTTGATGCCTGCAAGCACCACTTGCCCGAGGAAATGCGCTCGTCCATCATGCTGGTGCCGCCGCTGCTGGCCCGTTTTGGCGTGGCGCGGCTGGAGGACAACGTCAAGGGCTGCACCCTGGGCGTGCGCGAGATCGATCCGCACATCGAGGTGTTCCGCCGCTTTGGCGGCCGGGTCGAGCATGGCGAGGGCTCGCTCATCGTGCGCTGCGATGGCCCGCTGCAGGCCACCCAGCACTGGCTGGACTATGCCTCGGTCACCACCACCGAAAACTTTGTGCTGTGCGCAGCCACGGCCAAGGGCAGCTCGGTGCTGACCAATGCCGCCTGCGAGCCGCATGTGCAGGAGTTCTGCCGCTTTATGGTGATGCTGGGCGCCAGGATCGAGGGCATTGGCACCTCGCGCCTGACGGTGCATGGCGTCGAGCAGCTGGGCGGCGGCGAGTTCCATTTCGAGGAAGACTTCCACGAGATCACCACCTTCCTGGCGCTGGGCGCGATCACCGGCGGCGATGTGCAGGTGCGCAACCGCACACCCGACAACTTCCCGCTGATCGACCGCACCTTTGCCAAGTTTGGCGTGCAGATCGAGCACAAGGACGGCTGGTCGCGCGCCATCCGCAAGGGCCCGCTCAAGGTCGAGACGCCTTTTACCCGCAATGTGCTGACCAAGGTCGAGGCCGCGCCCTGGCCGTACTTCCCGGTCGATCTGCTGCCGATCTTCATCGCGCTGGGCGTGCGCGCCGAAGGCAATGCGATGTTCTGGAACAAGGTCTATGACGGCGCTTTGGGCTGGACCGGTGAGCTGTCCAAGTTCGGTGCCCATGTGTTCTCGTCCGACCCGCACCGCATCGTCACGCTGGGCGGCAATCCGCTCAGCCCCGCCGTGGTGGAGAGCCCCTACATCATCCGCGTGGCCATTGCCTTGTTCATGGTGGCCGCCAGCATCGAAGGGCGCTCCGAGATTCGCAATGCCGCGCCGATCAAGCGCGCGCACCCCCGCTTTGTCGAGAACCTGCAAAGCCTGGGCGCCAAGGTGGAGTGGGCGGGCGAGAACTAAGCTGCCTCCATCCCAACACCCAAGCGCTTGCCGTCTATACGGCAGGCGCTTTTTGCATGGTGGGTGGCTGCGGTGTTCAGGCGACGGCCTGGCCTTCGGTCTTGGGCGCTGCCGCCTGCTGCGGGGCAGAGGGCTTGGCCGTCAGCGCGCTGCCCATCGCTGCAAACATGATCAGCCCAATGGCCGACCACTGGGTCGCGGTCAGCAGCTCGCCCAGCACCAGCATGCCGGCGATGGCGGCAATGGCCGGCTCGGTGGCGAGCATGGTGGAAAACGCGCCCGAGCTGAGGCGTTTGAGCGCGAACATCTCCAAGGTATAGGGGATGGCGCTGGAGACAGCGGCCACTGCCAGGCCATAGAGCAGGATCGAGGGCTGCAGCAGCTTGGCGCCGGCCTCGGCAATGCCAAAGGGCACGACTACCATGGCCGCAGTCAGCAGCGCCAGCGACACCACCATGCCGCCATGCATGTGGCCGGCGCGCTTGCCCAGCACGATGTAGCCGGCCCAGCAGGCCGAGGCCAGGATGGCAAAGCACAGGCCCACCGGGTCGAGCGCGGCAGTCTGCACGCCAAACATCGGCAGCACCAGCAGCAAAAACAGGCCCAGTGCCGCGAGGCCCAGCCAGACCAGATCGAGCAGCCGGCGCGAGGTCCATACCGCCACTGACAGCGGGCCGACAAACTCGATGGCCACCGTCACGCCAAAGGGCAGGCGCTTGATGGCCATGTAGAACAGCAGGTTCATCAGCCCCAGCACCACGCCAAAGATCGCAATCTGCCCCAGGTGGGCCTTGCTAGGCCCAAAGCGCCAGGGGCGCCAGATGAGCAGCAGCAGCAATGCCGAAAAGCCCACGCGCAACGCGGTGGTGCCCTGGGCGCCGACAACGGGGAACAGGTGTTTGGCAAAGCTGGTGCCCAGGCACAGCGCGCTGACCGAGCCCAATACGGCCAAGGAGGGCAGCAGCCGCTGCCAGAGAGAATCTTGCATGGCCGAGATAATATTGCAGCTGGGCGAAGTAAATTGCTCGAAAAATCGGTGCCAAATGCAAGTTTCACTCTTGCTGCGCACTCCTCCTCCAGGCCCTTGCGATGAACGCTGAACTCGATCCCTTCGACCTGGCCATTTTGGCCATCCTGCAGCGCGACAACCTGCGCCCCCAGCGCGAGGTGGCCGAGCAGGTGAACCTGTCACCGGCTGCCGTGCAGCGCCGCATCCGCCGCCTGCAAGACAGCGGCGTGATTGCGGCCAATACCGCGCAGCTCAGCCCCGAGGCCGTGGGCCGGCCGCTGACGATCTTTATCGAGGTGCAGCTGGTCAATGAGCTCGATGCGCTGACCCAGGGCTTCCGCGCCCGGGTGGCGGCTGAGACGGCGGTGCAGCAGTGCTATGCCGTCACCGGCCAGACGGACTACCTGCTGGTGGTGACCGCGCGTGACATGCAGGAGTACCAGGCGATCACCCAGCGGCTGTTTGACGGCGACCAGAATATCCAGCGCTTCAACACCTCGATTGCGCTGGCCACGCTCAAGCGCAGCCTGCATCTGCCGCTGCCTGTGCGATAAGCGAGTGGTTCTGGAAAGGGGGGGTGAGGAGGGCGCGTTAATGCGCCACTGCCTGCACCGGCAGGAACTGCAGCAAGCTGCCACCGGCCAGCCCCTGCACATAGCCAATCACCGCGCGCCGGTATTTCTCGGACACGACATCGGCCATCAGGTCATTGCGGGCAATCATCTTGCCAAATTCGCGCTCAAAGCTCAGGTTGCGCTCGCTGGCATTGAGCTCATTGCTCAGCAGCATGGTCTGGCCATTGCCCAGCTTGCGGTGGGTAAGCATCCAGTTGGCAATCTCCAGGTTGCGCGATGCGTTGTAGACCGCCTGGGCATCGAGCCCATGGATCAGGTAGAAGGTGGTGCGGCCGCCATAGGCGGTGATCAGCATGTCGGCCGTGGCCCAGGTGAAGGCGGCCACCCGGTCGCCGGCAAATTCGGGCGCCAATGCCATGCTCATGCCGGCAATGTCGCGTTGATCCAACAGTTCGGGCCAGGGTTGCTGGTTTTCGATCGCCTCGCGCACGGCCTTCATCGCCGCTTCGCGGTTGTCAAAACCGCCCTTGCGCCACTCCTGCGGGTTGCGGCGGTAGAGCTTGTCCATCAGCACATACAGGCTTTGCAGGTTGGCGCGCATGCTCAAGGTGGCCATGCGGTTCACATCGGACTGGCCCCATTCCTGGGCCTGCATATCGCGTTCGGGGACTTTGCCGCGGGTGGGCGGGGTACTGGAGCAGCCCCCTTGCAGCAATAACGCAGCCAGGCAGGCGGACATTCCAACAGATCGGGCGTAGCGATAGGGCATATCTAATCGTCAAGGTCTGCTATCGTTTTGATTATGGCAAGCCCGTTGGCGCCCGGATTGCGGGAAGACCAGCAGATTGCATCAGAATGTGGGAAAATGACAGTCGTTTTAGATTCCATCCACTGGTAAGAGCGAGAAAGGCAACATCGGTTATGACACCGCGAACTACAACCACTTGGGGTTTGACTGGCCAGTAAGGCCGGTGGTTCGCGCCTGTACGACGATTTCGTCTCCTCACACCAAAGCGCGGACAAGCTCCGCGCTTTTTGCTTTTCTGGCAGCGCGGCTTGGTAAAAGCTCACGATTATTTAGGATTTCTCATGGTTCAAATTACGCTTCCCGATGGCTCCAAGCGCGACTACCCGGGCCCCGTGTCGGTGGCCGAGGTCGCTGCATCGATTGGCGCTGGCCTGGCCAAGGCCGCGCTGGCTGGCAAGGTAGGTCTGGGCGACAACGCCAAGGTGGTGGACACCAGCTTTGTCATCGACCGCGACATGCCGCTGTCCATCGTGACGGCCAAGGACGCCGATGGCCTGGAAGTGATCCGCCACTCCACCGCCCACTTGCTGGCCTATGCCGTCAAGGAGCTGTTCCCGGAAGCCCAGGTCACCATCGGCCCGGTGATCGACAACGGTTTCTACTACGACTTCGCCTACAAGCGCCCCTTCACGCCCGAAGACCTGGTGGCGATCGAAAAGCGCATGACCGAGCTGGCCAACAAGGACGAGCCCGTGGTGCGCCGCGTGCTGCCGCGTGACGAAGCCGTGGCCTATTTCAAGGGTCTGGGCGAGAACTACAAGGCCGAGATCATTGCCTCCATCCCCAGCAATGAAGATGTGAGCCTGTACCGCGAAGGCGCGTTCGAAGACCTGTGCCGTGGCCCCCACGTGCCCAGCACCGGCAAGCTCAAGCACTTCAAGCTGATGAAGGTGGCGGGCGCCTACTGGCGCGGCGACCACAACAACGAGATGCTGCAACGCATCTACGGCACGGCCTGGGCCAGCAAGGACGATCTGCAGCAGTACCTGACGATGCTCGAAGAGGCCGAAAAGCGCGACCACCGGAAGCTCGGCCGTGAACTCGACCTGTTCCACATCGACGAGCACTCGCCCGGTACTGTGTTCTGGCACCCCAAGGGCTGGTCGATCTGGCAGGAAGTCGAGCAGTACATGCGCAAGGTGTACCGCGACAACGGCTACCAGGAAGTCAAGGGCCCGCAGATCCTGGACAAGACCCTGTGGGAGAAGACCGGCCACTGGGACAAGTACCGCGAGAACATGTTCACGACCGAGTCGGAAAAGCGCGAGTACGCGCTCAAGCCGATGAACTGCCCCGGCCACATCCTCATCTACAAGCAAGGCATCAAGAGCTACCGCGATCTGCCGCTGCGCTTTGGTGAGTTTGGCGCCTGCCACCGCAACGAGCCCACCGGCTCGCTGCACGGCATCATGCGCGTGCGTGCCTTCACGCAGGATGACGGCCACATCTTCTGCCTGCCCGAGCAGATCCAGGCCGAGGTGACCGCGTTCACCGCACTGCTGCAAAAGGTCTATGCAGACTTTGGCTTCAGCAACATCCTCTACCGCCTCTCGACCCGCCCTGAAAAGCGCATCGGCAGCGACGAGAGCTGGGATGCGGCCGAAGCGGCGCTGGCCGAGGGCCTGCGTGCCTCGGGTTGCGAGTTCGAGTACCTGCCCGGTGAGGGCGCGTTCTACGGCCCCAAGATCGAGTACACCTTGAAGGACGCGCTGGGCCGTGAATGGCAGTGCGGCACCATCCAGGTCGACCCGAACCTGCCCGAGCGCCTCGATGCCGAGTTTGTCGGCGAAGACGGCGAGCGCCACCGCCCCATCATGCTGCACCGCGCGATCGTGGGCTCGCTCGAGCGCTTCATCGGCATCCTGATCGAGCAGCACGCTGGCGCGCTGCCCGCCTGGCTGGCGCCCACGCAGGTGGCCGTGCTCAACATCACCGATGCGCAAGGCGCCTACGTGCAGGAAGTGGCCGACAAACTGCGTAAGGCCTTGCCGAGCCAAGGGCTGCGTGTGGTTACCGATCTGCGCAACGAGAAGATTACGTATAAAATACGGGAGCATTCGTTGCAAAAGCTGCCCTATATTCTTGTCGCCGGCGACAAGGAGAAGGCAGCTGGAGCCGTAGCAGTGCGCGCCCGGGGCGGTAAAGACCTCGGTGTGATGTCCATCGATGCATTCGTCGACTTGATTGCCAAGGACATTGCCGCTAAAGCCTAAACAGCCTCTTGCTGGTTCGTCAAAGCTTTGGACAGCGTGGACTGCGTTTTGAGCAGCTACGCTGTCGTAGTTTTTAAATTTTTAGGGTGAAAGCCATAGCTACTGAATTCCGTGATCGCCGCCACCGCGAAGAACGCAAACACCGTCTGAATCGTGAGATTCAGGCACCAGAAGTGCGTCTGTCCGGTCCTGATAATGAACCGCTGGGCATCGTGCCGCTGATGGAAGCGCTGCGCATGGCCGGAGAGCTGGACGTTGACCTGGTGGAGATTGTCGCCACGGCCACGCCTCCCGTTTGCCGCCTGATGGACTACGGCAAGTTCAAGTATCTGGAGCAAAAGAAGGCGGCTGAGGCCAAGGCCAAGCAAACCGTCATCGAAATCAAGGAAATCAAGTTCCGCCCCGGTACTGATGATGGCGACTACAACGTCAAGATGCGCAATATCCGCCGCTTCTTGGCCGAAGGCGACAAGGTCAAGGTGACCCTGCGCTTCCGTGGTCGTGAAATCACCCACCAGAACCTGGGTATGGACCTGCTCAACCGCATCCGCGACGAGCTGGCCGACCTGATCCAGGTCGAGCAGTTCCCCAAGCTCGAAGGCCGCCAGATGATCATGATGATCGCTCCGGCGCGCAAGAAG
Organism: Comamonas sp. MYb21; assembly: GCF_037479395.1. Lineage (NCBI taxonomy): Bacteria > Pseudomonadati > Pseudomonadota > Betaproteobacteria > Burkholderiales > Comamonadaceae > Comamonas > Comamonas sp. MYb21. The sequence continues at coordinate 83,409 of NZ_JBBGZC010000014.1, read as the reverse complement.
CCCGGTGGCGCTGCAGCTGGCAAGCCGGTCGAGGGAAATTCCTCGCCAGTAGCCACAGCTTAAAGAAGCGGTTAGAATACCGGATTACCGACAAGCGGCTTAGGCCGCTTTCGGTTTTTAGCAGGGTAGGGGCAGCAACTGCCTGGGTCTGGGGTTTCGGCCTTGGTGCTCAGGGTGGGCGCAGCCAACGCCTTGCGCATTGATAGAGTAGATGTAATCTAGGTCTGTCACAAAAGTGGCTCGGGGCCAAAACAAGTTTCATCATGGCGATGAAACGCCTCACGAGCACAAACATAAGGAGCATTCACATGCCCAAAATGAAGACCAAAAGCAGCGCGAAGAAGCGTTTTCGCGTTCGTCCAGGTGGCACCGTCAAGCGCGGTCAAGCCTTCAAGCGTCACATCTTGACCAAGAAGACCACCAAGAACAAGCGCCATCTGCGTGGTGCAACCGCTGTGCATGAGACCAACATGGGTCACATGGCACAAATGTTGCCCGGCATGGGCCTGTAATTCACTGACGAACTAGGAGAAAACACATGCCTCGCGTCAAACGTGGTGTAACGGCACGCGCCCGTCACAAAAAAGTTCTGGCCCTTGCTAAGGGTTTCCGCGGTCGCCGTGGTAACGTCTTCCGCGTTGCCAAGCAAGCGGTAATGAAGGCAGGCCAGTACGCCTACCGTGACCGTCGTACCAAGAAGCGCGTGTTCCGCCAACTGTGGATCGCCCGTATCAATGCCGCTTCCCGTGAACTGGGCCTGACCTACAGCCAGTTCGCCAACGGCCTGAAGAAGGCTGCCATTGAAATCGACCGCAAGATGCTGGCCGATATCGCCGTGCACGACAAGGCTGCTTTTGCAGCTATCGTCGACCAAGTCAAGGCCAAGCTGGCTGCCTAAGGTCACGATCGGTAGTTACTGTTGATTTAGTAGCTGCTGGTGCACACACAGCAAGGGCTAGGGCTTGAAAAGGCGCTAGCCCTTGTTTTTTTATCGCCAGGCTGCTTTTGGCGGCCCGGCATCTAAGTCGATAAGAGTCGATATGAACGAGTTGGATTCTCTGGTCGAAAGCGCGCAGCAACTGTTTGCGCAGGCCCATACCCCCGCTGATCTGGAAAACGCCAAGGCGCAGTTTCTGGGCAAGTCGGGCAAGATGACCGAGCTCATGAAGGGCATGGCGCAGCTTTCCGTCGAAGAGAAAAAATCGCGCGGTGCCGCCATCAACGTGGCCAAGCAGGCGATTGAGGCGGCCTTGACGGCACGCCGCAAGGCGCTGGCCGATGCCGAGCTGCAAGCCCACCTCAAGGCCGAAGTGCTGGATGTGAGCCTGCCCGGCCGCCGCCGCGGCAGCGGTGGTCTGCACCCCGTGTCCATCACGATGGAGCGCATCGAAGGCATCTTCGGCTCCATGGGCTTCGATGTGGCCGAAGGCCCCGAGATCGAATCCGACTGGTTCAACTTCACCGCGCTCAACACGCCGGAAGACCATCCCGCGCGCTCGATGCACGACACCTTCTATGTGGAAGGCGGCACCCAGCACGCGCCCAACCTGCTGCGCACGCACACCAGCCCGATGCAGGTGCGCCATGCGGTCCAGCACGTCAAGCGCTACCGCAACCTGATCGACGCGGGCCAGACCATGCCCGAGATCCGCGTGATCGCGCCGGGCCGCACCTACCGCGTGGACTCGGACGCCACCCACTCGCCGATGTTCCACCAGTGCGAAGGCCTGTGGATCGGTGAGAACGTGAGCTTCAAGGACCTCAAGGTCGTGTTCACCGACTTTTGCAAGACCTTCTTCGAGCAGGATGATTTGGTGCTGCGCTTTCGCCCCAGCTTCTTCCCGTTCACCGAGCCCTCGGCCGAGATCGACATCCAGTTCCAAAGCGGGCCGCTGGCCGGCCGCTGGCTGGAAGTCTCGGGCGCCGGCCAGGTGCACCCCAATGTGGTGCGCAACATGGGGCTCGATCCCGAGAAATACATTGGCTTTGCCTTTGGCATGGGCCCCGACCGCCTGACCATGCTGCGTTATGGCGTCAATGACCTGCGCCTGTTCTTTGACGGCGACATCCGCTTCCTGTCGCAGTTCCAGTCATGAGCACGGAGCGGTTGGTGCTGCAGATCTGCAATGTGATCCCCAGCCCCCGGGCAGCTTGCGCTGCCAGCCGCTCCCCATTGAAAAGCAAGAACGCCCGGCCTGCCGCTGCCCAAGACGGTGCAGCAGGCCTGAACGCCAAAGAGTCCGACTATGCAATTTCCTGAATCCTGGTTGCGCCAATACTGCAACCCGTCGCTGACCACCCAAGAGCTGGCCGATACCTTGACCATGGCAGGCCTCGAGGTCGAAGAACTCGACCCCGTAGCGCCCCCCTTCACCGGCATCGTCGTCGGTGAAATCAAGGAAGCGGTGCAACACCCCGATGCCGACCGCCTGCGCGTCTGCCAGGTCGATGTCGGTGGCCCCGAGTTGCTGAGCATCGTCTGCGGCGCGCCCAATGCGCGCGTGGGCATCCGCATCCCTTGCGCCACCGTGGGCGCCGAGCTGCCCCCCGGCGCGGATGGCAAGCCCTTCAAGATCAAGATCGGCAAGCTGCGCGGCGTGCAAAGCTTTGGCATGCTGTGCTCGGCCAAGGAGCTGGGCATTGCCGATGACCACGGCGGTCTGCTGGAGCTGCCCGCCGATGCGCCGCTGGGCCAGAACTTGCGCGAGTACCTGAACCTCGACGACACCTTGTTCACCCTCAAGCTCACGCCCAATCTGGCGCATTGCCTGTCGGTCTATGGTGTGGCGCGTGAGCTGTCGGCACTGACCGGCACGCCGCTCAAGGCGCTGTCCTTCCCGGCCGCTGCCGTGGCCTCGCAAGACAAGCTGCCCGTCAAGATCGAGGCGACCGACCTGTGCGGGCGCTTTTCCGGCCGCATCGTGCGCAACGTCAACACCCAGGTCAAGACCCCACAGTGGATGGTCGACCGCCTGGCCCGCTGCGGCCAGCGCGCTGTCAGCCCCCTGGTCGACATCTCCAACTATGTGATGTTCGAGCTGGGCCGTCCCAGCCACATCTTCGATCTGGACAAGATCAGCGGCGGCCTGAGCGTGCGCTGGGGCAAGCAGGGCGAAACGCTCAAGCTGCTCAACGGCAACACCATCGAGATCGACGACTTCCTCAAGGTCGGTGTGATCGCGGACGCGCACGGCCTGGAGTCGCTGGCCGGCATCATGGGTGGCGATGCCACCGCCGTGTCCGACGACACCAAGAACATCTATATCGAAGCGGCCTTCTGGTTCCCCAAGGCCGTTGCCGGCCGCTCGCGCCACTTCAATTTCTCGACCGACGCGGGCCACCGCTTCGAGCGCGGTGTGGACCCCCAGTTCACCACCGAGCACATCGAGCGCATCACCCAGCTGGTGCTGGAGATCTGCGGCACGCCTGAGACCCAGGTGGCCGCCATGGACGACCAGCAGCCCAACATGCCTGCGCCCAAGACGGTGCAGCTGCGCGTGGCACGTGCGGCCAAGGTCATCGGCATGCCGGTGACCCAGCAGCAGTGCCTCGATGCGCTGAACGGCCTGGGTCTGCCCGCCACCGTGGCGCAAGAAGGCGTGATCAGCGTGACTGCGCCTACCTTCCGCTTCGACATCAACCTGGAAGAAGACCTGGTTGAAGAAATCGCGCGGATGATTGGCTACGAGAACCTGCCCACCAGCAAGCCGCTGGCGCCGATCTCGCCCAAGCTGCGTGCCGAGAACTCCCGCAGCCCCTACGCCGTGCGCCACGCACTGGCCGGCCTGGGCTACCAGGAGACGATCAACTTCAGCTTTGTCGAAGAAAAGTGGGAGCAGGAACTGGCGGGCAACACCCAGGCCATCAAGCTGCTCAACCCCATCGCCAGCCACCTGAGCGTGATGCGCTCGTCGTTGCTGGGCTCGCTGCTGCAGGTGCTCAAGTTCAATGTGGACCGCAAGGCTCAGCGCGTGCGCGTGTTCGAGCTGGGCCGCGTGTTCTTCAAGGACGACGCGGTCGCCGAGTCCGACACCACCGTCAAGGGCTTCCACCAGCCCATGCGCGTGGCGGGCCTGGCCTATGGCGCAGCCGACCAGCTGCAATGGGGCCGCAGCGAGACCAAGGTCGATTTCTACGACGTCAAGGGCGATGTCGAGGCACTGCTCGCACCGCTCAAGCCGGTGTTTGAAGCGGCCGAGCACCCCGCGCTGCACCCCGGCCGCTGCGCCCGCGTGCTGCTGGACGGCAAGGCCATCGGCTTTGTTGGCGAGCTGCACCCCCAGTGGCGCCAGGAATGGGAGCTGGCCCAGGCGCCGGTGATGTTCGAGCTGGCCCTCGATGCCGTGCTGGCACGCCAGGTGCCGGTGTTCGCACCGGTGGCCAAGCACCAGATGGTCGAGCGCGACATTGCCGTCGTGGTCAAGGAAGCCGTCACCCACGCCCAGATCATGCAGGCCATCACGGCTGCCAGCGCAGGTGCTATCCTGCGCAGTGCCGTGCTGTTTGACGTGTTCCGGCCCAAGAAGCTCAAGGCCGGTGAAGAGGCCGCCGCGGGCAGCCTGGCTCAGGATGAGAAGAGCCTGGCCGTGCGTCTGAGCCTGGGCCATGACGAGCGCGCGCTCGAAGACACCGAGATCGAAGCGGCCGTGCAGGCCGTGGTCGAACAACTCACACAAAGCCTGGGTGCGCGTCTGCGCTGATCCCACACGCGAGGATTGCTATATGGAATTCACCGTTGAGAGCCTGGAACAACCTGCGCTGACCAAGGCGCAGCTGGCCGATATGCTGTTTGACAACATCGGCCTGAACAAGCGCGAAGCCAAGGACATGGTCGATGCCTTTTTCGACCTGATCTCGGAGAGCTTGATCAAGGGCGAGGATGTGAAGCTGTCGAGCTTTGGCAATTTCCAGGTGCGCATGAAAAAGGCCCGCCCCGGCCGCAATCCGCGCACCGGCGAAGAGGTGCCGATCGAGGCGCGCCGCGTGGTCACCTTCCATGCCAGCGGCAAGCTCAAGGATTCGGTGCAGGCCCCCGCCGATATGGAGTGACGCAGGCCCTGGGCGCGCGGCCGCCTGCAGTGCGTTGGCACTGAAGGTCAAACCGTCGCCCGCTTTCGCCTATATGCAACACGGCCGCTTTCGCGGCTGTTTACAATTTGTCCATGGAAAAACAGCTGCCCCCCATCCCTGCCAAGCGCTACTTCACCATCGGTGAGGTATCGGTGCTGTGCGACGTCAAGCCGCATGTGCTGCGCTACTGGGAGCAGGAGTTCACGCAGCTGCGCCCGGTCAAGCGCCGGGGCAACCGCCGCTATTACCAGCACCACGAGGTGCTGATGATCCGCCGCATCCGTGAGCTGCTCTATGAGCGGGGCTTTACGATCAGCGGCGCGCGCAACCAGCTCCAGTCACTGCCGCGCGGCCAGGCCATGCTTGATGCGCTGGAAGACGACAGCATGTTCGCGCTGCAGGACGAAGGTGCCGATACGCTGGCTGCCGGCATGGCTGAAAGCGCCGAACCGCTGAGCTGGCAGCAGGCCGCGATCGAATTGCAAGAAATTCGTCGCATTCTTTCCGGAGACCCCGAAAACTAGGTATATAATTCAAGTCTTCGGAATGTAGCGCAGCCTGGTAGCGCACTTGCATGGGGTGCAAGGGGTCGCGAGTTCGAATCCCGCCATTCCGACCAAAAAGACAAGGACTTAGCTCGAAAGAGCTAAGTCCTTTTTCTTTTGTTGCGCGCATGCGTTCAAGTGCTTTGCCAAGGCTTGATGCCGTCTCTCTCCGTCTCTCCGTCTCTCCGTCTCTCCGTCTCTCCGTCTCTCCGTCTCTCCGTCTCTCCGTCTCTCCGTCTCTCTGTGCACGCGCTAGCGTGCACGTCGCAGCTCACTGGCTCATTGCCTCCAACATCATCAGCTTGCCTGCTCGCCTTGACCGGTGCTGCTTGGGTTATGGGCGAGCCAGCAGATCGTGAGAGTGTGTATTCGTTAATTGGATGTAACACGACTGCATACAGGACCTTCCTGAGGCACAGTGCTGAAGCCGGCACTTTCTCTCTATTCCTTGCGCATGGAATCTGGGCCTTCAGAATTACTTCTTGAAGCTTGGCGCTTTGATCTGCATCGCGTATCCATAAAACCAATTTACTTATTTGATTTCATTCATGTCTGTATTAGGCACATACAGCTAATTGCTTGATAGTTTTTCTGAACCAGTCATGATAGTCTTGTTGATGATTTCTTCATGAAAGGCTGGTTTGATATGAGACTAATGCAATAAAAAATATATCTTTATTTATTGATGTTCATTTTATTTTTTTGCCTCGGCATGCATTATTGCAGACTTGCAATATGACGTGGAATACAGTGACAACAGCACTTCAATGAGTGTAAAGTAGACAGTTGGCAGAGTGGTTTATGGATTTGCGAGATGGTATAGGTATCAGTTGCGCTTATATGTTTAATGGTTTAATCTCTTGTGATGGCCAAACTCATGTGGTTTCGGAATCTCGTCGTGAGAAAATTCTGCAATTATTAAAGATCCTGAATATAAACGGCGCAGAAATAAAATATGGTGATTAAAAATTAAAAAGTGCTTCGGGTAGATGTCACCTTGTTGGCTAAGTGTTTTTAATGCAGGAGTTCAGCCTCTATGTGCAGAGGCTAGATCGTGTTGTGGTGGTGGATGCCGATGATTCAATCGGTTATTTTTGTTTGAGGTGATTTTTAGAGATGAGAATCCAAAAATCTCAATTAAGTAATGTTTGGCGTTATGAATAACTTCACGATTTTATGATGTTTAATGCTTTGCAAATGGAGAAGGTATGCCAATATTCAAAGTCCCTGGATCTTTGGGTGTAAATGTTCCAGGACCAAACGGGTTTGGAAGAGATCCATTCTATTTTAATGGTATACACCAAGCACCTAGTTGCGGCTCTAATGGTGGCTGCGATCCCTATCAGCCTCATCACATGGCGCACAAGCAGTCTCCTTTAGATGCACCTGATTGGGATGGGGTCGTTAATATTTGCTATGACGTCAAAGGGCGGCGGTTTGGTGAACTGATGATGAGTTTGAGAGACTCTGCGATAAGCTACGCACAAGACAGGCGTGACGAGCTATCGCGGTGGGATGAAATTAGCAAAGGAAGGACCCAGAAATGGTTTAATAGTTCAGATGGAGAAATCCGCGACTACTTGCTTCGTGTATTAGATTCAGTCATAAGGGTTCTGAAGTCCCTCACTCCTGAAAATTTTGAGTATGACACCCAAGAGAATAGCGTGCGATCAGGTTGTTTACCCGGGCAAGGTATGGTGTTGACGGGAGTGCTTGCGGCAGTTTGCCCAACGGATATATTGGCACATCGTATTGCCATAAATATGGGATTCTTCGAATTGCCAAAAATGGGATATTCCTATGGTGGCACAGAGTTTGGGCAGAAAGATTCGCAGTTATTGACGCTTATTCATGAGGTGACACATTTCTATGATGTTGCAGGATCTATCGATAGTTTTAATGGCGTGTTCAATGCGGCTAAAAACTTTAGTGATGCTAAAGCAAAAATGAATGCAGATGGCTTGGCTGCATATATATTAGGTATTGACTAATTGTCTGAATATTGGATGTTGATATGAGATGTATTAGATTTCTTGTCATTGCTTTATCTTTCATCTTAAACTCTCCTGCCATTGCGTGTAAGCTAGGTGGCGTCCAGCAGTTTATTGAGTTCGAGGAGGGAAGCACCACCATTGGCAAGTCCACGGCCCGTAATGTAGTACTGTGGTTTCTTGATTGGAGGGATATTGATGGTATTAGTTCGGTTTTGATTTTTACACATTACAGTGTAAATAATAAAAATACTGAAGATATTTCAGCAAAACGCTTGAGTAATATTTCCAAATTGATTGCTCCATTGGTTGGGGAGGGAATTGAAGTTGAATATGTAAATTCGCCTAAAGAACCAAAGTCAAGAGCAGCTGCAAAATACTATTTCAACACGTTGGGAATTAGCATACAGCCCAAATGCATCGAAACTCAGTCGTGCTGTGGTGGAAATATGCGGTGATAGGTGGCATAGTGATGTGTATTTTTATTTTTCTAAAATGAGAGAATTCGGCTTTTGTTGAAATGCTCCTAATCCCAGCGGCCCTTGCAGGATAGGTTCAGCAACTTCCATTTTTAGAGAAACCAAGAAAGAGCATCGCCATCTCAGAATTCCTCTAGCTGGGCGCGATCCCTGCACTGAGCGACGACAATAGAAGGAGCTGCTGTCGGCTCCCTTTTGTTCGCTTCGTCTACCGTGCCCACCACCCCCCTCCAAGGATTCATCCTGACCCGCCATTGGCGGGACACGGCTGCGGGCACCGAGATGGAGTACTGGCTGGCGACCGATGCCGGGCCGCTCAAAGTGCTGCTGACGCGGCAGGTCTCGGTGGCGTTTGTCGAGGCGCGGCACCGGGTGGTGGTGCAGACGCAGCTGCTGGCCATGCCCGGTATGGAGCTGCGCGAGCTGGCCCTCAAAAATTTTCAGCAGGAGCCGGTGCTGGGCGTCTATGCCACGCATTACCGGCAGTTGGGCAAGCTCGCGCGCGGCTTGAAGCAGCTCGATGTATCGCTTTTGGAAGCCGATGTGCGGCCCCATGAGCGCTATTTGATGGAGCGCTTTATCACTGCGGGCGTGCAGGTTGAAGGCGGACAACTGCAAGGCAGCACCGTGGTGGACTGCAAGCTGTTGCCCGCGCCAGCCTACCGGCCTGCGCTCAAAGTCGTGTCGCTCGATATCGAAACCAGCCAGCACCAGGATCTGTACTCGATTGCGCTCGATGGCGTGGGCGAGCGCGTGGTGTACATGCTGGGCGATGCCCCGGTACCCGATGCCCCGGCGCCCGACGCACCGGCAGAGCAGGCTGAACCCAGCAGCGATTTCAGGCTGGTGTATTGCGCGAGCCGCAAGGCGATGATCGAAGAGCTCAACGCCTGGTTTGCGCGCCATGACCCGGATGTCATCGTCGGCTGGAATGTGATCCAGTTTGACCTGCGGGTGCTGCAAAAGACCGCAGACGATTGTGCGACCCCGCTGCTGCTGGGGCGCGAGGGCCGGCCCATTGCCTGGCGCGCGCACCCGGGCAAGCAGGACTACTGGTTTGCGCCGATGCCGGGCCGCGCGGTGATCGATGGCATCGAGGCCTTGCGGGCGGCGGTGTGGAGCTTTCCGTCATTCAGCCTGGAGAACGTGGCCCAGGCCTTGCTGGGCGAGGGCAAGGACATTGGCGACGAGTACGACAAGATGGCCGAGATCGAGCGCCGCTACCAAGAGGACAAGCCCGCGCTGGCGGCCTACAACATCCGCGACTGCGAGCTGGTGCTGCGCATTTTTGACAAGGCCCAGCTGCTGCAGTTTGCGATGGAGCGGGCGCATGCCACCGGCCTGCAGCTGGACCAGTTTGGCGGCTCGATAGCGGCGTTCAGCCACCACTACCTGCCGCGCATGCACCGCCAAGGTTATGTGGCGCCCAATGTGGGCGATGTGCGGGGCAAGTCCTCGCCCGGTGGCTATGTGCTCGATTCGCGGCCGGGCTTTTATGACTCGGTGGTGGTGCTCGATTACAAAAGCCTCTATCCGTCCATCATCCGCACCTACCTGGTTGACCCGGTGGGCCTGGCCGAAGGCCTGCATGCCAGCGATTCCGCATCGCTGATTCGCGGGCCGATGGACACGCGCTTTTCGCGCGACAAGCACTGCCTGCCCGAGATCGTCACCACGCTGTGGCGTGCGCGCGATGAGGCCAAGCGCACGAAGAACGAGCCGCTGTCGCAGGCGCTCAAGCTGGTGATGAACTCGTTTGCCGGGGTGCTGGGCGCGACGGAATGCCGCTTTTTCAACCCGGCGCTGATCTCGTCGATCACCTTGCGCGGCCATGAGATGGTCAAACGCACCAAGGCGCTGGTGCAGCAGCGCGGCTACGAGGTCATCTACGGGGATACCGATTCGATCTTTATCTGGCTGGGGCGCGCCCACAGCAACCAGGAGGCCCATGCGGTGGCCGCATCGCTGGTCAGCGATATCAATGCCTGGTGGACGCAAGGCCTGCGCCAGGAACAGAACCTCGAGAGCTTTCTCGAGATCGAGTTCGACACGCACTACAAGAAGTTCTTCATGCCCACGATCCGGGGCTCGGATGTGGGCAGCAAAAAGCGCTATGCGGGCCTGAGTGTGGATGCCGAGGGCAAGGAGGCCATGGTCTACCGGGGCCTGGAGATGGCGCGCAGCGACTGGACCCTGTTGGCGCGCCAGTTCCAGGAAGGGCTGCTCTCACGGGTCTTTCAAGGCGAGCCCTACCGTGACTTTGTCATCGACTATGCGAAGGCGACCCTGGCTGGCCAAAAGGATGACTTGCTGGTCTACCGCAAGCGCCTGCGCCACCGGCTCGATGCCTATGTGGCCAACCTGCCGCCGCAGGTGCGCGCCGCCCGCATGGCCGATGACTACAACCGGCGCCTGGGCCGCCCGCTGCAGTACCAGGGCGGTGGCTGGATTCGCTATGTGATGGGCAAGAGCGGGCCCGAGCCCCTGGAGGTGCGCCAGTCACCGATCGACTACGAGCACTACCTGAGCAAGCAGCTGCAGCCGATTGCCGATTCGATTTTGCAGCCGCTGGGGGAGGACTTCAACAGCCTCACCTCGCTGCAGCAGGAACTGTTCTAACGGCCTGCTGCAGTGGCTGCTGGGAGCTGGGGCGGGCAGCGCAGGGGGGGCCTGCACTGCCGCGTTTGCGTGCCTGAGCGGCTCAGGGCTTGGCGCCCGACTGCGCCTGGAACTGCGCGTACAGCTCGTCCACCAGCTTGCGCAAGGCGCGGCCAATGGCGGCGTACTCGTACTCGTTGAGGTTGGCGAGCGATGCGCGGCCCGATGGCCGGTTGGAGCCAAAGCCCCGGCCCGGCAGCAGCACAATGCCAGTCTCGTCGGCAATGCGGAACAGCATGTCGCCGGTAGACGATTGCTTGACCGCCCAGTCGGAAAACGCCTGGCCATAGAGCCGGCAGGTCACGCTCTGCAGGTCGATCAGGGTGTAGTAGTTGACGGAGTTGGGGTTGTGCAGCGGCGGCATGCCCAGCTCCCGGTACAAGGTGGCTTCGCGGCGGCGGATCAATTGCTTGAGCGCCTGCTTGTAGGCATCGGCTTCATCGATCAGCGCAAACAGCGAGAACAGCACCATCTGCACCTGCTGCGGGGTGGACAGGCCGGCCGTATGGTTCAGCGCCACCACGCGGCTGTCGGCCACCAGGCGGTCGATGAACTTGAGCGAGCGCACATCGGGCAGCAGCGAGCGGTAGCGGTGGTCCAGCTCGACCTTGGCGCTCTCGGGCAGCTGGGCCAGGGCCTTGTCGAAGACATTCTCTTTGTGCGCGGCAATCACGCCCAGACGCCAGCCGGTGGCACCAAAGTACTTGGAGAAGGAGTAGACCAGCAAAGTGTTGTGCGGGCAGACCGAGAACAGCGACTGGAAGTCGTCGGCAAAGGTGCCGTAGACATCGTCGGTCAGCACCATCAGATCGGGCCGGTGGTCGGCAATGATGGTCTTGATGCGCTCCAGACTGCGCTGGTCCATCTTGACCGAGGGCGGGTTGCTGGGGTTGACGCAGAAGAAGATCTTGACGGCCGGGTCGCGCAGCTTGTCCAGCTCCGCGTCAGAGTACTGCCAGCCATTGTCCGGATCGGCATGGATGGGCACCTCTTCCAGTGCGTACTGCGCCAGCTCGGGGATCTCGATATAGGGCGTGAACACCGGCATGCCGATGGCGACCTTGTCACCAGCCTTGAGCAGGCCGCTGATGCGCAGGCTCTCGAAGATATAGGCCATCGCGGCCGTGCCGCCTTCCACTGCAAACAGGTCGACCGACTCCACCGGCACGGCGCCGCCGGCCATCTCGCGCACGATGTACTGGCGCACGATCTTCTCGCTCACGCTCAGCATGCGCGGTGGCACCGGGTAGTTGCAGCCCAGGATGCCGTCCACCATCTCGTGCAGGAAGGCAGCCGGGTCCAGGCCCAGCTGGTCGCGCACATAGCTGAGCGACTTGGCCAGAAAGCGCACGCCTTCCTGGTCGCGGTGCTCGGCGGTGTAGCGCTCAAAGCGGTTTTCAATGCCCTCGATATTGGCCAGGCCGCCAATGCCTGCCGTCATGTACGAGTACGACAGCTCGGACTCGGCCGCCGCAAACAGCCCCAGGCGAAAGAACGCGCGGCGCGGCGTGGTCGCCAGAAAGTTCGGGTTGCCGCGCCCGGCATTGAGCATCAGCCGATTGGCCTTGCCCGATGCCACCTTGATCAATTCATCCTTGAGCTCGAACGGGCTCAAATGGGCCAGACGCTGGTAGTCCTGAGACATGGTGCAACTCCTTGCAGTCGTTGATAAACGGGATAAATGAGAAGAGGGGGAGGCGGCGCAACGCCGCCTGGGTATCCATAGAAAAGAGGGCGCAGCAGCGCCCCTCAGGCAAACGCGATGACCAGCGGGCCCAGCAGTGTCAGAAACACATTGGCCAGCGCATAGGTGATCGCAAACGGCACCGTGGGGATGGCGTTGCCCGCCTTGTCCAGCACCTCGCCAAAGGCCGGGTTGGCGCTGCGTGCGCCCGACAGCGCCCCGGCAAAGATAGCGACGTTCTCATAGCGCAGCACATACTTGCCAAACAGCATCGCAATCAGCAGCGGCACGATGGTCACCACCATGCCCATCAGAAAGAGGCTCAGGCCTTGCTCCATCACCGTGCTCACCGCCTGCTGGCCCGACTGCAGGCCGACCATGGCCACAAAGCCGGCCAGGCCCAGGTCGCGCAACAGGGTGGATGCCGCAGTCGGCATATTGCCCAAGGTGTGCTTGCGGCTGCGCCACCAGCCAAACAGCAGGCCCGCCAGCAAGGCGCCGCCACCGCTGCCCAGGGTGATGGGGATGGAGCCGATGCGGAGCACCAAAAGACCGATCAGCAGCCCGACCGTGATGCCCAGGCCGTGGAAGACAAAGTCGGTCTTGTCGCTGGGAATGAGGATGGGGCCCACCGACTGCGCGGCGTTCTGCACATCCTGGGGTGTGCCAAACAGGGTCACCACATCGCCGGGCACGATCAGGGTCGTGGGCGTGATCGGCAGCGGCGAGCCCGAGCGCGTCAGCGCCACCGCATAGACGCCATGCTTGAACTCGGGCGTGAGGCTGTCCAGAATGTCCTTGACGCTGCGGTTGAGGTACTGGCTGTTGGTGATGGACACATCGCGGCGCACCATGACCACGTCCATGTCTTCGGCGCTTTGCAGCTCATCACCGATGTTGGCGCCCAGCGCCACCACCGCAGCGCGCCGGCCCACCAGCAGCACAATGTCGCCCGCTTCCAGCACCAGCTGCGGGTCCACGCCGACCAGCGCATTCTTGCGGCGGATACGCTCGATGGTGACCGAGCCTTGCGGGGTGCTGGCCTCCAGCTCGGCCACCGTGCGGCCTGACTGCTTGACCTTGAAGATGCGGCCCACCAGATCGGGCGCCGCAGGCGATTCGCCCGCGCCATAGACATGCACGCCCTTGAGCATTTCCTGCTCGGCCTGGATGGCGTCGTCATGGATCTTGCGGCCGGTGAGCCACTGCAGCACATTCACGCACAGCAAGATGGCGCCGAAGGAGCCAAAGATATAGGTCACCGCATAGCCGATGGCCACATTGGCCTGCATGCGCTGCACCTCATCGGCGGCCAGGCCCAGCTTCTCAATGGCAGAGCCTGCCGTGCCGATGATGGCCGACTGCGTCATGCCGCCGGCGGCCAGCCCTGCAGCCAGCCCCTTGTCCAGGTGGAAGACCCGCGCCAGCACCACGACGGTGATGAGGCCCGAGATGGCGACCACGGCCGCCATCAATATCTCCTTGATCGACTGCCGTCCCAGGGAGCGAAAGAACTGGGGCCCGCTCTCAAAACCCACGGCATAGATGAACAGCGCAAACAGCACCGCCTTGATGCCTGAGTCGATGGTCACCCCCACCTGGCTGATCAACACGGCCGCCAGCAGTGAGCCCGCCACGCCCCCCAGCTGGAACGAGCCAAACCGCAGCTTGCCGACCCCATAGCCAAGTGCCAGCGATGCAAACAGCGCTATCTCGGGCGCCTGGTGCAAGATACCTCTGAGCCAATCCATACGAGCCTTTCCAATCAAAAGAAGGCTGCTCTACCGCATTAAACCCATGTCGCGCGGTGTACAGCTTGTTAAGAATTGTTGTCATTGGGGCGCTGACCACGTTAACCGAGGTGGCCGAAATCTGCATGTAGGACGGGGCTGGCAAAACAGCCGGACCGCCAGACATTGACCCATATCAAATTGTTGTTTTTTCAAAGGCTTAGCGCGCGGTATAGCGCTGTGCTGTCGATGTCTTTCGCTCCCAGCAGGCTGAGTGGGGCCGTAAGTGAGCGCCTCCCTCTGGCCCGGCGATGGCCGGTTTTCATCGCTGGGTTGCCGTGTTGAAGCCGGGTGACAGGCGCAGCATCCGGCCCGAGTGCTGATGCGTTCTCACCACAGCTCCATGGGTGTTTATAGATATGGCAGATGGCCCCAGACAAGATTTGGTTAAAATTAAATAAGAATGATTCTTGTTTGAATGCGGCTGCCCAGGGCCTGCACAGAACCGGCTCTCCATGCCTTCCACCGCCCCCACGCCACACGGCGACATTGCTGCGCTCTACCTTGACCACCATGGCTGGCTGCAGGGCTGGCTGCGCCGCAAGCTCGGTCATGCGGGTGATGCAGCCGATCTGGCGCAGGACACCTTTGTGCGCCTGCTCGATGCACCCGAGCACAGCCCCGAGAAACAAAGTGGCTGGCAGCTGCGCGAGCCGCGTGCCTACCTGACCCTGGTTGCCAAGCGCCTGGTCGCCAACCTGCACCGCCGCCGCTCGCTGGAGCAGGCCTACCTGGAAGCGTTGGCGCTGATGCCCGAGCTGCTGGCGCCATCGCCCGAGCACCAGGCCATCATTTTGGAAACCCTGCAGCAGCTCGATGCCGTGCTCGATGGCCTGCCCGCGCCGGTGCGTGCGGCTTTCCTGCTGGCGCAGCTGGAAGGCATGGCCTATGCCGATATTGCCAGCCGCCTGCAATGCAGCGAGCGCACGGTCAAACGCTATATGGCCCAGGCGATGGCGCGCTGCATCGTGCTGATGCCATGAGCGCCTTGCATCCGGCCCCGGGCCAGGCAGCAGCGCCCGCGGCCAGCATCACCCCCATCAGCGAGCAGGCCGCACTGCAGGCGGCAGAATGGTTTTTTCTGCTGCAGGCGGGTGATGCCAGCGCGCAGGACTGGGCACGCTGGCAGCAATGGCTGGCGGCTGATGCTGTGCATGCCGCGGCCTGGCACAAGGCCCAGCGCCTGGCCGGCCAGATGGCGCAATTGCCGCCGTCGCTGGCGATGGCCGCGCTGGACCGACCCGCCGCCCAGCGCCGGCAAGCGATTCGCGGCCTGGCTGCCTTGCTGGTGGCAGCCCCGCTGGGCTGGATGGCCTGGCGCCACAGCGAGCAAGCGGGCTGGCTGGCCGATTACCACACCGCCACCGGCGAGCAGCGCGCGCTGGTGCTGGCCGATGGCAGCCAGCTCCAGCTCGATACCGCCACCGCCATCGATGTGCGCTTTGACAGCGCGCTGCGCCTGATCCGGGTGCAGCAGGGCGCCATCCATGTGCAGACCGCTGCCGACCCGGTGGTACCTGCGCGCCCGCTGGTCGTGGCCACGCCCCAGGGGCGGCTGCGGGCGCTGGGCACGCGCTTTGCCGTGCGGGTGCAAGGCGATGCGACAGCGGTGGCGGTGCTCGAAGGCGCGGTGGAGATGCGGCCTACGCAAGCTGGCGGCAGCGCTGTGGTGCTGCATGCCGGCCAGCAGGCGCAGCTGCATGCCGATGGCGCCTCCGCCATCGAGGCCGTGGCGCCACAGGCGGACAGCTGGACCCGGGGTGTGCTGCATGTGCGCAATATGCGGCTGGCCGATTTTGCTGCCGAGCTGGGCCGCTACCGCAGCGGTCTGCTGCGCTGTGATCCGGCGGTGGCCGAGCTGCGGCTGTCGGGCAGTTTTCAGCTGCGCGATACCACGCCGGTGCTGGACAGCCTGCCCGATCTGCTGCCGGTGCAGGTCGTCTACCGCAGCCGCTACTGGGTGACCCTGGTTGCGGCTGGCGCCTCCTGATCCATGGCCTGGTTTTTCTTTTTCAAAATTTTTTGCTCCCAGCTGTCCCTTTTCCGGATTTGGCGTGTGAAGCCTTGAGAGACCTTCATTGACACTATCCGGAGTACGCCGACATGGGTTCCGCTTTCACCTGTTTCAACCAATCCGCCACGCCCGCCTTGCTGCGCCGGCCCCTCAGTGCAGCCGTGCGCAGCGCGCTGCTGGCCATGGCCTGCAGCGCCAGCCTGGGCCATGCCCAGCAGTCGCCATCTACCCCCGCCAGCCCCACCAGCGCAGCCAGCAGCCAGGCCGCTGATCTGCGCAGCTACCAGATTGCGGCGGGGCCGCTGGACGAAGCGCTGTCGCGCTTTGCCGAGCAAGCCGGTATCAGCATCAGCATGCCGCCGCAGCTGCTGGCGGGCAAGCAGTCGCCCGGCCTGCAAGGGCGCCATGCGGTGAATGCAGGCCTGGCCCGGCTCTTGGCCGGTACGGGCCTGGAGCCGGTAGCGGCGCGCGCTGCCGGTGTCTATACCTTGCGTGTTGCACCGGCGCCCGCCGCAGCTACGGCCCGACCCGCCGATGGCACGGACAGAGCGCTGACCCTGCCCGAAGTCAAGGTCAGCGCGCCGCTCGACCGCAGTGGCGCCACCGAAGGCACGGGCAGCTACACCACGCAGCAGATGCGCACAGCCACGCCGCTGGCCCTGTCGCCGCGCGAGACACCACAGTCCGTGTCCGTCATCACCAGCCAGCAGATCGAGGACCGGGGCCTGGTATCGCTGGCCGACATTGCACAGGCGGCGCCGGGTCTGTCGGTGGTCAAGTGGGGCGGCGAGCGCTACCGCTTCTCGTCGCGCGGCTTTGAGATCAACAACCTGCTGGTCGATGGCCTGCCGATCGAGTACGAGGAGGCGGCGCTGTCCACCGGCGCACTGTCCATGTACGACCGGGCCGAGATCATGCGCGGCGCCGCCGGTTTGACCGAGGGCGCGGGCACACCGGGCGGCTCGATCAACCTGGTGCGCAAGCGCCCGGGCCGCAGTTTTGAGGGCAATGTCACCGCCAGCGCCGGCAGCTGGAACAACTACACGGCCTCGCTCGACGTGGGCGGCCCCTTGAACGAGGCAGGCACCTTGCGCGGCCGCACCGTGGTCAGCCGCCAGGACAAGGGCTCCTTCATCGACGACACCAAGAACAAACGCAGCCTAGTCTACGGCATTGTCGAAGCCGACCTGACGGCCTCCACCACCTTGACCGTGGGCGGCTCCTTCAGCGACGAAGACAACCCCGGCGTGGACTGGAATGGCCTGGGCACCAACCCCGACGGCAGCTTTTTGCCGCTGTCGCGCTCGACCCGCATGAGCCCCAGCTGGTCCTTCTGGGACAAGCGCAGCAAGACGGTCTTTGCCGATCTGGAGCACCGCCTGGACAATGGCTGGAAGGCGCGCCTGGCTGCGTCGGCCATCAACAGCGAGATGCACATGCTGGGCACCTACCTGCGCACGCCGGTACTGGACAGCAATGGCCAGACCCAGTTCGGTCTGGGTGGTGGTGGCTATGACTACGACCGTACCCAGCGCAGCATCGATGCCCAGCTCTCGGGCCAGTTCAATGCCTGGGGCCGCGCGCATGACCTGGTCCTGGGCGCCAGCCACCGCCGCAGCCGCTGGAACGATGTGGGCGGCGGCGCCACGATCCATGGCAACTTCACGCTGGGCACGTTCAACCCGCTCAGCTGGGACCCGGGCAGCATTCCCAAGCCGACGATTGGCGAGTTTGGCCTGTGGGCGCGCAAAGCCGAGATGGACCAGACCAGCCTCTACGGCATGAACCGCCTGGCGCTGGGCGATGCCACCAAGCTGATTCTGGGTGCACGTCTGGACTGGTTCGAGCGCGACCAGGCACAGTACGACGGCGATACGCCCTATGGCGTCACGCACGACAAGGCAACGCGCAAGTTCACGCCCTATGCAGGCCTGGTCTACACGCTCAATGACCAGTACTCGGTCTACGCCAGTGGCACACGCATCTTCAACCCGCAAAGCTACGAAAGCGCCGATGGCCGCAGCCTGCCGCCGCAGACCGGCACCAACTTCGAGCTGGGCATCAAGGGCGAATACCTGGACGGCAAGCTCAATGCCAGCGCTGCGATCTTCCAGATCGATCTGGACAACCTGCCCGATGCCTTGCCCGCATCAGCCTGTGGTGGCCGCGCCACCAGCTGTTACCAATCGGCAGGCAAAGTGCGCAGCCGTGGTGTGGAGCTGGAGCTGAGCGGCGAGCTGCAGCCCGGCTGGCAGCTGGCCGCCAGCTACACCTATGCCTCGGCCAAGCGGCGCAGCCCGGCATCGGCCTATGACCCTGCTGGCACTTACACCATGGGCGAGCGCTATGCCTCCAATATTCCGCGAACCCTCGTCAAGCTGGCCACCAACTACCGCCTGCCAGGCGACTGGCAGCGCTGGAGCGTGGGCGGATCGCTGGAGGTGCAAAGCAAGACCGACAGCCCCTGGGGCGTGCACCAGGGCGGCTTTGCCATCGCCGGCCTGCGCCTGGGCTACACCGTCAACCGCCAGCTGGATCTGAACCTGAACATCAACAACCTGTTCGACCGCTACTACTACAGTTCCATCGGCGCAGACAACGGCCCCAACTTCTTTGGTGATCCGCGCAATGTGATGCTGACGGCGCGGTACCGGTTTTAAAAAGGTGGTGTCAACAGCGGGGCAAAGTGCAACAGCACGATTCGCGGGACCGACTGCGCGCCAGCTATTGACGCAGGCGTCCGCACGGCTTTGGGATCTGGGTACAATTTAATAAGAATGATTCTTGTTTGAGGTGAAGCCCGGCTTCACCTTTGTCCCTTTCGTCCCTGTCCATGCCGCCCCCAGCCTCTTGCCAGCACCCCGAAGTTGCCATGCTCTATGCCGACCACCATGGCTGGCTGCGGGCTTGGCTGCGGCGCCGTCTGGGCGATACGCACCAGGCCAGCGATCTGGCGCATGACACCTTTGTGCGCCTGATGCTGGGCGGCCAGGCCGCCGCGCTGCGGGAGCCGCGTGCCTACCTCACCACCTTGGCGCAGCGCGTGCTATATGAGTTCTGGCGCCGGCGTGAGCTGGAGCAGGCCTGGCTGGACGCGCTGGCCGCCCAGCCGCAGACGCTGGCCTTGTCGGCAGAGGACTATGCCCTGGTGCGTGAGGCGGTGGAGACCCTGGACCGCGCGCTGCAGGGCCTGCCGGCCAAGGCGCGGCAGGCCTTTTTGCTGCGCCAGCTCGATGGCCTCAAGCACAGCGAGATCGCCCAGACCATGGGTGTCTCCGTGGCATCGGTGGAGCGCTACGTGAAGCAGGCCTTTGTGCATCTCTACACGCTGGACGAGCCCGGCATATGAAAACGCGCAGCATCGACAGCGCCACCGACCAGGCGATTGACTGGCTGGTCAAGCTCGGCTCCGGCCAGACCAGTGCCAGCGACCACGAGGCCTTTGAGGCCTGGCTGCAGGCCGATGCCGCGCACCCGCCGGCCTGGGATGCCTTGCAATCCCGCCTCGGTGCGGGGGCAGGTGGCGCAGGCAGCATAGGCGGTGTAGCGGGCGCGCTGGCGCAGATGCGGGATGCTGGGCCGGCCGCACAGCTGGGGCGCCAGGCCTTGCTGGCACCCGTGCCCGGCGCCTCGCGCCGGCGCATGCTGCGTGGCAGCCTGGCCCTAGTGTTGGGCAGTGCCACCGCTGCTGTGCTGGCCTACCGGCAAAGCCCCTGGCAGGCGCTGGTGGCCGATGTCAGCACCAGCACTGCGGAGCGTATGGCGCAGCGCCTGCCCGATGGCAGCGCGCTGCTGCTCGATGCGCGCTCGGCACTGGACATCCGCTACAGCGCCAACCTGCGCTTGCTACATTTGCGCGCGGGCGCAGTGCTTGCCACGGTGGCGCCCTTGGGCACCGACCGGCCCTTTGTAGTGCAAAGCGCGCAGGGCAGGGTGCAGGCCTTGGGCACCCGCTTTATGGTGCGGCAGTTCGATGGGCTGGACCAGACTCTGGTGCAGGTGCTGGAGCACAGTGTGCGCATCACCACGCGCAGTGGGCGCGAGCTGGTGCTGCAAGCTGGCCAGAGCGCTCGCTTTGGTGATGACCGCATTGTGCTGGAGGCGCCAGGCCTGGCCGCCGATGCCTGGGCGCAGGGCGTGATCGATGTGCGCAACCAGCCTTTGGCGCTGGTGGTCGATGCGCTGCGCCCCTATATGCCGGGTGTGCTGCGCATCAGCCCCGAGGCGGCGCAACTGCCGATCTTTGGCGTGTTCTCGCTCGATGACCCGCAGCGGGTATTGCAGGACCTGGTCGATACCCAACCGGTCACCGTGCGGCACTGGGGCAGCTGGCTCACCCTGATCGGCTTGCGCCACAACGCGGATTGAGCGGCAGGCACTCTTCGCAGAAATTAATTTTGCACAAGCTGAGGGATTTTGCGGGCCTGGTTGCACAAGAGGGATGAAGACCTGTTTATCCCTTATCGACCGCTATCCATGACACCCTCGCCTTTCTCTTCTTGCCGTACCCTGGTTCACTCCCTCAGCCGGCCCCGTTTGCCGCTGCATCCGCTGGCCGCCACCTTGGGCGCACTGCTGCTGGGCGGCAGCCTGCTGCCCTCCGCCAGCTGGGCGCAGCCCGCCAACGCGGCTGTTGCAGCGCCTGGCGCTGCCCAGCCTTCTGCGGCGGCCAGGGCCTGGTCGCTGCCGGCTGCGCCGCTCGCCGATACCTTGGCCCGCATTGCGCGCGAAGGCGGCCGCTCGATCAGTGCCGACCCGCGCCTGCTGACCGGCCGCCAGGCACCCGCCATCCATGCCCAGCTGACGGTGGAAGACGCTGCCCAGCGCGCGCTACAGGGCAGCGGCCTGCGCCTGGCGGGAACGCCCAGCGGCACGCTGACGGTATTGGCCGAATCCAAAGCCGAGGCTGACAGCGGTGCCGATACGACAGAGGCAGCGCCTGCCGCTTCGCCTGGCGACTACACCTTGCGTGAAGTGCGGGTGCAGGCCAGGCGGCTGGGCGAGACCGAGAGCACGGGTTCCTACACCAGCGATGCCATCACCATCGGCAAGACAGCGCAGGCCATGCGGGAGATGCCGCAGTCGGTCACGGTGCTGACCAAGCAGCGGCTGGAGGACCAGAACCTGGTGGACCTGGGCGCCGCTGCGGCGCAGGTGGTGGGCATCACGGTGCAGGACCAGAACACCCGCCTGCCCGATATGTATGCGCGGGGCTTCAAGATCGAGAGCATCCAGCTCGATGGTGGTGCACCGATGTTCACTGGCCACTACGCCAATGTGGCTTATGACATGGCCGAGTACGACCGCATCGAAGTGCTGCGCGGGGCCGCAGGCCTGCTCAACGGCACCGGCAACCCCGGTGGCGCCGTCAACCTGGTGCGCAAGATGCCGACCGCCACGCCGCAGTACAGCATCAGCGCATCGGCCGGGCGTTGGAACAACTACCGCACCGAACTGGATGCCTCGGGCCCACTGGCCTTTGATGGCAAGCTGCGCGGCCGCGCCGTCATCGCCTACGAGAACCGCGATTACTTTGTCGATCGCCGGTCGCTGGAGCGGCCTTTCCTCTACGGCGTGCTGGAAGCCGACCTGGGACCGGCTGCCACCTTGGCGCTTGGCACACGCGACCAGCACATCCATGAAAAAGGCACCACCTCCTGGCTGCCCCGTTACAGCAATGGCGCCGATCTGCACTTGCCGCGCAATACCGGGTTCACCACCGACTGGTCGTATTTGAATGGCACCTCCAAGGAGCTGTTCGCCAAGCTCACCTGGCGGCTGGCTGACCGCTGGACCTTGCGCGCCAATGCCACTCAGGCCCGCCAGCAAGGCAGTGCATTCGGAGCCTTCGGCTTTGGCGCGGTCGATCCGCTGACGGGTTTGGGGCACTACTGGGGTGGCACGCCGCAGTGGTACCAGAACGAGCAGAACCTGGTCGATGTGAACCTGAGCGGTGCTTTCGATCTGCTGGGCCGCACCCATGAGGTGCTGCTGGGCGTGGATGCGCAGGACATCACCAGCCGCTGGAAAGGCAGCACCTATGCGACCAATGTGGTGGGCCAGCCCATTGATGTGTTCAACCTCGACACCAGCCTGTGGCAGGAGCCCACTGCCAATGGATGGACACGTGATTACAACCCCAACAAGCAGCGCCAGATCGGTGCCTATGGCACTTTGCGGCTGGAGATTGCCGACCGGACCAAGCTGGTGGTGGGTGCCCGTGTCAACCGCTTCAAATATGACCAGCAGTACTGGAACCGGGTCAACAGCAGCGGCGCGCTCGACCCCACAGCGCCCTGGACCCTGGCCGCCGCTACGCGCTATGACGAGCCCACCAAGGTTACGCCGTTTGCGGGTCTGGTCTATGACCTGAACCCCTCGTGGACAGCCTATGCCAGCTATGCGGAAATCTACCGGCCCCAGGCCAACCTGAAGGCTGGGCCGGCACCGGGCACGGGGCTGGCACCGGTGCGCGGCTCCAATATGGAGTTGGGGGTCAAAGGGGAGATATTGGACGGCAAGCTGAACACGTCCTTTGCGCTGTACCGCATCCAGCAAGAGGGCGGTGGCATTGCCGATCCCAACTACCCGGCCGAGTCGATTCTCTACGCCGGCAGCTGCTGCTACCTGGCAACGGGCAAGGTGATCAGCCAGGGCTTTGACGCTGAGATCAATGGCCAGGTGGCGCCCGGTGTGAATCTCTATGCCGGCTACACCTACAACCACAACCGCGACAAAACCACCAATGCCGCCTTGAGCTCGATCACGCCCAAGCACACTCTGAAGCTTTGGGGAACCTGGCAATTGCCGGGTGATGCCAGCGCTTGGCGCTTGGGGGCCGGCACCACCGTGCAAAGCGCCCAGTATGTATCGGGCACGGTCAGCAGCTACAACCCTTCCACCGGCCAGTACAACGGGGCCTCGGTACCTTTCCGCTATACGCAGGGTGGTTATGCGGTCTGGAATGCCTCGGTGGCCTACAGCTTTGATCCGCGCTGGTCGCTGACGCTCAACGTCAACAACCTGCTGGACAAGTGGTACTACCGCACAGTGGGCAGTGCGGCTTCGGG
Source organism: Comamonas sp. MYb21 (assembly GCF_037479395.1). NCBI lineage: Bacteria > Pseudomonadati > Pseudomonadota > Betaproteobacteria > Burkholderiales > Comamonadaceae > Comamonas > Comamonas sp. MYb21. Next base: position 60,108 of record NZ_JBBGZC010000014.1, on the reverse strand, counting down.
CAACTACTACGGCGAGCCGCGCAACTGGATGCTGACCCTGCGCGGCAAGTTCTAAGCCGCAGAAAGATCTGCGCGCTCACCCGCGCAGATTTCCTATTTAGGCCACCGCCGCCTGCTTGCCCGCACCACGGTAGCGCTCCAGCCAGTGCGCGTAGGGGGCGGGCAGCACCCAGTCCGGCCGGGCTGCCTTGAGCTGCTGGGCGAGGGTGTAGGGGTAGTGCGGGTTGGCCAGCATCGAGCGGCCCATCATCACCAGCGCCATCTGGCCCTCGGCTACGACGCGCTCGGCCAGCTCGGGGTCGTCAATGCCCCAGCTCGATGCGACGGGCAGGCCCGCTTCGCGGCTGACGCGCTGGGCAATCGGGGCCAGGAAGGCGGGCTCGCCCCAGGGGATCTGCACGCCGGGGATGACAAAGTTCACGCTGACGTTGAGCAGGTCGAGGCCCCCTTCGCGCATGCGGCGCACCAGCTCGATGGATTCGGCCAGGGTTTCCTCATCGCGACCATCGTATTCAATGACGCCAAAGCGGGCGGTCAGCGGCAGGTTCTCGGGCCAGACTTCGCGCACGGCGGCCAGGGTTTCCAGCGCAAAGCGGGCGCGGTTGTCAAAGCTGCCGCCATAGGCGTCCTGGCGCTGGTTGGAGTGGGCCGAGAAAAAGCTTTGGGCCAGGTAGCCATGGGCAAAGTGCAGCTCCAGCCACTTGAAGCCGGCGGCCAGCGCGCGGCGGGCGGCGGCGACAAAGTCGGCTTTGACGCGTTCGATATCGGCCAGGGTCATCTCACGGGGCACGCGGCCCAGGTCGCCACCAAAGGCGATGGCCGAAGGGGCAATGGTTTGCCAGGCGCGCGGGTCGCTCTCGGGGATATGGTCGTCGCCTTCCCAAGGGCTGTTGGCGCTGGCCTTGCGGCCGGCGTGCGCGATCTGGATGCCGGGCACAGCGCCTGCGGCCTCGATGCCGGCGGCAATGCGCGCCAGGCCGGGCACATGGGCGTCATCCCAGAGGCCCAGGCAGGCAGGGCTGATTCGGCCGTCTGCCGACACGCCGGTGGCTTCAACAATCACCAGGCCCGCGCCGCCCCGGGCGATCGAGGGGTAGTGCACCTGGTGCCATTCGTTGGTAAAGCCATCAGTGGCGCTGTACTGGCACATCGGGGGCACGGCAATGCGGTTGCGCAGGGTGACGTCTTTGAGGGTAAAGGGGGTAAACAGGGCTGACATGGCAATGCGTGGGCTGAGGAAAAAAGAAGGGATGGAGCGGCCGCTGGACCTGCAGCCCGCAGATCGCTTTCACATCTGCAAGGCGGGAGGTCGCCAGCCCAAACAGGGGCTGCTCCGGCTGTCCATCGCCTGCAATTGAGGTGCCACAGCCATAAATCAAATGCTGGTTTTTTATGGCGGCCATATGCCTGGCTGATATCAGGCCTGCCCCTGGCATGCATCGCAAAACAGATGGCTATGGCCGGTCTTGTCACGATGCTGTCAAATAAACGTCTTAGGGTGGCGGCCTAGCATTTTGTTACCAGTCCCTCTGTTTATGCACCGTCTACTCTTGCCGACTGCCACGCTGGCGCTTGTCGCAGCCACCGCTTCTCCCGTCTATGCCCAATCAACAACCGCCTCGCTGGTCGTGGAGTTTGTGGCCATCCTGGCCCCAGGCGCTGCTGCGGCCGTGCCCGTGCCACTGGGCCCGCTGGCCGTGTTGTTGAGCGTGCTGGCCATTGGCTTGGTGCTGCTGCTGGGCAAGCGCAAAGGCGCAGGCCATTGGTTGAGCCTGCCCGTGCTGGCGATGCTTGCCGTGGTGGGCTTCAGCCAGGCAGACAGCACGCAGGCCGAAGCAGTTCAGCGCACGCTGGACTTGCAAACCAGCCCGGCCAAAATCAGTTTGGACCGGGACTTCAGCGAGCGGGTATTGGTGCGCAACACCACCCAGCAGCCAGTGCGCCTGCAGGGTTTGAGCATCCAAAACGGCAACGCCAGCACGCGTCTGTTTTCCTCCAGCGATGACAGCCAGGTGCCCGCCTGCCGCAACGACCTGACCTTGGCGGCAGGCCAGCCTTGTGCGATTGACGTGGTGGTGTCCGACAACTTTACCCGCCAAACGGGTGAGGTGATGGCCGTCCAACTGCGGGACCTGCATCCCACCCAGCCATCGGTGGGCTATGACCAGATTTACTACCATCTGGCGCGCAAGCAACCAAATCTGGCACGCTTTGCGGCTGGCTCCACCAACTTCAAAGACCAAACGGAAGCCACCGAGCTCAAGCGCGCCAAAGACTACTGCGAAGACACGGGCCGGGGCAGCGCCAGCGACTACGTGGTGGGCCAGGTCTCCCTGATCAAGGGCACAGGTTTCAAATGCACGGTAGCCGATAGCGATGTCAGCCCCGATGGCCTCAAAACCGTGGTGGTGGGCCCCAATGGCCAGCTGTACCTGACCGATGGCCACCACACCTTCACGACCCTGTGGGAACTGGCCGATGGCGGCCCAGACCTGACGGTGTATGTACGCGTCGCAGGCAATTTCAGCGATACGCCAGACCTCACGAGCTTCTGGCAAAAAATGCAGGCCAACAAGTTCGTCTGGCTGTTCGATAAGGCCGGCAAGGCCATCACGCCAGAACAATTGCCCAGCACCTTGGGCCTGAGCGCACTGGCGGACGACCCTTATCGCTCCTTGGTCTACCTCACCCGCGATATGGGCTACAGCAATGCCCAGGTGCAGGAGTTTGCCGAGTTCTACTGGGGCCTGTGGCTGCGCGAAGCAGCGTCTGGCCAAGCTGCGATCGACCTGAGCAAGTACAACCTGAAGGACCTCAACGCTGCCGAAGTCAATGTCCAAAACGGCGTTGAAACAGCGGGCGCAGGCAGCACCGTCAGCTATGTCGCCGCTGTACGCGATGCGGCCTTCAAAATGCGCAGCGCCACGCCTGGCATTGAAATTTTCCCTGGCGTGACCAACACCGCCATGGGCCAGCTCACACCCAGCACAAGCCCCTTGAAGACAAAGGATTGGAACGACACGCTGGAAAAGGAAGTTTGGCGCAGTGACGCCAAAAAATCCGGCGACTACCGCAACGGCGGCAAGGCCTGGTATGCCGTAGGCTGGCGCAGCTGCCAAGGCGCTCCAGCGCAGCAGCCTGCATGCTGGGACCACTACATCCAGTCGCCACCCTGGGTAGCGCAATAAGCGTGGCCAGCACCTAAGCCCTTGGAGCGCCGCAACCTTGGGGTAGGGCGCTCAAGTGGCAATTCTGATGGGCCCTTACGGGGCCCTTTCCTATGCCTGGGTCGCAGAAAACAGCAGCTCGCGCAGCCAGCGCTGCGCCGGGTTGTGGTGGCTGCGCTCATGCCAGACGGCCAGCTTGCTAAAACCTGGCACCTCCACGGGCGGCTTGCAGACCGACAAGCCCTCCATGCCAGCCACCAGGCGGCTGGGCAACACGGCGACCAGGTCGCTGGAGCGCAGGATGTCGGGCAGCACCACAAAGCATTTGAGCGACAAGGTGACCTCGCGGCGCTGGCCCAGCTTCTCCAGCGCCTCGTCCACCACGCCGTGGAAACCGCCACCCTCGTACGACACCAGCGCATGGTCCAGCGCGCAGAACTGCTTGACGCTGAGCTTGCGGCCCGCAGCGGGGTGGCCTGCGCGCATCACGCAGACATAGTGCTCCTGGAACAGCTCGCGCGCATGCATGTCCTGGGGGGTGTTCTCGCCGGTCAAAAACGCCAGGTCGATATCGCCGCGCTCGAGCTGGCCCTGCACCAGGCGCGGCTCCAGCGGGATCAGCGATACGCGGATGCTGGGCGCCTGGCGCTTCAAGGCCGCCAGAAAGGGCACGGCAATGGCGCGCAGCGCATAGTCGGTGGCGGCAATGCGGAAGGTGAGCCGAGCGGTGCTGGGGTCAAATATTGGCGGCTGCAGCAGCGCATCGATCTCGCAGAGCATCTGCTTGACCGGCAGGGCCAGATCCAGCGCGCGCTGCGTGGGCACCATACCGCGCTGGACACGCGCAAACAAGGGGTCGGCAAAGCTCTCGCGCAGGCGCTGCAGCATGCCGCTCATCGCCGGCTGGGTCAGCCCCAGCCTGCCGGCCGCGCGCGTCACACTGCGCTCATCGAGCAGTGCGTCCAGCGCCTTGAGCAGGTTGAGGTCCATCTTCTTGATATCTCGCATGCTTATCGAAGTTTACATATAGCTAAATTTGGCTGATATTGTCGTGGCCCTCGCTTTCCGGCGTGGCCATGCGGGTTTGGGCAATGGCCGCAGGGGGAAGAGGGCGGCCGTGGTTCGGAGGCCAAAGGGGTCAAATACCGCTGGTTACAATGCGATTAATTCCTATTTGCATTGTCTATGGGCATGCCTGCATGCCCCCAGCCCTATGACCAGCGCCGAACCCCCTGTGCATTCAGAAGTTGCCACGCTCTATGCCGACCACCATGGCTGGCTGCAGGGCTGGTTGCGCCGCAAGCTGGGCGATGTGCACCAGGCGGCCGATCTGGCGCAGGACACCTTCATGCGCTTGCTCACGCGCGAGGAGCCGGTGCAGGCGCGCGAGCCCCGGGCGTTCTTGACAACGGTGGCCCAGCGCGTGCTGGCCAACCACTACCGCCGCCAGCAGCTCGAACGCGCCTACCTGGAGGCGCTGGCCCAGGTGCCGCAGGCCACGGCCATCTCGCCCGAAGAGCGGGCGCTGCTCTTGGAGGCGCTCGACGAGATCGACCGCCGGCTCGATGGCCTGCCGGTCCCCGTGCGCCGGGCGTTCTTGATGGCCCAGCTCGATGGCATGAAGCAGGCCGAGATTGCGCAGGCGCTCGGCCTGTCGCTCACCACCGTCAAGCGCTACCTGCTGCAGGCGGGCATGCGCTGCTTTTTTGCGGTGGCGCCATGACGGCCCCCGGTGCCTTGGCCGTACCGCCCGAGGTAGCGCGCAGCGCGGTGGAGTGGTGGCTGCAGCAGCAAGAGGGCGCGCTGACGGAAGGCCAGCACCAGGCCTGGATGGCCTGGCGGGGAGCGGACCCCTTGCATGAAACGGCCTGGCAGCACCTGGCCCGGGTCAACGACAAACTCAGCGCGCTGGCGGCGCCCGGCAGCAGCGGCGCGGCCGAGGTGGCGCGGGCGGCGCTGGCGCCCCGGGGATCGGCGCGGCGCCGCCAGGTGGTGCAGACCTTGGCGCTGCTGGTGTTTGGCGCGGGCATCGTCTGGCAGGCCGAGCAGCAGCTGCCTTGGCGGCGCTGGAGTGCCGATGTGCGCACGGCCCGTGCCGAGCGCAAGCGCATGCGCCTGGAAGACGGCACCCAGCTTGTGCTGAACGGCGCAACGGCCTTGAACATCGACTACAGCGCAGGCCTGCGCCGCCTGCAGCTGGTGGAGGGCGAGGTGCTGATCACCACGGCAGCCGATCACCAACAGCCTGCGCGCGACTTTGTCGTGCAGACACGCGAAGGCCTGGCGCAGGCCTTGGGCACCCGTTTTTCGCTGCGCAGCCTGGCCGGCGGCGGCAGCCTGGTCAGCGTGTTTGAGGGCGCAGTGCGCTTGAGCCCTGCGCAAGCAGGTGCCGCCGGCCAGGTGCTGCAGGCGGGTTTTAGCGCCACGCTGCAAGCCGCGTCGGTCTCTACGCCGCAAGCGGTGGTCGAAGACAGCCTGGCCTGGACCGACGGCATGCTGGTGGCGCGCGGCATGCCGCTGGCCGATATGCTGGCGGCGCTGCAGCCCTATAGCGTGGAGCGCCTGGTCTGCGACCCGGCGGTGGCGGCGCTGCGCATGTCGGGCACCTATCCGCTGGCCGATGTGGCGCGGGTGCTGGCCACGCTTGACGCCCTGCCGGGCCTGCGGGTGCGTAGCTTGGTGCGCTGGTGGGGCCAGCGCGAGGTGGTGGTGGAGAGGGCTGGCTGAGACAGATCGAAGGCAGGGCAAAAAATTTTGAAGAATTTTTTGACCACCCTGGTCTGTTTTAGGTTCTCGCGGGACATGTCAAAGGAAAGCGGCATGGCGCCGTCTTGCACGGCGCTCCTGCCACCCGTCCTCTTTTCTTTGTGATCACCATGGCCAAGTCTTCTGTCCACCCGCGCGCCGCTGCCGGGCTGCCGTTGTTTAGCGCTTCTTCCGCAACCCATGCCTGGGCCTGCCGCAGCCTGGTGCTGGCGCTGGCCTGTGCCGGCATGGCCAGCAGCCATGCCCAGCAACCAGCGGCATCGCAGGCCGTGGGAGCCAGCCGCAGCTACCAGATCCCGGCTGGCGCACTTGAAGATGCGCTCAACCGCTTTGGGCGCGAATCGGGCCTGCTGCTGTCCTTCACGCAAGACCAGGTCCAGGGCTTGCGCAGCGCGGGCCTGCAGGGCAGCTATGCGCCGGATGAAGCGCTGCAGCGCCTGCTGGCTGGCACCGGCCTGGCCCTGCAGCGCACGGCCGCTGGCGCCTATATCTTGCAAGCCGCGCCGCGCCCGGCCGTGGCACCGGGCCAGGCGGGCGACACCACCTTGCCGGCAGTCACGGTGACCTCGCAGCGCGGCCAGGCGCAGCAGGGCTATGCCAGCCCCGGCCCCGTGTCTGCCACCAAGCTGGGCACCAGCCTGATGGAGACGCCGCGCAGCATCTCGGTCGTGAGCCAGGCGCAGCTGCAGGCCCAGGCGCCCAAGAGCATTGAGCAGGCGCTGTCCTATACACCCGGCGTGGCCACCGAGGTGACGGGCGCCGATGTGCGCATGACGGGCGCCATCATCCGGGGCTTCAGCGATGGCAGCTCTTACTACAAGGATGGGCTGCGCCAGTTTGCCGCCGGCACCTATGGCTCCTGGAACGATGAGATCGACGAGATCGAGAGCCTGGAGGTCATCAAGGGCCCCGCATCCATGCTGTTTGGCCAGGGCCGGCCTGGCGGCGTCATCCATGTGCTGTCCAAGCGGCCCCAGGCGGACCATGTCAACAGCGTGGGCGCCTCGTACGGGCGCTACCACCGCGCCCAGCTCAGCGCCGACCTGGGCGGCGCGCTCGATACCGATGGCAAGCTGCTCTACCGCTTGAACCTCAAGGGCCGCGACAGCGATGGCCGCGCTATCGGATCGCGCGACGACCGCCTGGCCATTGCGCCATCGCTGCTGTGGAATATCTCCAGCCAGACCCAGCTGACGGTGTTGGCCAACTACTCGCGTGAGCGCAGCACGCCCAAGCCCTGGTGGCCCAGCCTGTTCACCTATCCGCAGATCAAGCAGCTGTCGCCCAAGCTGACAGCAGGCGACCCGGACTTTGACCGCTTTGACCGCGACACCCGCTCGCTGGGCTATGCGTTCTCGCACCAGACCGACAATGGCTGGACCTTCACGCAAAACCTGCGCTACTCCACGATCGACATCGACTACCGCCACATCTATGCGATGGATGTGCTGGCCGATGGCGACAGCATCACCCGCGCCAGCCTGGCCCAGCGCACCAAGGGCAAGACCCTGGCGATGGACACCCGGGCACAGAAGGACCTGCGCTGGGGCGATGTGGAGCACCGCATGGCCTGGGGCGTGGATGTCACCCAGTACAAGGAGCGCGGCGGTCTGGGCTTTGGCTGGGATGTGCCCAACCTCAGCCTGAGCGCGCCCATCTATGGCCAGTCGATTGCGGTGCCTGAGCTCGAAGACAGCAACAGCGACCTGCGCCAGACCGGGATCTACACGCTCAACCAGTTCAAGCGCGGGCCCTGGATTGCCAACCTCAGCCTGCGCCATGATGCGGCCCGCACCACGCAAAACAGCAGCACGCAGCCCCGCATGCGCGACAACGCCACCAGCGGCAGCGTTGGCCTGCTCTACCAGATGGCCCATGGTCTGGCGCCGTATGCCAGCTACGCCACCTCGTTCGACCCGACCACCGGCCTGGCCTTTGATGGCAGTGCCTTTGCGCCGCGCAAGGGCAAGCAGTACGAGGTCGGCATCAAGTACCAGCCGCCCGGCAGCAAGAGCGTGGTCACCGCCTCGGTGTTTGACCTGCGCCAGACCAATGTGACCACCCAGGACCCGGACCACCCGCGCTTTAGCGTGCAGACCGGCGAGGTGCGCTCGACCGGCTTTGAGCTGGAAGCGCAGATGGCCCTCACGCCTGAGGTGCAGGGCATGCTCGGCTACACCTACCTGGACCCGCGCACCACGCAGAGCAACCGCCCAGCTGAGATCGGCCGGCAAACGCTGCAGACCTCCCGCCACATGGCCAGCCTCTGGCTGGACTACCGCCCGCGCAGCCTGCCGGGCGTGATGGTGGGGGCTGGCCTGCGCTACAAGGGCCGCTCGCCCTATAACCTGGCCTCCAATGGCAGCCTGAACTACAACGATGCTGTGACCGTGGCCGATCTGGCGCTGGCCTATGAAACACCCCAGTACCGCGTGGCGCTCAACGTCAACAACCTCTTCAACAAGACCTACTACGCGGGTATCTTCCGCGGTGTGGACCGGGAGGCGACGCTGAGCTTCAAGTACTTCTTCTAAGTATGCAGAGGTAGAAAAGCGCGTTCCTGGGGCAGAGGACAGAAAATCAGTATGGCTATTGAGAATGATTCTCTTTACATGGCTTATGATCCAGCCCCATGGAATTGTCTGCCTCCTTCACCCGCGCGCTATTGACCGGCTTTGACCGGGCCTATGCCGATCTGGTGCGGGTGGCGACGCGCAGCACCGGCAGCCGCGACGAGGCGGGTGAGCTGGTGCATGAGGCCTGGCTCAAACTGGCCGAACATGCGCAGGCCAGTGGCCAGGCCGAGGCCGCTGGCGACCAGCCCGATGACACGACAGCCTACCTGGCGGTAATGACCCAGCACCTGGCGCTGGATGCGCACCGCCGCCGCCAGCGCCATGGCCGCTATGTGGAAGGCGCCGTATTGCAGGAGCAGCTGGCGCCCAGCCATGCGCCGGATGTGGCCGACTCCGTCATGTACCGCCAGGCGCTGGCGGTACTGGAGACGGCACTGGCCGGCCTGCCCGAGCGCAGCCGCGCCGCCTTTGTGGCCCACCGTATCCATGGCGACAAGCAGCCGCTGATTGCCGAGCGGCTGGGCGTATCGCTGAACACCATCGAGCGCGATCTGATCCAGGCCAGTGCCTGTGTCGAAGACGCCTTGCAGCGCTGGCGCGGCAACCACCTGGGCAGCGCCCGGCGCGCGGGCCGGCGCCGCAGCCTGGCCGCGCTGCTGGGTGTTGCCGGTGTGGGCCTGGGCGGCCATCTGGGCTGGCAGCAGTGGCAGCTTTACCGCCAGCAGCATGTGCAGTGGCAGGCCCGTTGGCACAGCCCACGCGGCCAGCAGGTGCGCCATGCGCTGCCCGATGGCTCCAGCCTGCTGCTCGATGCGCTCAGCCAGGCCCAGTTGCAGTATTTTGCGGCGCGCCGATCGGTGCAGCTGCTGCAGGGCGCCGCCTTTTTTGAGGTGGCGCGTGAGGAGAACCGGCCCTTTGAGGTGCAGGCGGCCGGCCTGCGCATCACCGTGCTGGGCACGCGCTTTGGCGTGGAGATCACGCCGATGGGGCGCGGCCCCAGCCGGGTCAGCGTGCAGGTCGAATCCGGCCGGGTGCGCGTGGAGCCGATGGCTGATGGCGATGCCTCCCCAACGGCGCAAGATGATGGCTTTGTACATACGCTGGAGGCCGGCCAGGCGCTGCAGTGGGCGGCGGGCGACCGCAGCCCCGAGCTGTCGCCCCTGGAGTCGGCCGCCTCCTGGCGCCACGGTGAGCTGGTGTTCAGGCATGCCACCCTGGGCCAGGCGCTGGAACGGCTGGCGCGCTATGCGCCGTTTGCAATCGTGGCCACGCCCGATGCGGCGCGGCTGCCGCTCAGTGGCCGGGTGCGCATTGGCGAGGCCCAGGCCTGGATACAGGCACTGCCCCGGGCCTTGCCGGTGCAGGTGCAGCAGCAAAGCGATGGCAGCCTGCTGCTCAGCCGCCGCAGCCGGTCTTGAGGGAGCAGCGCACGCTATGGCACTGCACTATGCGGGCTGCGGCAGCCGCGATCAAATTATTTTTCAGGAACTTTCGGGCCCAGTCGTCCTTGTGGTGAGCGTTTGCTTTCACCCCCTCATCACAAGGACGATTTTCATGCCTTCATTGCTTTTCCGTGCCCGGCGCTCGCCGCTGGCCCATGCCGTGCTCTTGCTGGGCCTGGCGCTGCCGCTGCAGGGCGCGCTGGCACAAGCCGGCAGCCCCGCCCAGACCCTGCGCTTTGACATGGCCGCCCAGCCGCTGGCCGCTGCGCTGGACCAGTTTGCGCGCCAGGCGGGCCTGCAGCTGGTGTTTGCGCCCGAGCTGGCCGCCGGCCGCCAGGCCCCGGCCCTGCACGGCCAGTTGCCGCTGCGCGAGGCGCTGGACATGCTGCTCAAGAACAGCGGCCTGCATGGCCGCATGCAGGATGGCACCTTGACGGTAGAGACAGCGCCCACGCGCGAGAGCACCTTGGCCGAGGTGCGGGTGCAGGCCCGCCGCGCGGTGGATGGCACCACCGAGGACACGGGCTCCTACACCAGCCGGGTCACCAGCATCGCCTCCAAATCCGACCTGGCTTTCCGCGAGATTCCGCAGTCGGTATCGGTGGTGACGCGTGCGCAGCTCGATGACCGCCGCCTGACCGAGGTGCGCGATGCGCTGGCCGCCACGCCGGGCATCACGACGTCGCTGACCAATTTCGAGTCGACCAATTTCTTCTCGCGGGGCTTTCAGATCGACAGCATGCAGGTGGACGGCGGCGCGCCGCTGAACATTGCCAGCTATACCTACAGTGCCACCCAGAACATGGACTTCTATGACCGGGTCGAGGTGATGCGGGGGGCCTCCGGCCTGCTGGGCGGCGTGGGTGATCCGGGCGGCATCATCAATGTGGTGCGCAAAAAGCCGCTGGCCGAACCGCGTGTGACGGTGCAGCAGTCGCTGGGCAGCTGGAACAACTACCGCAGCATGCTCGATGTGACCGGGCCGCTGGCGCTCGACGGCCGGGTGCGGGGCCGTGCGGTGCTGTCCTATATCGACAGCGACTCCTACATCGACATCAAGCACAAGCGTTCGCCCCAGTTCTACGCCATCATCGAGGCCGATCTGACGCCCGACACCTTGCTGAGCGCCGGCATGAGCCGCGCCAACACCCGCACGCGCGGCGAGGGCGGGGGCGATGTGCCGCGCTACAGCGATGGCAGCGACATTGGCCTGCCGCGCAACACCAGCCTGACCCAGCCCTGGGCCACGGGCCGCACCCAGAAAAATGAGCTGTTTGCCGCGCTGGAACACCGGCTGAACCCGAACTGGCGCGCCAAGCTGAATGTGACGCGCAGCACCTCGGACTATGACGGCACCACCGCCTTTGGCTATGGCGCGCTGGACCGCGAAACGGGCAGTGGTGTGACCTGGAACGGCGGCGGCCACTATCTGTACAAGAACACCCAGACGGTGGCTGATGCCAGCCTGTCGGGCAACTTCTCGCTGCTGGGCCGCACGCATGAGCTGGTGCTGGGCGTCGATCGCCAAAGCGTGGAGAGCTTCTGGAATGTGGGCTACTCCAGCGATCCATCAGGCGTGGTACCGATTGATGTGTTCAACCCTGGCTACTGGCAGCCGGCGGCGGCTGGCCCGGTCTCGCGCCGCTACAACCCCTGGGGCCAAAAGCAGCTGGGCGGCTACGGCGTGCTGCGCCTGCACCCCACGGACCGGCTGCATGTCTTCCTGGGTGGGCGCTACGCCAAGTACAAGTTCAACCAGGTGTATGAGGCTATGGATGCGGCCGGCAACTGGGAGCTGGCATCGGGCAGCCGCTTTAGCGAGCCTGGCAAGTTCAGCCCCTATGGCGGTGTGATCTATGACCTCAATGGCCAGTGGTCTGCTTACCTGAGCTATGCGTCGATTCTCAAGCCGCAGGCCTTGTCTAAGTCCGGCCCGCCGCCCGGTGATTCGCTTGCGCCTGTCAAGGGCAAGAGCTATGAGGCCGGCCTCAAGGGCGAGCTGATGGAGGGCAAGCTCAACGCGACCTTCAGCCTCTTCCATGTGGAGCGCAGCGGCACGGCCGTGCTTGACACGCGCTACCCCAACAACCACGAGGAATGGTCGGGCAACTGCTGCTACCTGCCGCAGGGCCGGGTCACCAGCCGGGGCTTTGATGTGGAAGTGGGCGGCGAGTTGCGTGCGGGCTGGCAAGCCTCTGCGGGCTACACCTATGTCTCCACCCGCGATGAGACCGAGGGGGCGCCTTTCAGCAGCATCACGCCGCGCCATCTGCTCAAGCTGAGCACCGCCTATACCTTGCCGGGCGAGTTGTCTGCCTGGCGCCTGGGGGCCAGCGCCCACATCCAGAGCAAGCACTATGTGAAAGATACCCTGTATGACGCGGACTGGAACCCGGTGCGCAGCTATGACTTCAGCCAAGGCGGCTATGCCGTGTGGAACGCCATGCTGCAGTACCGGGTTGACCCGCGCTGGACCGTGACCTTGAACCTCAACAACCTGTTCGACAAGACCTACTACCAGTCGGTGGGTTATGCGAGCGGCAGCAACTACTACGGCAGCCCGCGCAGCGCGATGCTGACCTTGCGGGGGACCTTCTAAACAACAAAGCGCCGGGCCACTGGCTTGAAACCGTACCGTTTGAGGGCCCACCCGCTGCCACAGGCGGGACGCTCCCGACAGGTGCTTACAAACCAGCTGGCCCTTTTTTGCATCTCGTTTGTCATGTAAGAGGAGGGGCCTGAAAAGGCCCATTGGCGACTTAAAAAATTGTTTATCCCGCAACCACCACGATGCCCCTATCCATGAACCCCATTCCTAACGCCCCCAGCGCCCACCCGGGCCTGTCCGTCCTGAGCCGTTTGCTGGCTGCCGTGTTCGGCGGCTACCTGCTGGCGAGCGCCTTGGCCGTCTTTTTGGCAGCCGTGCTGCCCGCTGCCCGCGCCGAGGCCGTGCTGGCCGGCATGCAGTGGAGCTTTGCGCTGCATGCGCTGGCGGCGGTGTGGGCGTTCTCGCCGGTCTCGCCGGGCAAGGTCTGGCTGGGGATTGCACTGCCCAGCGCGCTGCTGGCAGCGGGCGCCTTGGTGCTGGGGCGCTGACATGGGCAAGACCGTGATCGACAAGCGGCCGGGCAGCGGCGCAGGGCGGGGCGGGTTTCGGCAGGCGCAGGCCTGGCTGCATACCTGGTGCGGGCTGTGGTTCTCCTGGCTGCTGTATGCGGTGTTCCTGACCGGCACCCTGGCGGTGTTCCAGGAGGCCATTGGCCACTGGATGACGCCCGAGCACCATGCCGAAGAAGCGGCGCATGAGGCCGAGCAGGCCGCTGCCGAGGCCGCCGGCCAGGCCTCCAGCCGGGGCCAGCGCCTGGCCTGGGGCGCGGCCTTTATGGAAAAGCACCACCAGGGCGCCGAGATGTGGGAGATCTGGCCGACCGATGCCAAGGGCGGCGGCGACCTGAAGGTCTACTGGTTTGACCAGCAGCGCCAGTACGCCGATGCCGAGCTGGACACCCGCACGGGCGAGCCTTTGGACGAGCACCACCATGGCGCGATGCGGGCCACGATGGGTGGCGAGCATTTTGTGCATTTCCACTACGAGCTGCATGCCGGCCAGGCCGGGCTGTGGGTGGTCGGTGTTACCGGCATGGCCATGCTGGTGGCGCTGATCAGCGGCGTGATTACGCACAAGCGGATCTTTCAGGACTTTTTCACCTTCCGCGCCCGCAAGGGCCAGCGCAGCTGGCTGGATGCGCACAACGCCGTGGCGGTGTTGACCCTGCCGTTTCAGCTGATGATTGCCTACACCGGCATTGCGATATCGGCCCTGACCTTTATGCCCGCTGGCATCTGGAGCCAGTACGGCACGGCGCCCGGCGCCGTCCAGACCTTTGCGGCCGAGCTGGGCGAGCCGGGCAAGCCGCCGCGCTCGGGCGAGGCCATGGCGGTGCCCGATCTGGAAAGCTTTGCCGCACGCGGCCAGGCGCTGATCGGCCAGCCGGTGCGTGCCGTGGTGGTGAACCACCCTGGCGATGCAGCTGCGCGCGTTGGCATCTACGGCTGGAACAGCGATGCCGATGCCGACAAGCGCCTGAGCCCCAATACCGGCATGGCCATGTTCTCGGCTGCGAGCGGCGAGCTGCTGCAACTGCGCATGCCTGGTGAGGCCGAAGGCGGTGGCGCATCGCTCACCCAGTCGGTGATGGGCGGGCTGCACATGGTCAAGTTTGGCGGCTGGGTGATGAAGTGGCTGTACTTTGTCTGCGGCCTGGCAGGCACCGCGATGATGGCCACCGGCGCCATCCTGTTTGTCGTCAAGCGCCGCAGCAAGCACATGGGCGAGTTTGGCAGTGCCACGGCCGCCGTCTACCGCTTGATCGAGGGGCTGAATGTGGCGGCCATTGCCGGCTTGGGCGTGGCCTGCATTGGCTACCTCTGGGCCAACCGCCTGCTGCCGCTGGAGCTGCCGCAGCGCGCGCAGTGGGAGCTGGGTGTGTTCTTTGGCCTGTGGTTGGCCGCGCTGCTGCATGGCCTGCTGCGCGCCCCGGCCAAGGCCTGGCTCGAGCAGATGGCGCTGCTCGCTGTGCTGTGCCTGCTGCTGCCGGTGCTCAATGCCCTGACCGTGGGCGACCACTGGCCCGCGCAGCTGCTGCGCGGCGATTGGGAAAGTGCCGGCGTGGAGCTGGGCGCCTGGGCCTTTGGCCTGGCCGCCGTCTGGGCCTGCCGGGTGCTGTGGCGGCGCCGCGCGCTGGTGGCGGGCAAGGCGGCATCTTCAACCGCTAACAAGGTACAGGTGGGCGCATGAACAGTTGGCAAGCATCCGCGTATGCATTGGCGCTAGCCTTTGCCGGCATGACGGCCCTGGCCTTTGCGATGGAACGCCACCATGAGCAGTTGACGGGCGAGCGAGAGATACCAAGGCGGCGCAGCCAGCTGCTGCGCCTGCTGGGCAGCTTGCTGCTGGCGGCCGCCGTGCTGCCCAGCGTGGGCGGCTGGGGTGCCACCGTGGGGGTGGTCGCCTGGCTGGGTTGGATATCGGCCGGGGCGCTGGTCGCCGTGCTGTGGATTGCGGCTGCGCCGCGCTGGGCAGCGCGTGCAGCGGCTGCGCTGGCGCCGCTGGCCTTGTTGGGTTTGATGTGGCGGTGGGCCTGATGGCTTGCTGATGAATACGTGAGGGAGCTATGGTGGGGGAAGCAATGACGGGTGTGCAGAAGCAGTGGCTGGGCGTGGCTGAGGGAGACATCTCATGAAGGTCTCGCGTGTGGGAGTGACCGTGGTCGCCGCTGCGGCGGTGGTGGCCGGGGCGCTGCTGTGGTGGTCGGGCCGCCCGGCCATGGCCTACCAGAGCGAGCCGGTGGCGCGCCAGGATATCGAGGCCACGGTGACGGCGATTGGCACCTTGCAGCCGCGCAGCTATGTGGATGTGGGCGCGCAGGTATCGGGCCAGATCCTGAAGCTGCGTGTGCAGCCCGGTGCCGAGGTGGCCAAGGGCGATCTGCTGGTGGAGATTGACCCCAGCGTGCAGCGGGCGACGGTGGATGCGGGCCGTGCATCCCTGGCGGGCCTGCGTGCCCAACTGGCCGAGCAGCAGGCCCAGCACCGGCTGGCGGGCCAGCAGCTGCAGCGCCAGCAGCAGCTGAGCGCGCACGAGGCCACGCGCGAGGAAGACCTGCAGACGGCGCAGGCCAACCTGGCGATGGCCGTGGCGCGCATGGATCACCTCAAGGCCCAGATCAGCCAGACCCAGGCATCGCTCAAGGCCGACGAGGCGCGCCTGGGCTACACCCGCATCTATGCACCGATGGCGGGCACCGTGGTGTCGGTCGAGGCACGCGAAGGCCAGACGCTGAACGCGACCTACCAGACGCCCAATATCCTGCGCATTGCCGATCTGTCGGCGATGACGGTCTGGACCGAGGTGTCCGAGGCCGATGTGCGCCGTGTCAAAGAGGGCATGCCGGTCTACTTCACCACCCTGGGGGGCGCCGGCCAGACCAAGCCCCGGCGCTGGAAGGGCCAGGTGCGCCAGGTGCTGCCCGCGCCCGCTGCCAGCCAGGCCCAGCCGGCCGGCAATGCGCAAACGCCGGCACCCGCCACCAAGGCCGTGGCCTATACCGTGCTGTTTGATGTGGGCAATGAGGACGCCGAGCTGATGCCGCAGATGACGGCGCAGGTGGTGTTTGTCAGCGCCAGTGCCAGCCAGGCGCTGGCCGTGGCGCTGACGGCGGTGGAAGAAGACAAGGCCCGCGAAGGCGCCCATGTGGCCCGGGTGCTGGATGCCAACGGCCAGCCCCAGACGCGCAGCGTGAAGCTGGGCATACGCAGCCGCCACCAGGTGGAGGTGCTCGAGGGCCTGGCCGAAGGCGAGAAGGTCGTCATCGGCGAGACCCCGCTCGAGCGTGGCCCCAGGTGGCTGCAATGGTGAGCGAGGCGGTTGACCCCCAGCAGCCACTGATCGCACTGCGCGGCATTCGCAAACACTATGGCGACCCTGCCAGCGGTCAGCCACTGGTGACGGTGCTGCATGGCATTGACCTGGAGATCGACGCGGGCGAGTTTGTCGCCATCGTGGGCAGCTCGGGCTCGGGCAAGTCCACGTTGATGAACATCCTGGGCTGCCTGGACCGGCCCAGCGGCGGCAGCTACCACTTCCAGGGCCAGGATGTGGCGCAGTTCGACTCGGACGCGCTGGCCTGGCTGCGGCGCGAGGCCTTTGGCTTTGTCTTCCAGGGCTACCACCTGATTGCCAGCGAAAGCGCCAGTGAGAACGTGGAGATACCGGCCATATACTCCGGCCTGCCCAAGGAAGAGCGGGTGCAGCGCGCCCAGGGCCTGCTGCAGCGCCTGGGCCTGGGTGAGCGCCTGGGTAACCGGCCCAACCAGCTCTCGGGCGGGCAGCAGCAGCGCGTGTCGATTGCGCGCGCGCTGATGAATGGCGGCCACATCATCCTGGCCGACGAACCTACCGGCGCGCTCGATTCGCACAGCGGCGCCGAGGTGATGGCGCTGCTGCGCGAGCTGGCCGCTGCTGGCCACACCATCATCCTGATCACGCACGACCGCGATGTGGCGGCGCAGGCGCAGAGGGTCATCGAGATCAGCGATGGGCGTATTGTGGGTGACAGTGGCAGCCAGGCTGATGCGGTGCCTGCCGCTGCCAGCGCTACCGCAAGCGCCGACACAAGCACCACGCCAAGCACCACCGCAAGCACCACCGCAAGCACAGTAGCCAGCGACAGCACCCGCATGCAGCTGGCGCCGGTGCCCCAGGGCGGCAGTGCCTCGGCTGCGCCGCTGGTGGCCGAGCTGCTGGAGGCCGCGCGCTCGGCCTGGAGGGGCATGCGCATGAACCGGGTGCGCACCAGCCTGACCTTGTTGGGCATAGTGATCGGCGTGGTCTCGGTGATCGTGATGCTGGCCATTGGCGAAGGCGCGCGGCGCAAGGTGGTCGAGCAGATGGGCACCATGGGCACGGCGATTCTCTACATGGGCAGCAAGCCGCCGGCCACCGGTGGGCCGGCCGGCCAGATAACAGAGGAAGACCTGGCCGCCTTGCGCGAGCTGCCCGAGATACGGCGCGTGATGCCGGTGATTGGCGACCCGGTCACCGTGCGCTATGGCAATGCGGACAAGCAGGTCTATGTGTTTGCTGCCAGCCAAGAGATGCCGCTGGTGCACCACTGGAAGCCCAAGCTGGGCCGCTATTACACGGACACCGAGGACCGCGATCTGGCGCCGCTGGTGGTGCTGGGCCACAAGGCGCACAAGCACTTCTTCCCTGACACGCCCAACCCGCTGGGGCGGCAGCTGATCATCGGTACCTCGGCCTTCGAGGTGATTGGCGTGATGAGCGAGCGCGGGGCCGATTCGGGCGCGCAGGACTATGACGACATGGTCTTTATCCCCTACCAATCGGGCCGGGCGCGCGTCTACCAGGCGCAGACCCAGCCGGACTATGTGGTGGTCGAGGCCATGTCCTCCGAGGTGGTCAACGAGGCCGAGGCGGCCATCCACCGCGTGCTGCTGGCGCGGCACGGCGGCCGCGAGGACTTTGGCATTGGCAATGCCGCCGCGCGCATCCAGGCCGAGGCGGCCACGCGCCAGAGCATGGCGGTGATGCTGGGGCTGATTGCGGCGGTGTCGCTGGTGGTGGGCGGCATTGGCGTGATGAATGTGATGCTGATGACGGTGCGCGAGCGCACGCGGGAGATCGGTATCCGCATGGCGGTGGGCGCACGCCAGAGCGATATCCTGCGCCAGTTCTTGACCGAGGCCAGCCTGGTGACCCTGTCGGGCGGCACCGTGGGCCTGGTGGTGGGCGCCTTGGTAGGCGCTGTGCTGGTGCTGGCCGGTGTGCCGGTGGTGTTTTCCATCCGGGCCATGGCTGGTGCCTTTGCCTGCGCGGTGGTCACCGGCCTGGTGTTTGGTTATATGCCGGCCAAGACGGCCGCGCGCCTGGACCCGGTACGGGCCCTGGCAGGAGAGTGAGTATGCAGATCTTCCCAATCGCCAGCGCGCTGGCAGCGGCCCTGGTGCTGGCCGGCTGTGTGTCGGCGCCCACGCAGGTGCATCAGGTGCAGCAGTCGCAGTTGCAAGCCCTGGATGTGCCGGCCCAGTGGCAGCGCAGTGACGCTGCCCAAGGCGATGCCGTCAGCCAGGGCTGGTGGCGCAGCTTTGGCAGCGCGGAGCTGGATGCGCTGGTGG
This sequence comes from Comamonas sp. MYb21, assembly GCF_037479395.1. Classification (NCBI taxonomy): domain Bacteria; kingdom Pseudomonadati; phylum Pseudomonadota; class Betaproteobacteria; order Burkholderiales; family Comamonadaceae; genus Comamonas; species Comamonas sp. MYb21. The sequence goes on along the minus strand of NZ_JBBGZC010000014.1, from coordinate 41,460 downwards.
CCGATGCCCAGCAGCACAGCCTGGATGTGGCCGCCGCCATGGCCAGGGTGCAGCAGGCACAGGCCAGCGCCCGCTATGCCGGGGCCGAGCTCTTGCCCACGGTCAATGCCACTGCACAGGCCGGGCACCAAGGCCGGCTGGGGGGCCACGCCGAGACGACGGGTCGCAACCTGTCCGTCGGCCTGGCTGCCAGCTATGAGCTCGACCTCTGGGGCCGCCTGCAGTCGCAGCGCGATGCGGCAGGCGCTGCGCTGCGCGCCAGCAGTTTTGACCACGACACGGTGCGGCTGTCGGTTACCGCCGCAGTCGCAGATGCCTGGCTGCTGAATGTGGGCCTGCGTGAGCGTGGTGAGATTGCCCAGCGCAATCTGCAAACCGCCGAGCGCCTGCTGGCGCTGGTTGAATCCAAGGCCAGTTTTGGCGCGGCCACATCGCTGGAACTGGCGCAGCAGCGCGGCCTGGTGGCGGCGCAGCGCCGGGCGCTGGCGGCGCTGGAGCAGCAGCAGGCCGATGCCCAGCGCAGCCTGGCCTTGCTGCTGGGCCAGGCGCAAGGCCCTGCCTTCAGCCAAAGCAGTGTGCTGGCCTTGCAGGTGCCCCGCATCGACCAGGGCGAGCCCATCGAGCTGGTCACCCGCCGGCCCGACATTGCCCGCGCCGAGGCCCGCTTGCAGGCGGCCGATGCCGACCTGGAGGCCGCACGTGCCGCCATGCTGCCCCGGCTGAGCTTGACCGCCGAGCTGGGCGCGCAAGGCCGGCAACTGCACCGTGTGCTGGACAACCCGCTGTACTCGCTGGCAGCCGGCCTGGCTGCACCCATCTTTGACGCCGGCCGCCTGGCCGCCAACCGCGACCTGGTGATCGCCCAACGCGAGGAGCTGCTGCTGGCCTACCGCCAGAGCATCGTCCAGGCCTTCAGCGATGTGCAGACCGCATTGAACGCCGTGGCCGGTGTGCAGCAGCAGGCGCTGGCGCAAGAGGAAGAACTGCGCCAGGCCCGCAAGGCGCTGGCGCTGGCCGAGGCCCGCTACCGCGCGGGCGCCGAAACCCAGCTGGTACTGCTCGACACGCAGCGCTCGCTGTACCAGGCGCAGGACCTGGCGGTGCAGCTGCACCAGGAGCGCCTGCGCGCCAGCGTGGCCTTGTACAAGGCGCTGGGCGGCGGCTGGGGCCAGGTGCAGGGCGAGCCCAGCAAAGGCTAGCGCTTTAACGCTTCTGGCCGGCCAACGCGGCCAGGGTGTTGGCAAGGGCCGTGCTAGCGCGCTGGCCGTTGGCGCTGCCCACGCGGCTGTCCAGCAGCTCCACCGCCTGCTGCAGCTGGGCGGCGCTCAGCCCGGCATTCAGGCTGATGCGCATATGCGATTGCAGCTGCGCCTCGGCCCCCGGCAGCGCCGACAGCATGCCGACGGTGGCCAGCTCGCGGCTGTGCCAGTCGAGGTTGTCGCGCTCAAAGATGGCGCCAAACAGGTGCGACTGCAGGTACTCGCCAATGGCAGGCGCAAAGTCAAACAAGGGCCCTTGCACGGGCGCCCCCGCCAACTGGGTCTGGTTGGCGCGGCCGGCCGCGCGCAGCGCATCGCCTTGCGCAATGGCGCGGCTGGGTGGGCAGCCGGGTGCATCGACCATGCCGCTTTTTTCGCGCTGCTGCAGCAGCTGCATAAAGGCGTTCAGCGCATTGAGGCTGCGCGGAAAGCCGGCATAGGCGTATAGCTGCACCAGCACTTCGCGAATATCGCTGATAGTCAGGCCGGCCTCCAGCCCGGCCTGCAGGCTGGGCGTCAGCCGCTCCATGTCGCCTGCGGCCGCAAATGCTGCGATCGGCAGGATGGCATGCTGCTGGGCGCTCAGCAGCTGCGAGGGGGCTTGGGCTTTGCCGTTGGCCGTGCAGGCCTGTGCGCTCGCGGCAGCCGGGCGGGTGGCCGTGCTTTGTGCCGCAGAGTCACCCGCCATTACCACTAGCCCGGTGGCGCACAGCAGCTGCTGCAGGTATTTAGCGGGGGTTGTATTGCGCATCGCTGACAAGCTCCTTCCAGTCGGCGTTCTTGCCGTTCTTGAGATAGGTCACTGCCATATGGCGCATACCGGTGGTGGTGGCGGCCCCATGCCAGTGGCGCACATCGGCATCGATCCAGACGACATCACCGGCCTGGATGTTCTGCCGGGGCTGGCCGTCCTGCTGTATCCAGCCTTTTCCATCGGTGACCACCAGCAGCTGCCCGACAGGGTGGGTGTGCCAGGCGGTGCGGGCGCCCGGCGCAAAGTCGACCATGCCCACGCTGCCCTGCTGCGCGCTGTCGCCCGCGGCCTTGATGTCAACGGCCACATGGCCGCTGAAGTTCTGCGCCGCGCCGATCATCGTGGCCGGTGTGCCGGCCGGGCTGATATGAATGCCCTGGGCCTGCGCGATGCTGCTGCTGATCAGCATGGAGGCGCCTGCTGCAATCAGGTGTTTGCTCATACGGCCTCCTGTGGGGCCCAGTGCTGGCTTCTGTCAGGGATTCGGGTGGGCACAGACGTGCCTGGGGTGTGGGCTGTATAGCCGTTTATCTGCATATCAACTCCAGGGAAGGGCCGCTGGCGCGGCCGGGTGATCCATGGCTTGCATGCTAGAGATGGAACGGCTTTTGATTGAGCCCTTTGGGGCGCATGCCGCCATGAGCGGGGCTCATGAATGGGGGCTCTACGAGGGTGGATTGTGATCAAGCGCAGTTATCTGCTGAGCCGCAATGCGTTGATCAGCAGCTACCAAGACCTACGCAAGCGGCAACAAGATCCATCGTTTGGTGTAAGGTGCAGCGGTTCTACTACTTTGAGCGATTGCATGAACGGACCGCTGATAGATACCGTGATTTTTGACCTCGGCAATGTGCTGATCCAATGGGACCCGAGACATTTGTACCGAAAGATTTTTGGCCTGGACGTTGCAGGTATGGAAGCGTTCTTGGCAGAAGTGTGCAGTCCTGATTGGAACGAACGTCAGGACCAAGGCAGGCCATGGAGTGAAGCCATTGCAGAAGCTATTGAAAGGCATCCGTCCCAGGAGGCGAACATTCGTGCCTTCTACGATCGATGGGAGGAAATGATGCCTGGTGCGAACAACGATGTGGTGGACATTTTGAGGGAGCTTGGGCAGCGCCATCTGCGCTTGCTGGCACTGACCAACTGGTCTACCGAAACCTTTCCTATCGCGCAAGCGCGGTTTGACTTTCTCAACTGGTTCGAGGGCATCGTTGTCTCGGGTCTCGAGGGACTGGTAAAGCCTCAAGCCGAGATTTTTGAGCTCACCATCCAACGATTCGGTTTGAGCCCCAGATCCACCCTCTTCATTGATGACAGCCTGCGTAATGTGGAAGCGGCCAGGCGTGTGGGGCTCAATGCCATCCACTTTGTGGGAGTCGATGATCTACGTGCTCGGCTCAGAGAGGCTGGGCTGGATCTTTCTTAAGCGTCTGCCACACGACGATTGTTGGTGAGGCTATTGGTGGCACCAACGCTCCAGCCAAACCCAAGAAAGCCCGCTGATACCCTCAGCGGGCCTCGCAACGACCACCGCCATCCTGCCCATCAGATGGCAAAAAACTCCCGCATCTCCTCCAGCAACTGTGCCGGCTGCTCTTCGGCAATGTAGTGGCCGCAGTCGAGCGCTTTGCCGCTGACGTCAGTGGCGGCCTCGCGCCACAGGTCCAGCACCGGAAAGCAGCGCCCCACGGCGCCTTCCTCGCCCCATAGCACACGCAGCGGGGTCAGCACCTTGTGCCCCTTGTCCCTATCGGCGCGATCGTGCTCCAGGTCGATGCCGGCGGATGCGCGGTAGTCCTCGCAGATGGCGGTGGCGGTGCCCGGGATGGCAATGCAGCGCAGGTACTCTTGCAGCGCCTCGGGCGCGAAGGCGGCCAGGCCGGCATGGCGGCGTCCCATGACATCGCGAATATAGGCGGCGGGGTCGGCGTCAATCAGCCGCTCTGGCAGCGGTGCGGGCTGGATCAGAAAGAACCAGTGCCAGTAGGCCTTGGCGAAGGCTTCCGTGGTTTGCTCGTACATGGCCAAGGTTGGCGCAATATCGAGCAGCATGGCGCGCGTCACCCGGCCCGGGTGGTCCAGCAGCAGCCGGTGGGCCACACGGGCGCCCCGGTCATGGGCGGCAAGGCGGAACTGCGCAAAGCCCAGGCTGGTCATCAGATCGGCCATGTCCTGGGCCATCGTGCGCTTGCTGTAGGCGGCATTGTGCGGGCTGGCCCCGGGGCGGGCCGAGTCGCCATAACCGCGCAGGTCGGCGCAGACGACGCTGAATGTTTCGGCCAGCGCCGGGGCCACGCGGTGCCACATCACATGGCTCTGCGGGTGGCCGTGCAGCAGCAGCAGCGCGGGGCCGCTGCCCCCGACGCGGCAACGAATCACGGTGCCGTTGACGGCTATATCGCGGGTGTCAAAGCGCTGGAACATCAGGCTTTTCCTCCAAGGCTGGCCGGTGGCTGTGCGCGTGGCGTCGCGCCCAATTGTTGGCGGGTGCGCAGGGCCACGTCTTTGAGCCAAGGATAGGCCGCCCAGTGGCGTTGCGCAAAATGTGTGATCTCTGTCTGGTACGTCAGTGACATGCCGATCAGGTCTCTGCGCTCGAGCTGCATGCGGTGGTGGCGCTCCGACAGGCTAAAACGCGCGTCCACGCTCGGGCTTTTGACCCGGAGGGTCTGCAGGTCGATATGGACCTGTGAGGTCTCCAGGCTGCCTGCATCGGCCATGAGCTGGGCGATGTCTGTCTCAGGCAGCATGACCAGCAGCAGCTGGTTGTTCATCGCATTGGAGTAGAAGATTTCTCCAAAGCTGGGCGCGATGATGGCCTGTATGCCGTACTGCTGCAGCCCCCAGACGGCATGCTCTCGGCTGGAGCCGCAGCCAAAATTGGCGCCGGCCACCAGGATTTCCACATCGGCGCGCTCGGGCTGGTTCAGCACAAAGCCTGGGCGCTGGTGGCCTGCGGCATCAAAACGCAGGTCATACAGCAGGCCCTTGTCCAGCCCGGCCTTGTCGATGCCGTGCAGAAACTGCTTGGGCATGATCTGGTCGGTGTCCAGGTTCTCGATAGCCAAAGCGGCCATCTTGCCGCTCAGGATATGTGGCTCACGCATGGCGGGTCTCCAGACGGCGAACGTCGGTAATGGTGCCGGTGACGGCGGCGGCGGCTGCCATCGCAGGGCTCATCAGGTGGGTGATGGCGCCGCGTCCCTGGCGCCCTTCGAAGTTGCGGTTGGTGGTGGAGGCGCAGCGCACCCCGTCTGCCAGGATGTCGCCGTTCATCGCCAGGCACATGGAGCAGCCCGGCTCGCGCCATTCAAAGCCAGCCTCCAGTAGCAGGCTGGCAATGCCTTCTGCTTCTGCCTGCTGCTTGACCGCGCCGGAGCCCGGCACCACCATGGCACGGACCCCTTGGGCCACCTGGCGCCCGCGCACCACCTCGGCCACGGCCCGCAGGTCCTCCATGCGGGCGTTGGTGCAGGAGCCGATAAACACATGCTGGATGGCGATGCCTTCGAGCGGGGTGCCTGCGGCGAGCCCGGTGTAGCGCAGTGCCTGCTCGGTACTGCGGCGCAGGGGGCCTGCGGCCTGTGTCTCGGGATCAGGCACCGCACCGCCAATGGGCGCGACCTGGTCCGGGCTGGTGCCCCAGGTCACATGCGGGGGCACATCGCTGGCGTCAAAACGGTGCTCCACATCGAACACCGCGCCTTCATCGCTGCGCAAGCTGGCCCAGTGCTGCAGGGCGGCCTGCTGGATGGGGCCGTTCAGGTCTGCGGAGCGCGCCAGCACGTAGTCTGCGGCCTTTTGATCGGGCGCAATCAAGGCGCCACGGGCGCCTGCCTCGACGGCCATGTTGCACACGGTAAAGCGGGCTTCGATCGACATGGCGTCAAATGCCGTGCCGCAGAACTCGATCACATGGCCCCGGGCGCCTTGGGCGCCGATATGGCCGATGACCATCAGGATCAGGTCCTTGGCGCTGGTGCCCAACGGCAGCACGCCATCGACCTGGATGCGCATGTCCTTGGCGAGCCGGTACACCAAGGTCTGCGTGGCCAGCACATGCTCGACTTCCGAGGTGCCGATGCCAAAGCCCAGTGCGCCCAGCGCACCATAGGTGGTCGTGTGCGAATCGCCGCAAATGACCACCATGCCGGGGCGGACCATGCCATGCTCAGGCGCCACCACATGCTCGATGCCTTGCAGCGCATCCTGGGTGTCGAACAAGGGGATGCCGTGCTGGTCGCAGTTCTTGCGCAGCTTGCTGGCCTGCAGCGCGGGTGCGGCATCGCGGATGACCCGGATGGCGCCCGGGTCGGTCGGAATCACGTGGCTGACGACGGCCATGTTCTGGCCGGGCATCGGCACACTGCGCCCTTGCGCGTCCAGGCCGGCAAAGGCCTGGGGGCTGGTGTACTCGTTCATCAAGTGCAGGTCGCAGAACAGCAAGACGTTCTGCGCGTCGAGCTGGGTGACGGTATGGGTGTCGACCAGCTTGCGGTAAAGGGTTCGGTGCATGGGGGGTGCTCTGTGTACGCGATGGCTCCGAGTCTCACAGCTGAGGCGGAAATATACAATGCGCGGCAGAGCACGACTTTCGGTCGCTGGAGTTACGAATGGATGGATTTTCTGACATCGCCTTTTTTGCGCTGCTCAGCAAAGAGGGCAGCATGCGCAGCGCGGCCCAGCAGCTGGGTGTCACGGGTCCCGCCGTCAGCAAGCGTCTTGCAGCACTCGAAGCCCGGCTGGGTGCCCGGATGATGCAAAGAACCACCCGCCGCATGAGCCTGACGCCTGAGGGCGAGCGCTACCTGGTCGAAGGTGCGCGTCTGCTCTCCGAGCTTGGTTCGCTGGAGCGCGCCATTGGCGGAGCCGCCGCCGTGCCGCAGGGCCTGTTGCGGGTCAATGCCACCTTTGGCTTTGGGCGCCGGCATATTGCGCCAGCGCTGGGAACATTCGCACAGCGCTTTCCAGAGGTGGAGCTGCAGCTGCAGCTGAGCGACCGGCCTGCCGACCTGCTGGAGGACCGTTTTGACCTGGTGGTCCGCATGGGCGATATGCCGGATTCCCGCTGGACGGCCCGGGTGCTGGCACGCAACCGCCGTGTGCTTTGTGCCTCGCCGCGCTATCTGCAAGCAATGGGCGCGCCATCATCGCCCCAGGAACTGACGCGCCACGCCTGCCTTTTCATCCGCGAGGGCGACGAGGCGTTTGGCACCTGGCATCTGCGCAATGGCGCGCAGACAGAAACGGTGAAGGTGAGGGGGCCGCTGAGTGCCAACGATGGGGAGTCGGCCACGGCCTGGGCGATGGCGGGGCATGGCATCTTGATGCGCTCGGAGTGGGAGGTCGGCCCGCTCGTGCGCGCGGGCCAGCTCCAGCCGGTGTTGCCGCAATGGCGGCTGCCACCGGCCGATATCTATCTGCAGTTCCATGGCGGGGCCCATCTTCCCGCCAAGACCAAGGCCCTGGTGGACCACCTGGTCGAGGTGTTCGCGCCGCAGCGCCCGCCGGGGAGGGCGGATGCGAGCTGGTGATGGGTGATGGAAGGCGGGCCGTGGTCTCGCGGGGAGCTTGCTCGACACGGAGCAAGCGCTGCGAGTGCCGCAGCCCTGAGCAACACTACTGCGCCAGTACCCGGAAGGTCAGCGTGTAGTTGTAGCCATAGGTCGGCGCTGCCGCGCCTTCGGGAGCCGGGGCACGGTGGCGCACCAGGGCCATGTAGATGCCTGGCTTGCTCGGGGTCCAGCTGATGTCGCCTTGCGCGTCGGTGCTGAGCTCATCCACGCTGTTCTGGCCCTGCAGATCCATCGCTGAGCGGTAGATGCTGACCTTCTGGTCTGCCAGTGGCTTGCCATCAAAGTGCACCACAAAGTTGAACTTCTCTGTGGCGAACACGTCGCTCGGGTGCGTGCTGGGCACGATCTCCAGCCCCTTGCCGTAAGGCTTGATGGGGGTGGGCGCACCGGCGGTGACGTAGGCCTCGGAAACCGACAGCGACTGGTAATGCACCTTCATCACGCCACCTTCGGGCATGACGGCCTTGGGGTCGCGCACGACGGTGGTTTTGCCATTCACCTCCCAGCTGCGAAAGATCGCACCCAGGCGCGGGCCGCTGGAGAGGCGGTAGGTACCTTTCTCGTCGGGCAGTTTTTGCTCCGCCACTGTGCGGGTCTTGAACTGGTGCACCTCGCCAAAGGGCAGCGTGGTGCCCGAGGGCGTGGTGATGCTGAATGGCGTAGCGCCAAATTGGACTTCGGACAGGAACAGTTTTTCTGCAAAGCCCGCATCCACACTGAGGGTGGACTTGGGCTGCACATCAAACACGCTGGGCAGCAGAAAGGGCATGTGGGCCTGGGCGGCGTTCAGACTGAACGTCGCGGCAAGCGCAGCAAACAGATGGCGCGCTTGCATGGCTTACTGGCCTGCCATATCGGCTGCATTGACCACGCCGTCGCCGTTGCGGTCGGCGTTCTTGAAGGTCTTGTTGGCGATATCGATTTCCTCTTCGATGCTCAGCTTGCCATCCTTGTTGGTATCGAGGATGTGGAAGCGCACATGGGCCTGCTTGATGCTGCCTTCGTACTGCTGGTCGGGCTTCTTGCCTGCGGCGGCGTACTGGGCCTTGAGGCGGCCTTCAAACTCGGCCACGTATTCGTCCTCGCTCAGCCAGCCATCCTTGTTGGTGTCGGCGGCGACAAAGCGCTCCTTGCGCAGCGTGTCGTATTCGTCCCGGGTGACGACGCCGTCGCGGTTGGCGTCATAGCCGCCCATGAAGGCATTGTGGCCGTGGCCGCCCACGGGGGTGGCCGGGCCCTTGGCTTCGGTCTTGGCGGCAGCGGCGGGCGCTGCGGTCTTGCTGTCGTTGCCGTTGTTGCTGGCGCAGGCGCTGAGCAGCGCGGCGGCTGCAACGGCGGTCATGGCGGCGGAAAAGCGGTTCATGCTGGGGTCCTTTCGTGGTGGGAGAAAAGCTTAGAAATTGACGTTCAACGACACGGCGTAGGTGCGGCCCGGGTTGGTCAGCAGCTGGATGTCGCGCTGGTCCTTGGCGACGGAGGGCTGCAGGCTGCGGCTGCTGGCGTAATCCCAGTAGCGCTTGTCCGTCAGGTTGTAGATGCCGACATTCAGGCGCGCGTTCTTGTTGATCTGCCAGTAGCCCGACAGATCGAACAGCGCATAGCCGGGCACGCGGAACTGCTCGATGCTGGAGTCGGCAATGTCGGTGCCGGCATTGGTATAGCTCTCGCGGTTGGTGGCCTGGGCCTGCTTGCCGGCGACAAAGGTGCCGGTCATGTTGACGCCCCAGGCGCGCATGGGCGCGTCATAGCCCACGCCGATGACGGCCTTGCGTGGCTGGATGGTATCCAGCGGCACATCCTTGTCACCCGCGTAGTTGGATTTGGAGGTGCCATGGGCCAGGCCCAGCGCCCAGGTCGAGTACAGGCCCTTGACGGCGGGTGCCCATTGGCCATGGTCCAGGCGGGCGCTCATCTCTAGGCCATAGATCGTCGCCTCGTCGCGGTTCTCGGCCTGGTAGATGGTGCCGATGTGGGCCGGCACATTGCTGAACTTGTCCGGCGCGCTGGCGCGGGTGTAGCGGGTGTAGCCGATGAAATCCTTGTAGCGCGTGTAGAAGGTCGATGCATTGAACAGCACGCCGTCGGCGGGCGATCCCTTGACGCCGATCTCAAAGGCGTTGCTGGTCTCTTGCTTGAGGTTGCTGTTGCCGATCAGCGCGTACTGGGCGGAGCCCGCGTAGTTCTGGTCCATGTTCCAGGAGCCGAACACTTCGCCAGCGGTCGGTGCACGGCCACTGCGCTTGTACTGGCCATAGGCCATGAACTTGGGCGTCAGCTCATAGGTCAGGCCCAGGCTCGGGCTCCAGATGGTGCTGCTGAGGTTGCTGTACAGCTTGGAGGCCGCGTCTTCGGTCAAAGCGCCTTCGGCAAAATCGCCCAGGTGCTTGGGTTCGACCTTGACCCGGTCCACGCGCAGCGCCGGGATCACGCCCAGGCGCTTGCCGCCCACGTCAAAACCAATGTCATCCTGGATGAAGGCGCCCAGGCGCGTGGTGTCGGTGTCGGGCTGCGGCTTCATGTAGCCGGCCACGTTCCAGGGGCGCTCCTGGCTCTGCGTCTGTGCGTTGAAGCCAAAGCTGATGCGGTGGCGGTCGATGCGCTTGTCGCCGGTGGTCGAGAGGCCCCAGGCCTTGGTCTTGTTTTGCGACAGGTTGCGCGTGGTGGCGCCGCTCGCCAAGGTGGTGGTGTCGGTCACGTCTTCCGTATCGGTGTTCTGGAAGAACAGGCGCGTGTCCAGCTGATCGACAAAGGCGCTGCTGGGCGTCCACAGGTGCGACAGCTGCAGCGTGTTGCGGCTGGTGTCACTGTCCTGCATATTGTTTTGCGTGATGGCGCTGTTGTCGGTGCTCCAGCCATAGAACTGGTTCTGGTTGCTGCGTCGGTACAGGTCGGCAGACAGCTCCAGGCGGTTCTCGGCATCGATCTGCAGGCCGCCCTTCATCAGCAACGCGTTGGAATGCCAGTCTTCCGGCGATGCCTTGATGCCCAGGGCGCTGTTGTTCTGCGTCTCCTTGCCATCACGGCGCGAGAAGGCGATCAGGCCATCGAGGCTGCCCGATTTGCCCGCTGCAGTGATGCTTTCGTTCCAGGAGTGGTCGGCGGAATCAAAGCCGAGCTTGCCACCGAAGTAGCTGGTGTTGCCATTGCGCAAGAAGTCGCTGGCCGACTTGGTCTTGAAGCTGACGGCGCCGCCAATGCCGCCGGCTGCACGCCGGGCCGTGGTGGTGCCCGACTGGATGCCGACCGAGGAGAACATCTCGGGGTCGATAAAGTCGCGGCCAATGCCAAAGGTGTTGTTGCCGGCGCGGCTGACGTAGGGGCGGGTGCTGGCATCGGGCATTTCAATGCCGTCCACATCCATGCCGATGCGGTTGCCTTCGATACCGCGAATGTTGTAGCCCGTGGTGCCCGAGCGGTCAAAGCTGCTGCGGTTGCGGCTGGTGCCCGATGCGGTGCCGGGGGCCGACACCAGGGGCTGGTAGCGCGAGATGTCCGCCATGCTGTTGGCTTTTTCCAGCTCCTCGCCGGAGATCACGGTCACCGTGCCGGGGGCCTTCTCGGCCTTGCCTAGCACCGTGACCTGCGGCATGGTCGATTCTGCTTGCCCCAGTTGCGCCAGTTGCATTGGCTGATCCGGCGCAGCCTGCTGCGCCAGGGCGCCGGCAGACACCAGCGCGGCCACAGCGGCGGCCAGGTATCGGGGTTGGAGAGTGGAAGTGGCGCGCGCAGAGATACGCTGCGCCTGGGAAGAGGTGCGAGAAGCCATAGGGTCCAGCCAGTTAAAGCAAGGGGGGAAAGAAAAGACTGCTGGCTACTGACCTGGGCTGCATGCGGATGATGCAGGCTGAGGGGTCTGCTGCGGAACCCTTATGAGGGGTGGTGCAGGAGGCCCTGGTGGCATGGTGTTGTTATTGCTGGCGCCTGTAAAACGCCATTCTATATAAAAATGATTATCATTTGCATCGAATTTTTTACATGTGCGTAGTTCGCAACACGGCGGGCAGATCGGCTACGGTGGCCACCTCGCTGTGGCGCAATGCATCCACCACCACGCGCATCGCGGGCGACATGCCGCGCCGGTGCGGGTAGTACAGGTGGTAGCCGCTAAAGGGCTGGCACCAGTCGTCCAGCACCCGCAGCAGCTCGCCTTGCGCGATATGGGGCGCGGCCATGTCTTCGGGCACATAGGTCAGGCCGTATCCGGCCAGCGCGGCACGCAGCATGGCGCGGCTGCCGTTGAACACCCATTGCCCTTGCACGCGCACCTGCACCGCAGCGCCATCTTTCTCCAGCTCCCAGGCCATCAGCCCGCCATGGGTGGGCAGGCGCATCGTGATGCACTGGTGGGCGGCCAGATCCTGCGGTGTCTGGGGCGCGGGCATGCGCGCCAGATAGTCGGGCGTGGCCACAATCGCCATGCGCCAGTCGGGCCCGATGCGCACCGCAATCATGTCCTTGGCGACCTGGTCACCCAGGCGTATGCCCATGTCAAAACGCTGCGCGACGATATCGCCCAGTCCATAGTCCACATTGATCTCGATGGACACATCCGGGTAGCGCTGCATCACCGGCGCCAGCTTGGGCCAGAGCACGGTGTTGGCCGCATGCTCGGCCGTGGTGATGCGGACATGGCCGCGCGGCGTGTCCCTAAAATCGCTGAGCGCGGCGACGCCCGATTCAATCTCGTCAAAGCCCGGACCAATGCGGGCCAGCAGATAGGCCCCCGCCTCGGTGGGCGAGACGCTGCGCGTGGTGCGGCTGAGCAGGCGCACACCCATGCGGGCCTCCAGGCCCCGGATGGTGTGGCTGAGCGCCGACTGCGATACGCCCAGTTGCGTAGCGGCCTTGGTGAAGCTGCCTTCCCGCGCGACCGCGACAAAGGCCAACAAGTCATTGATGTTTTCGCGGGGCATGGCGGGGTCCTGCTGGGGGCTGGGTGGCGTTGCTGAACGTCATCGTCATTTTCATAGGGTGGGTGGATCAGACTATATGGAATATGATCAACTCGCTGATAACGCGAGTCCAGGTGAAGCGCGCAGGGCCAGCCCGCATGGCAGGCCTGAAGCTTCGCTGCTGATCGCACCGAACAATTCAATGAGAGGATATGACACCATGAAAAAGCCTGCTGCACGCCAACTGCCCGCCCTGGTGCTGGCCACCGTCCTGGGTAGCCTGGCCTTGGCCGCGTCTGCCGCGCCCCTGTCGTTTCTCAACCAGACCATCACCGCCAGCGTGCCCGCCAAGGATGTGCCCGCGCTGCGCAAGGCCGTGGGCGATGTGCTGAACAATGCCGCTGACAAGAGCACCACGCAGTGGGCCAGCAGCCACGGCCCGCGCCACCGCCAGGTGCAGATGGCGCTGACGCCGCTGCAAACCAGCCAGACCCAGAAGGCCGATACCTGCCGCCTGCTGAATGTGGAAGCGAGCCGCCCCAACGGCAAGCTCAAGGAGGAGTGGCAGTTCTGGTTCTGCAAGCAAGCAGACGGCAGCTGGAAGGCCAGCGCCCAGTAAACAGGCAGCCGGGGCGCCGCTGCCTGACCCGGTAGGCGCGGCCTGCTGGCGGGTCTGATATTGCCAATCCACCGGTGGGGGAGTGACCCATGACGCAAAAAAAGAGACTGCTGCCCGCGCGCAAGCTGGGCACCGCATGGCTGGCCGGCGTGCTGAGCCTCAGCACCATCAGCAGCGCCATCGCCTGCACGCGGGTGGTCTACCTGGGCGCGCATGACCAGGTGATCACCGCCCGCTCGATGGACTGGAAAAATGACATCACCAGCAACCTCTGGGTCTTGCCACGCGGCATGGAGCGCACCGGCCAGGCAGGGCCCAACTCGCTGCGCTGGACCTCTCGCTACGGCAGCCTGGTGACCTCGGGCTACGACGTCTCCACCACTGACGGCGTCAACGAAGCGGGGCTGAGCGCCAACCTGCTGTGGCTGGCCGAGTCGCAGTACCCGGCGTTCGATGACAAGAGCAAACCGGGCCTGACGATTGCCGCCTGGGCCCAGTATGTGCTCGACAACTTTGCGACCGTGGCCGAGGCTGTCCAGGCGCTGGAGCAGCAGCCCTTCATCATCGTCTCGGACAATGTGCCCGGCGAAGACCGGCTCACCACCTTGCATCTGTCGATGTCGGACGCCAGTGGCGACAGCGCCATTGTCGAGTACATCGGCGGCCGCCAGGTCATCCACCACAGCCGCAGCTACCAGGTGATGACCAACTCGCCCACCTTTGACGAGCAGCTGGCGCTCAACAGCTACTGGAAGCAGATTGGCGGCACCGTGATGCTGCCGGGCACCAACCGGGCGGCCGACCGCTTTGCCCGCGCTTCGTTCTATGTGAAAGCCGTGCCGCAGGACCAGGAGCCCAACAAGGCGCTGGCCAGCGTGTTCAGCGTGATCCGCAATGTCTCCGTGCCCTATGGCATCACGACCCCGGACCAGCCCAATATCTCCTCGACGCGCTGGCGCACGGTGTTCGACCACAAGCGCAAGCTCTACTTCTTTGAATCGGCCCTGACGCCCAATACCTTCTGGGTGGACCTGAAGGCACTGAACTTCAGCCACGATACCGGCAAGGTGATGAAGCTGGATCTGGGACCGAACCAGAACCATGCGTTTGCCGGCGATGCCACGGCATCGTTCCAGCCTTCGGAGCCGTTCAAGTTTTTGGGGCTGCAGTAAGGCGGTGCTTGATGAGGTCCGCCATCTGGCGGGCCGCGCAGGCTGTTCAGCTCACACCGCCCAACGATGGGGCTCGCCGATAAAGCGCTTTAACTGCTCGGTGAACACGCGCAGTTTGGCACTGGGCTCCACTGGCGCGCGCAGCAGATGGATGTCGGAATGCAAGCAGGTGCTGTCGCCGGGGCCGGCAGTCAATTTCAGCAGATGCCCCGTGGCAATGTCGTTGCCCACTACCCAATCGGGTAACAGCGCAATGCCCACGCCCGCCAGCGCAGCCAAGCGCATGGCTTCAAAATCATCACAACGAAAAACGGCCTGGTCTGGCAAAACGCCATGTCCGAGAAAGTCAGACCAGCCCAGCAAATCTGCGCCATGCAGTTTATCGATGAGCTGGTAGCTTGGTAAATCGTCCAGGGATTTTGGTGCACCCACTGCGGAGATGTACAAAGGGCTGGCACACAGCGTACGGATTTGCGTGGCGATCTTGGTGGCGACCAGAGAACTGTCCGGAAGTTTGCCTATCCTTATCACCGCATCCAGGCGCTCAGCCACAGGATCTGCAAGCCGCTCTGTCAAATCCAGCTCCACGCGCAATTGGGGGTGGGTCTTGGCCAGCAAGGCCACCACAGGAATCACGTACCGCTTGCCGAAGGTGGGAAAGCAGGCCACGCGCAAAACACCATGGGCTCCACCACTCAGGGCCGCAATTTCCTGTTGCGCATCTGCCAACTCGTCCAGCACGCGCTTGGCTCTGACAAGCAGCGCAGCACCAGCCTCGGTCAAGGTGATGAGCCGCGTAGAGCGCCTGAAAACAGGCGTTCCAAGACGCGCTTCGAGCGTGTCAATGCTGCGCGTGATCGACGAGGGGGCGACCCCCATGCGCCGAGCTGCTGCGGAGAAGCTGCCTTCACGGGTAACGTGGACAAACACCTCCAGAAACTCAGCGATGCGCTCAGCGCCCATATTTGCATTTCCCGCAAAACCGTTAACGAATTCTGGCCAGTTATCACGCGGGGCCTGGCCCCGTACCATCGAATCCATTGTAGTTGAGCTGATTTCGCTCGAAGAAGGAGTCGCAAGTTGATGAAAGCCGTTGTTCAAAAAGTCTTTGGTGGTCCTGAGACGCTCCAGATCGAGGAATTGCCGATTCCAGAGGTACGGCCCCATGACCTGTTGGTGCGAGTCGGGGCCGCTGGCGTCAACCGGGCCGATGCCTTGCAACGCATGGGCCGCTATGGCCGGGCCAACTTTGGCGACTCCGAGCTGATGGGGCTGGAGGTCGCTGGCGAGGTGGTTGACCTTGGTGCATCCGTTTCGGGTTATCAAATAGGTGATCGGGTGATGGGGATCGTCGGTGGAGGGGCCTACGCCGAATTCGCCCGTATGGACCACAGGATGGCTATGCCTATTCCGCGCGGAATGGACGATGTGCGAGCAGCAGCGATTCCCGAGGTCTTTGTCACTGCCCATGAAGCGCTGTTTCACTTGGGCCGTCTCGAAGCGGATCAGTCCGTCCTGGTGCATGCCGCCGCTGGAGGGGTTGGCTCTGCTGCCGTGCAGCTCGCCCACTGCGCTGGTGCTCGCATCTTTGCCAGCACTTCCGCTGAGAAGCTGCAGCGCGTGTTGGCCTGGGGTGCAGATCGGGTCATCGACTACCGCGCCGAGAGCTTCCAGCAAGTGATCGACGCCGATACCGATGGCCAAGGCGTCAATCTGGTTGTGGACTTTATTGGTGCGCCGTATCTGGCCGCCAACATCCATTCGCTGGCCGAAGGCGGGCGAATGATCCAGGTGGGCATTCTCGGGGGCGGCAGCGGAGGTGAGTTGCCATTGGACCGTGTTCTCTACCGTCGTCTCTCCATCATGGGGACGGTGATGAAAAGCCGCTCGCTGGAGGAGAAGTGCGCCATGGTGGAACGCTTCTCAGAGCGTTGGCTAGCGCTGTTCGACGACGGAAGGCTGCATCCCGTTGTCGACAGTGTCTATGCACTTGAAGATGCGCAAGCGGCCCATCGCCGATTGGAATCCGGTCAGGCAGTCGGAAAAATAATCCTGTCGACGGCAGCGCTGGGAAATGACCGGCTGGCTCAAGAGTAGACGAGGGGAGCCTTCATGCCAAAAACCATTCTGCAAAAGGTTGACGCATGCATGCATCGTCACCAGCTGTTTGCAATGACCTGGTGCTGTGCATTTGCAGTATCTGCCATCTACTACCACCAGCCGCTGCTGCCACAAATGGCGGATACTTTTGGCGTTTCACTCGGCAGCGGAAGCTGGATCGCGACCATCACGCAACTCGGTTATGCGTTGGGCCTGCTGCTGTTTGTCCCTCTGGCGGATCGGATCGAGCCGCGCACTTTGGCCGCAAGAACCATCAGCGTCAATGCGCTTGCACTGCTGGCCTGCTCCTTGGCCCCCAGTTTTACCTGGTTGCTGATCGGCTGCGCCGTGGTCGGCATGACCGCGATCACCGCGCAAATCATCATACCGACGATGGTCAGCGCGTCTCCACCGGCAGCGCAGGGAAAGGTGATTGGTTCGCTGTTGGGTGGACTCTCGGCAGGGCTGTTGTTGGCCAGAATGCTGAGCGGCTATGGAGGCGCAGAGCTTGGCTGGCATGCCATTTTTGCAGTCGCTGCGGCGCTCAATGGCGTCATGCTTTTCATGGTGTGGCGCACGCTGCCCGTGATACATCCCCAGGCATCGGTGTCTTACGCAGGCCTGTTGAAATCCATGGTCGCCATGCTGCGAGAAGAACCCCTTATCCGCCTGGCATCTACCTCGGGTTTTTTGATGTTTGCCGCATTCAGTGCCCTCTGGGCCTCATTAGCCAGCATGCTTTCTCAGCCGCCTTACCATTTCAATCCTGCAGCCATTGGTGCGTTTGGATTTGTCGGCTTGGTGGGTTTGTTTGCTTCCAAGAAAATTGGCATGCTGGTCGACAGATTCGGCGCCCAAAGAACCATTCTTTATGGCTGCAGCCTTATCGCATTGGCCTATGTCTTTGTGGCCCTCTCCGGCTTGAGTCTGGCCTGGTTGGTGGTTGGCATGGTGTTGATGGATGTGGGAAATCGAGCCGGATTGGTGGCCAATCAATCCAGAATCTTTGCGACACATCCCGAGGCCAGGAACAGGACCAATACGATTTTCATGGTGTCCTATTTTCTAGGTGGTGCCGCAGGCGCTGCACTGGGTGGCTACAGCGCCCATGTAGATGGATGGCATGGCCTGGCACTCGTCGGTATAGCGCTTGCCGCCATTGCTGGGGTGATGAACTGGGTCGCTCAAGCCTCGTATGGCCGCAAGGTCTTGAAGGGTTGAGCTTGCGTGGTGCCTATCCCGCCCGGTATTGGCGGCTCGACACGCTGATCGCGTTGCCGTCCGGGTCCTTGGTGTTGGCAAAGGCGTAGCCATTGGCCTGGTGCACCGGGCCAAAATCCAGCCCCTTTGCGGCGGCCTTGGCCACAAACTGTTCGACATCGGCCACGCTGAAGGAGAGCTTGAGCACCGCGGAGCCAAACTTGAGGCTCTTGGCGGCCTGGTGGACCAGGATCTCCGCGCCGCCATGCAGAGGCTGGAGGGCGATCAGGCCATCGACCACGGCGCAGTCGGAGGCGTAACCAAAGTGCTCGACATAAAAGCGCGCCGTGCGTTGCATGTCTTTGGCGTAGATGAGCAGGGTGGTGAGCGCGATGGTCATGGCGGGCCATTATGGCAGTGCTGGCTGCGCCTGCGCCGGCGCGCGCACGGAGGCCGGTGACCCCTTGGGTGGTAGACCGGCACCCCTGCTCTGGATGCTTCACCAAACTGTTGCTGAAACGCCACTTATTAATATTGAGTATGAGACTGATTCGCATTTGAATAAGTATCATGGAGGCCGCTTTGGCCAGCGGCTGTCCCCAGCGCTGCCAGGCATTCGCGGATTTCAGGCGGTGTACAGCCCACGCCATCCACGCAGGAATCCATCTGACGGTGGCAGCGCCCAGTGTGCTGTGCGCTTTGGCAGCCTGCACTCCAAGCTTCGCACGCGCTTTGCAGCGCTGTCTCGTCCCGTCATCGCTTTTCATCGGACGAGAGCACTCTTTCATGTCTTCATTCACTTTCAAGCCGCGCCGCACCGTGCTGGCGCATGCGGCGGTCTGCCTGGGCCTGGCCCTGCACCTGCAGGCGACGATGGCGCAAACCGCCAGCTTCGATATTCCGGCGCAACCGCTCGCTAGCGCGCTTGCGCAATTTGCCCGGCAGGCGAATCTGCGCTTTAGCGCAGCGCCGGAGGCAGCGCAGGGCCGCCAGGCGCCAGCGCTGCAAGGAGCGCAGGATGTGTCGCAGGCTTTGCAGGCCTTGCTACAGGGATCGGGCCTCCAGGGCCGGGTGGAAGGGGGCGTGTTGATGGTGCAGGCAGCCGCGCCTGTGCCCGCTGGCACAGCATTGGCTGCCACAGCTCCGGCTGCCGCAGCTCCGGCTGCCGCAGCATCGGCTGCCTCCCCATCTGCAGCGGGAGGGGAAGTCACGCTGTCCGAAGTGACCGTGCGTAGCAACCAGCTTGGCGAGATCACCGAGGGCTCGGGCTCTTACACGCCTGGCGCTGTGGCAACGGCGACCCGCCTGGTGCTGACGCCGCGTGAGACGCCGCAGTCCGTCAGCGTGGTGACGCGTCAGGTGATGGATGACTTCCAGCTCCATTCGATTGACGATGTCATCAACCACACGCCGGGCGTGAGCATCGTGACCTACGACAGCGAGCGCACCGAGTACTACGCGCGCGGCTTTGCGATCCAGAACTTCCAGTACGACGGCATTCCGATGTCGCGCAACTCGGCCTATTCCGCGGGCAATACGCTGACCGATATGGCGATCTACGACCGGGTGGAAGTGCTCAAGGGGGCCACCGGGCTGCTGACTGGCAGTGGCGACCCGGGCGCCACCATCAACCTGGTGCGCAAGAAGCCAACCAAGGAATTCAGCGGCCATGCCAGCATCAGCGCCGGCAGCTACCAGAACTACCGGGGGGAGCTGGACGTCAGCGGCGCGCTCAACGACAGCGGCAGCATCCGCGCGCGCGGCGTTGCCACCTACCAGGACAAGCACTCGCAGCTCGATCGCTACGAGCGCAAGACGGGCGTGCTCTACGGCATCGTCGAGGTGGACCTGACGCCCCAAACGCTGCTGACGGTGGGCGCCGACCGCCAGGACAACAAGCCCACGGCATCGACCTGGGGCGGTATTCCCTTGCTCGATGCGAACGGCCATTTCAACGCCATGCCGCGCTCGTTCAACAACGGTGCCGACTGGAGCCATTGGGACCAGTACACGCGCACTACCTTTGCCACCTTGGAGCACAACTTTGACAGTGGCTGGGTCACCAAGCTGCAGCTCAACCACCAGATCAACGGCTACAACGCCAACCTGGGCGCTGCAGCCGGTGGCAACCCCGACCCGCTGACCGGTGCCGGCGTGCGCATGTGGCGAGGCCAGTACATTGGCCGCACCACCAGCGATGCGGCCGACCTGTATGCCAGTGGCCCCTTCTCGCTGCTGGGGCGCAGCCATGAACTGGTGGTGGGAGGCAGCCTGGCCAAGCGCCGTTGGAAAAACGATGGCTACTACAACGACAACAGCGGCTTTGACGGCGTGGTGGACAACTACTACCAGTGGAATGGCAAGGTGCCTGCCCCGGTCTGGAACAGTGCGCCCGATTACCGTGATGACGAGAGCACCTATGAGAACGGCCTCTACACCACGGCCCGCTGGAACCTGCGCGATGACTTGAAGCTCATCACGGGCGGGCGCCTGTCCAACTACAGAAACCGGGTGCAGGAGCAAAAGGAAAAGAATGTCTTTACGCCCTACCTGGGCGCCGTGTATGACCTGAACCAGAACTACTCGGTCTACGCCAGCTACAGCGGCATCTTCAAACCGCAGTCCTACCAGACCGAGCAGGGCCGCACCCTGGATCCGCTCGAGGGCAAGAACTATGAGCTCGGCGCCAAGGCCTCGTTCTTTGGCGGCCGGCTCAATGCCAGCGCTGCCGTGTTCCAGACCCTGCAGGACAACTATGCCGTGGAGAGCGGCGGCATCACCCCCAGCGGCAACCCCGCGTACAGGGCAATCCAGGGCGTCAAGACCCGGGGCTGGGAGGCGGAGGTGTCTGGCCAGATCACCCCTGCCTGGCAGATCCAGGCCGGTTACTCGCACAGCATTGCGCGCAAGGATGGCGAGCGTGTCTCCACCCTCACGCCCTCCAACCAGTTCAACCTCTACACCAGCTACAAGCTGGCCGGCAGCCTGAGCGGTTTGACCTTGGGCGGCGGCGCGCGCTGGCAGGACAAAACCTGGGGCAGCATCAGTGTGCCGACCGGTGGCAATGCCGTGCACACCGTGCAGAACTACTGGGTCTGGGACGCCATGGCCCGCTACGACTTCAACAAGCAGCTGTCCGCCTCGCTCAGCGTGAAGAACCTGTTTGACAAGAAGTACTACACCATCTTCAGCTGGTACAGCACCTACACCTGGGGCGAGCCGCGCACGGTCAATGTGAGCCTGAACTACAAGTTCTGAGCACTGCTGTAGTCAACGCATGCACCACCGGTCTGCAAAGGCGGGTGGTGCATTTTTCTGCGGGCAGGGGTGGCCTTGCGCAAGGCGGGTGACGCGCAGAAGTCTGCTGCTACATCAATGGCTGGCCACGGGATACATATCGGTCGGTGAAATGGAAACAAATAAATACATTTACACTGGGTGGTGTATGTGGTCTGCGCCACAAACCGCGACAAACCGGATGAAATGGTCATCGATTCACGTTATTTGACCTTCATCACGTGTTTCGTCATGCTTTGCTAAATAGACTTCGTCTTTTGCTTTATCGATGCGATCAAATGTATTGATAGTGCCTAATATGATTGCCAAGGAAGTGTTATGACTCGTCAGCGGAACGCCCGGAACATCGTTGTTTCCTCGGCCATGTTGCTGGCCACCTCCAGCCTCTTTGCCCAGGGGTTGATCACGGTGTACCAGAACGATTTTGAAACGCCCAATGCAGCGCAGTACGCGGCAGAGATTTGCAAGGATGGCGGTGGCACCCCGGCGAGTGGCAGTTACGGTACCTTCTCCCAGAATTACAGCGATCCGGCCAATGGCTTTTCGTTCGTCCAAGTCAAAACGGCCGATCGTCTGTGTACCAAGGCGCTCAACAATCCTACGGCCAATGCCAGCCACTCGCCGGTTTGGCAAGGCACTGGCTACGCCGATGATTCGCGGCCTTTGAACCGATTCACGGGTGGCATTGTTCGTCAGTCCGGTGACCATCAACACCGAGAGGCGGTGGGCCTGGTTTTTCCGACACAAGGCCAGCAGTTCATGGATCTGTCGATGGATTGGTCTGGGCTTGCCGTGCAGCTCGATGGTGCCAACCCCGCCAACCCTAACGACTTCTACAACAAGCTGTGGATCAACAGACCGGACAAAGACTACAGCGTCAAATTCCGTTTCTACCGGCTGGAAGCTGGTGACAGCTTTGTCTTGGTGGACAACGCGGCTGCGGAGTCCTCGGTGAATATCAATGCGGTGCCTGCCAGCCCTGTGCGCACGGAGGTGTTTTCTTTCTCCAGCGCTTCGCCCGATGGCCTGTCGTTTGAATGGCATGCGATGCACTATGCCCTGGATATGGCAAACATGGGTTTCAATAGTTCAAGTTCAACCCAGCGCCTGGGCGTGGTCTGGGAACTGGAGACTGACCAGTCCTATGCGGCCTTTGACAATATTCTGGTGACTGCCTCGCAGGTGCCAGCCGCCGAGGTGGTCAAGGGCGTTGATGATGAGCACAGCTTGCCCAATATCTCGGATGCCTTTGCGATTCCTGATGTCACCGCCAACGACTATGTGGAAGGCAGCGGCAGCGCCATCAACAAGGCATCGGTCCAGTTGTTGAGCGCTCCGCAGTATGGCGCGCTGAGCATTCCCGATCCCAGCCACCCCGAGCTGATTCTCTACACGCCCGATGGTGTGTACTTTGGCGATGTGACTTTCCAGTACAGGGTCTGTGACACGTCGACCCCTACGCCTGCCTGTACGACCGATCCTGTCACCGTCACCTTGCATATTCCTGCCAAGGTCACGCCACCTGAGCCGGCTGCGCCAACGCCCGTTCCCGGGCTGGCTGGTTGGGGCATTGGCTTGTTGTCGATGCTGACGCTGGGCCTGGCCGGGTTCTTCAGCAGAAAGCGCCACACTGCCTAGTGACCAAACCCTCTTCGGAGGGTTTTTTGTTGCCTGGGGGCAGCGGTGCATCGAGCGGGGCGTGGTGCAAAGAGACCCTGGCCCCCTTGCGAACGCTGCGCTCACTTCATCCGCTGCAGCCGCATCGACACCCGAAAGCGCTCGGCCGGGTGGGTGGTGATGCTGGCCTCGAACAGCTCGCCGTCCAGGTCCAGGTAGCGGCGCACAATCTTCAGCGCCGGCGCGCCCAGCGGCACTTCCAGCACCTGGGCCAGCGCCGCGTCATCGATCTGCACGGCCTGGATGTCCTGGCGGATTTCGGCAATCTGGCGGCCATAGCGCTCCTCGATCAGGCTGCTGATCAGCACGCCCGGGCTGGCGCGGACCAGCGCCCCAATGTCCTGGTACTGCGGGTCCACGTAGACATCGGTCCAGCCAATGGGCGGGGCCTTGCGGTCGCCTTCCAGAC
Source organism: Comamonas sp. MYb21 (assembly GCF_037479395.1). Taxonomy (NCBI): domain Bacteria; kingdom Pseudomonadati; phylum Pseudomonadota; class Betaproteobacteria; order Burkholderiales; family Comamonadaceae; genus Comamonas; species Comamonas sp. MYb21. Next base: position 18,502 of record NZ_JBBGZC010000014.1, on the reverse strand, counting down.
GCAGGCTGGAGATGCACAGCCAGCGCGCGCCGGGTGGGCATTCCAGCTCCTGCGCCAGGCTGGCGCTGGCCACGGTTTCTTCAATGCGCTGCACCTGGCGCAAATGCTCGGCGCCGAACTGCACCAGGTCATCTACCGAGGCGAGGGTGGGGCGGAACGGGTTCCTGGGCTTGGAGGCCTCCACGCGTGTGCCCACGTTCTTTTTGCGCGATACCAGGCCTCGCTCCTGCAGCGCTGTCAGCGCCGCACGCACAGTGTGGCGGCTCGTGTGGTAGTGCTCGCACAGCTCCAGCTCGGTGGGCAGCAGCGCCCCCACCGCGAAATGCCCGGAGGTGATGGCGTCGGTCAGGTGGTTGGCGATATCGCTGAAGTTCAGTTTGCGGGCGGTGGCGTCATTCATGGAGGCAAGGGTATACCCTGTAATGCATATGTCCGAACATATTTATAGTTCATATGTCCGGACATAATTAGTCCGGACATAGCATGTCATCTACTCTAACGCACTACAGCACCTACCATGAGCGCCACCTCCCTTCCTCTGTCCAGCACGGTTGTCGACTCCATCCTGTTCCGTGACGCCTTTGGCACCCAGAAGATGCGCGACATCTTCTCGGACCAGGCCCTGATCCAGCGCTATATCGATGTGGAGGTGGCCCTGGCCAAGGCCGAGGCGCGGGTGGGCGTGATCCCTGCCGATGCCGCCGAGGTGATCGCGCGCGAATCGCAGCTCTCACGCATCGACTTTGACCACATGCGCCATGAGACCGACATCGTGGGCTACCCCATCCTGCCGCTGGTGCACCAGCTGGTGGCGATGTGTGGCGAAGCCGGCCGCTATGTACACTGGGGCGCCACCACGCAGGACATCATGGACAGCGCCGTGGCGCTGCAGGTACGCGATGCAATCGACAGCATCGATGCCGATGTGCGCGAGCTGCGCGGCATCCTTGCCAACCTGGCCAAGAAGCACCGCGACACGCCGATGGCGGGCCGCACCCACCTGCAGCAGGCGCTGCCGGTGACCTTTGGCTATAAGGTCGCCATCTGGCTGGCCATGTTTGACCGCCACCAGCAGCGCCTGGCCGAGCTGCGCCCGCGTGTGGCGGTGGTTGAGTTTGCTGGCGCCGCTGGCACCCTGGCCTCGGTCGGCGAGCAGGGCTTTGCGATCCAGAAGGCGCTGGCTGAAGAGCTGGGCCTGGGCGTGCCTGCCACCACCTGGCATGTGGCCCGCGATGGCTTTGCAGAAACCATCAATCTGCTGGCGCTCATCACCGGATCGCTGGGCAAGATTGCGCTGGACATCATGATCATGGCCTCGACCGAGTTCGCCGAGGTGTATGAGCCCTTCGTCAAGGGCCGTGGCGCCAGCAGCACCATGCCGCAAAAGCGCAACCCCATCTCCAGCGAGCTGATGCTGGCCGCCTCCAAGGCCGTGCGCCAGCATGCCGGCCTGATGGTCGATGCCATGGTGCAGGACTTTGAACGTGCCACCGGCCCCTGGCATGCCGAGTGGATTGCCATCCCCGAGAGCTTTATCCTGAGCTCGGGCGCGCTGCACCAGGCCAAGTTTGCGCTGGGCGGCCTGATCGTCGATGAGGACCGCATGAAGCACAACCTGGGCATCAGCCGGGGCCTCATCGTGGCCGAGGCCGTGATGATGGGCATGGCCCCGCACATTGGCCGCCAGCAGGCGCACGATGTGGTGTACGACGCATGCCGCACCGTCAACGACAAGGGCGGCACCCTGGCCGAGGCGCTGGCCGCGCTGCCCGAGGTGACCGCGCACTTTGACCGCGCCACCATCGACCGCCTGACCGATCCGACCAACTACCTGGGCCTGGCGCCACAGATGGTGGACCGCGCGCTGGCCCTGTCGGCGCAGGTGCAGGCCTGAGGCTGCGGTGGAGGAGACAACAATGACGACTACCTCAACTCTGGCACCGGTGCGCAAACTGCCCCGGTACCGCAAGCTCGGCATGCAGGTGCTGGTATCCCTCTTGCTGGGCATTGCCGTGGGCTTTGTGTTCCCGGCCTTTGCATCCAAGCTCAAGCTGCTGGGCGACATGTTTTTGTCGCTGATCAAGGCCGGCGTGGCACCGCTGGTGTTTTTGACCATCGTGCACGGCATCGCATCGGCCGGCGATGTCAAAAGCGCGGGCCGCGTGGGCTGGCGCGCGATTGTCTATTTTGAGATCGTGTCCACCATCGCGCTGGTTGTGGGCTTGCTCGCGGGCAACCTGATCGAAATCGGCAAGGGCATGGCCCATGTGACGGCTAGCACGGCTGCGCCGGTGGCCAAGGCGGCAGCGCCCCAGGGCTTTTTGGAGTTCATGGCGCACATCGTGCCGGACAACTTTGTGGGCGCCTTTGCCAAGGGCGAGCTGCTGCAGGTGGTGGTGCTGGCCGTGATGGTGGGCATCGGTATCCTGGCCATCCCCGATGCGCGCCGCCAGCCCATCAATGCCGCGCTCGATGGTATCTCCGAAGTGCTGTTTGCCTTTATCAACCTGGTGATGAAGCTGGCACCCATCGGCACCTTTGGTGCGGTGGCCTACTCGGTCGGCAGCAATGGCACGGCAGTGCTGATTGCACTGGCGCAGTTCGTGCTGGGCTTTTATGTGCTGGTGGCGCTCTTCATCGCCGTGGTGATGGGGCTGGTGGCGCGCATTGCGGGCTTTAGCCTGTGGCGCTTTGTGCGCTACATCAAGGATGAGATCCTGATCGTGCTGGGCACGGCCTCGTCCGAGAGCGCACTGCCGCGCCTGCTGGTTAAGCTCGAGCGCCTGGGCTGCGCCAAGCAGACGGTGGGCCTGGTGCTGCCCACCGGCTATGCCTTCAACCTGGACGGCACCTCGCTCTTCATGGCCATGGGCGTGATGTTCATCTCGCATGCCTACGGCGTGCCCTTGAGCCTGGACCACCAGATCGGCATTCTGCTGCTGATGCTGCTCACCTCCAAGGGCGCAGCCACGGTCTCGGGCGGCTCGTTTGTGGTGTTTGCGGCCACCGTCACCTCCACCGGCATCCTGCCTGTGGAAGGCCTGGCCGTGATCTTTGGCGTGTACCGCTTTTTGTCGATGGCGATTGCCACCTGCAACACCCTGGGCAACAGCGTGGCGACGGTGGTGGTGGCCAAGTGGTCGGGCACCTTCGATGCGCAGGCGGCCGAGCGCCACCTGTACCCCGAGCGCTACCCGCAAACCCTGGCGGCCGACGAGGCGATGGAGGGCGGCAACCTGCTGGCCTCCGACGCCCACGACAGCGCTGCCAGCGCCGCCCTGCAACGCAGCCCCAGCGCAGGCTGAGCCCACTGAACCCCGGGGCATGCACCGCTGGTATGCCCGATGGAGACACAGCATGAACGACACCCGTATCGAGCATGACGCCTTTGGGCCGGTGGAGGTGCCCGCCGCGCGCTACTGGGGCGCGCAGACGCAGCGCGCCATGGGCGTTTTCAGCATCGGCACCGAGCGCTTTCCCAGCTGCCTCATCGAAGCCTTTGGCCTGCAGAAGATGGCCGCCGCCCAGGCCAACCAGCGCTGCGGCGTGCTGGATGCGCGGCTGGCCGATGCCATTGTGCAGGCGGCGGCGCTGCTGCGCGACGGCCAGCATGCTGCGGATTTTCCGCTGACGGTCTGGCAGACGGGATCGGGCACGCAGACCAATATGAATGCCAACGAGGTCATTGCCAACCGCGCCAACGAGCTGCTGGGCGAGCCACGCGGCAGCAAGGCGCCGGTCCACCCGAACGACCATGTCAATGCCTCGCAGTCATCGAATGACAGCTTTCCGACGGTGATGCATATCGCCACGGTGCGGGAGCTGGAGCAGCGCCTGCTGCCAGCGCTGGCGGTGCTGCAAGCCAGCTTGGCCGCCAGGGCGCAGGCCTTTGAGGGCGTGGTCAAAATTGCCCGCACCCACCTGATGGATGCCGTGCCGATGATGGTGGACCAGGCCTTTGACGCCTATGCCCGCCAGCTGGCACTGGGTATGGAGCGGGTGCGGGGCACGCTGCCGCGCCTGCTGGTGCTGCCCCAGGGCGGCACGGCAGCGGGCACCGGCCTCAATGCGCCGCCGGGTTTTGATACCGCCTTTTGCGAAGAGCTGCAGGGCCTGACCGGGCTGGCCTTTGTGCCCAACCCCAGCAAGTTTGAAGGCATGGCCGTGCACGATGCGCTGGTCGAGGCCTCGGGCGCGCTCAACACGCTGGCCAGCTCCCTGGTCAAGATCGCCAACGACTTGCGTCTGCTGGGATCGGGCCCGCGCTGCGGCCTGGGCGAGCTGCACATTCCTGATGACGGCCTCACCTCATCGATCATGCCTGGCAAGCGCAACCCCACCATTGCCGAAGCGCTGGTGCAGGCCTGCCTGCAGGTGATGGGCAACCACAGCACCATCACGATGGCCAATGCCTCCGGGCTGTTTGAGCTGAACGTGGCCAAGCCCGTGCTCATCTACAACCTGATGCAGTCGATCCGGGTGCTGAGCGATGCGTCGCACGTCTTTGCGACCCGCCTGGTCGATGGCCTGGGTTTGAACCAAGAGCGGCTGGCCGCGAATGTGGGCAGCTCGCTGCTGGTGGTGACCGCCCTCAACCCCGTGCTGGGTTACGACCAGGTGGCCCGCATCGTGCGCGAGAGCCTGCGTACCGGCCGGCCCCCGCGCGAGGTGGCCCTGGCGCTGGGCCTGCTCAGCGGCGAGGACTACGACCGGCATGTGGATGCCAAGGCCTTGGCGCGGCCCCATCCAGCGCCCTGATTTTTCTAATGACAAGGAGACAGACATGACATCGTTTTTGAAGAACGGTATGGCGGCGCTTGCCCTCATCACCGCTGCAGCCGGGGCCGGGGCCCAGGGCTACCCATCCAAACCCATCACCTGGATCGTGCCGTTTGCCGCCGGTGGCCCCACCGATGCGCTGGCCCGCAGCGTGGCCGAGCGGGTGGCGCGGGAGGTGGGCCAGCCCATCATCATCGACAACGCGCCCGGCGCCGGTGGCACGGTGGGATCGGCCAAGGCCGCACGCGCCAAGCCCGATGGCTACACCATGCTGGTCGGTCACATGGGCTATATGGGCGCGGCGCCCGCGCTGTACAAAAAGCTCAGCTACGACCCGGTCAAGGATTTCGCGCCCGTGTTCCGCTTTCCCGATACGCCCTTGGTGCTGATGGTCCGCAAGGAGCACCCGGCCAAGGACATCAAGGCCCTGGTCGAATGGGGCAAGGCCCACCCGGACAAGCTCTACATCAGCAATGCGGGCATCGGCTCCAGCTCGCACCTGATCGCCGCCTTGTTTGCGACCTCGGCCGGCATCAAAGTCACCCTGGTGCCCTACAAAGGTGCGGGCCCGGCATTGCTCGATGTCATCGGCGGCCAGGTCGACGGCATGTTTGACCAGACCAACACCGCCCTGCCACAGCTCAAGGACGCCAAGCTGCGTCCGCTGGCCGTCACCTCCAGGCAGCGCTTGCCGCAGCTCAAGGATGTGCCCACCTTGGACGAGACCGCCCTGCCAGGCTTTGAAGCCAGCACCTGGTACGGCATCTACGCCCCCAAAGGCACGCCCCAAGAGGCGCTGGACAAGTTCCAGACGGCCTACCTGAAAGTCATGGGCGACAAGGAATACACCGACAAGCTCATCAGCCAGGCCATCCAGCTGCTGCCGCCCGAGCAGTACAGCGGCCAGGCGCTGGGCCGGCATACCGAGGCGGAAGTGGCACGCTGGAAGGATGTGGCGGCGAAGACGCAGATCGCGTTGGATTGAGAGGGGCGGGCACTTGATGGGCTGGCTGGGCGGATGCCGGCTTTCGAGTGCTAGCGGCGCTGAATGGGTTGTATTCAGCCTGACTTGGTTCATGTCGCTTTTTTGCTGGGCCAGGTTTCCTATCTGCTTCGGCGCTGATCTAGCTGTTGTGTTTGGGTCATTTGTCTGGCTGCAAACGAGCCGCTGCTGTTGTTCACACCTTTGATGCCAATGTCCGCTGCGCAGCGATTGCCGCTGCTCGTAGCCGCAACGCTTCCTAACGGTCACCGACCCATACCGGCCATCCGAGCATCGACGCGGGCGACAGCTCAATGACGGGTTTCAGGTGTACAGCGGACAGCGATCATCAAGTGCAAGCAGATAGGTCGCAGGATGTCCGCTGTCACGTGGTGCAAACAGGAGCTTGCGACCCGTAGCGGGCACTCTGCACCTGCAGGATGCGGGCCTTCGCGGGAGCATCGTTATCGGCAACTCTCTCGGTGTGCTTACCCTCAGTTTTTAACTGAGCGTCGGTAGAGGCCGCGTCATGAATGGCATGCTGTCGATATAGGTCGGCCGGGAGAAGACTTAGCCAGCGGGTGATCCGCAATGGTGAGGAGATTGATGATGGCACTCGTGCGCACGCTATATTTATCCGGCAAGATTGGGCAACTTCAACACTAAGAGGGCGCGGGGCAACGATTCCACGCCTTCGCAGGGATCCGACGAATGGCAGGACAACGATTTACGGGCGCGGCTGCGCAGACCGAGGCTATAAAGGCGCTGGCTCATTCACGTGCCGGTATTGAATCGGCTCTGGCACCCTTCGAGCCAAGAAGCACATTCGAGGTCTGGTTCTCGACCTTCCGTGGCATCGAAGAGCTAATCAACCTCCCTGGCGAACTGCGAGGCGAGTCTCTCCTTGACGAGATTAAGGGGCTTGTCCTCTTGGACATTGACGAGGTGGTCCGGGCGTTGCCATCCATCAAAACGGGTCTGGAGTCCCGATTCTCAAGATTAGTGGCACGCCGGCTTGTACACACGCTCATGCAGCTCCATGCCATCGCCATGTCGTTTGCGACGAATCATTTCCCTGTAGCTCGGGAGATGGCAACCATCGGCACGGCCATTGGTTACCTTCAGTCGCGCAGACGGCATTTGCTAGCACTGCTTCACACGATTCCTGGCGCCTGCAGGGGAACTAGACAGCTGCACGAACTGGACAGTCTCAACCAGTTCCTATACCTCATTGAGACTGCCGGCCGGGGGGCAACTTCAATGCATTGCAACCTGATGCTGGCACAGGTGTACCCGGACTTCGCCTTGGTCGTCGACGATGTTGGGATATTGGCAAGCCACAGCTTCAACGGGCTGGACTCGTTGTTTCTGGAGCCTGAGCGAACAGCCATCATCGAGATGACCGATGTCGATTTCAGCGCGGTGAAGCGTGTTCCAGTGAATCGCCGACTCATTTTCTCCAAGGCCGAATTGGAGAACAATTTAGCGCTCATCGCGGATGCGTATGTGGAGTTCAACCTGCATGAAACGTCATACGGTCAGTTGGTTGCTTTCATCCGCAGCTTGATCCCTCTCGTCGTTGATGAGTATTTCGTTCGGCTGACCGTAAAGCGCTTCGATGAGTTGTGTTCCGAGCAGAAGCTACCCGCTACCCTCAGCAAGGCTCTTGTCGTTGAAGGCTTTGACTACGTTGGTAACACCAGCACCTACGCGCCATTCACGCGCATCGGCGACGACCTGATCACGTCGATTACCCTGCTCAGTCGATTCGCGAACCACTGGAAAAATGCCTGTTTGAACCGTGTTCGTCGATACCAGATCCGCTCTGGATTCATCTTCGAGAAGTCGGTCAAAGCGGCGCTGCGGGCCCAAGGGTTCGACATCACAGAGATCAAGAGAGTGGGGCATGCGGAGTTCGACGTCGTTGCGACGCTCGACGGCGTGATCTACAACGTTCAGTGCAAGAATAACCTCGTCGACTTGAATCGAATCGAGGCCGACGTACGAAGGTTCGTTCGCTACAACCGCTCCCTTGACCAGGCCTACCGGAAGGCGCTCGAGAAGGAACGCGCGCGCGAGCAAACGCTCTTAGGGGAGTTGAATCTGAACGCAATCAAGCACTTCGTTGTGAGCCGCTTTCCCATTGCAACGCAGAACCCCTGCGTTTTGGCCTTCGGCGAGATCTTGCGATTCAGATCCATTGCGGTAGGGGCGTAAGGGCAATTGCTGGAGCTGTCTTTTTTCTGGCGAGTAGCTCGGGTTTTTCTTTCTAGCGGCGCCCGAGAGACTGCTTTGCGTCACGATGCCGAACGACTCTTTGTGGCCGATCTGCGCCTGTCACAGAATGCCACCTTACTGCCATTCATGCCAAATCCTTCTGAGCTGGTTCAATACTGGAAAGTGCCGCAGGCTAGTGAGAGGCATAGGTGCTATGCGTACTCAACCGTTGCAGCATGCTCAGGGAAGTCTCTTTGCATGCGCTCAAGACATTCCTTCATCAATGCAGCTTCACAGGGAAGGTGTTGGACCAGTTCCTGCCATCCCTCCAATCGAAGAACATGCGGCATCTCAACAAGCACAACTATGGGATACCAGAATGCATCCCAATTTTTGCCATAAAAATCAGGAAATCCCAAAGCACTCGTAAATCGTTGATGAAGCTCGTCCACCTTCAAGACATCTCCAACCACCACCACCACAATCTGCTTCGCTCACGCCATGTATTCGAGCCTCCTTTGGGACAAATTCTGCCACCGACGTGAAGGATGGCTCATGGCCGATGGCGTGAACGCATGGATGCACAAGGACGCAGACCTCCTGATACGTCCGGAGAAGTCAGCTGTCAGCGAGGTCCACGAACTGGGGCTGCCGGCCACAAACCGCCGTTCGTGTGCGTCGTCAGTCGGACGTTCAGGTGTCGGCTTCGTCTCTGTAACGATCCATCCGATTGCTATAGACGAACGCGTCTTCATAGGCCATTTCCGACATTGATTGTGCTCGCATCCTAAGTCGGCAGCCTAGCGTATAGCGAACCTTATCAGCGTTGATAGTGTCGGATCCAACTGGTTGAATCAGCAAAGGCTCCGTTACGACCACCTCGGCCATCCGGTTTCCGACGGTGCGGATCCCATGATAAGCTGTAGCGGCTCTACGCTGGCATGTTTAACCTTTGCGCTTTGTACGATGCGTGAATGTTCAGCGTACTGATCCAGCGTGGCAGGTGAGGTACATTATGATCGCTTACAGGGACCCTTGATGCGTCGGTGGCCTCTCTTGTTGCCGGCGTCAGAGATCACTTTGTCGCCATATAGGTCGGGTAGCAAAGATATAAACGTACATGATCCTCTGACACGGTCGCCGAAGATAACGTTACCTGAGCTGTTGATGACTCTAAAAGTAAGTTTCCTGAAAGCGGCACACGGCGATGCGATTGTCATTGAGACATGCGTGGGCACTGAGACGTTCCGAATCTTGATTGACGGCGGTCCGTCAGAGTGTTACGAGCGTCGCCAAGGTGGGAAGAGAACAGCGGGCCCGTTGCAAGAGGTGTTAGAGGATCTGCGACAGAGAGGCGAGCGATTTGACCTCACGATAGTGACCCATGTCGATGACGATCATATCGGAGGCCTATTGAAGGCTTGCCGGCAAGATAAGTACCGTTCCGTCATTGCAAATGACGTCTGGTTCAACTCCGGAAAAGTAATTGCCCAAGCCTTCAACACGCAGGTACCTGAGGGATCAGACATCTGGATAGCCGATCCTGAAGACCGCCTTACGAGCATTGCTCAGGGCGTAGAGTTCGACGCCCTCTTGGATGGGTACTGTACCTCGCGTCGGCAAGTCAGGTTTGTAGATGGCCGGGAGATCTTGTTCAAGCACGGTAAGATATTTATTCTTTCGCCGACGGAACAGCAACTGACCAAGTTGCTTTCCAAGTGGGAGACGGAAAAAGCTGATTCGCTCACTTCTGGCGTGGCAAAAGACTACCACCTGTCGCTCTCTGAGTTGCGGGCCAATGACAAGTTTGTCGAAGACACATCTGTACATAATGGAAGCTCGATAGCGGTTCTCATCGAAACGCAGGGACATAGAGTCTTACTTCTCGGAGACGCGCTCCCATCCACTGTCTGCTCGGCGCTTCGAGAGCATTTAGGCGTATCGTCCGAGAACCCACTAGAAGTCTCTGTTTGCAAGCTATCGCACCATGGCAGCAAAGCGAACACAAGCGAGGACCTGCTGTCGTTAATTCGATGCGAGAAATTCGTTGTTTCGACCAATGGCATGCGTCATGCTTTACCGAGCAAAATCACCCTCGCCAGAATCAATGAAATGCAACCGAATAGCGAGATACTGTTCAATTACGAGGCAGTCAGAGACGACGTCTTTCCAAATTTGGAAGAGCGTGCTGCCTACGGGAACATAAAAGCGCTCACAGGAGAGTTGATACTGTGAGCGCGCTTAGACCAGAAGAGATATATCAGCGGGCGGTGATGGTCAACGATGGGTCTGGCGTGCTGGTGACAGCGCTCAGCGCCGACCACTCGTACGTTCTGACAGCACGCCACAATCTGCTTAAAGAGCGGACTAATGTCGCATCGCTCATGGAGCCGAACGAGACTGTCGTGAAATTGCGGGATGGCACCGAGATTGAAGTTAGGCAGCTCATCGTTTCCCCAATGCTCGATATTGCAGTGATCGTGGTGGTCAGTCAGACACTTGACCCCACGGCGACATCGACGTCGGTCGAGATGGAGCAATCGATGTGGTTGGTCGGATTTCCAGAAATTCGACGCAATTCGAACGAGCCGCTCCGGCTTTTCCCTGGGCAGATAGAGAACTTCGACGCACTGTCGATCGATGTCTCCACTAAGAGCTTTGCGACAGTTGATGAAGTTCGAGGGGTCTCAGGTGGTGGCGTGTATATCAAGGTCGCAAACCGCTGGATTCTTGTCGCGGTCGAGTACGAGATGGAAGGTCGGCCTCAAGAGGGCCACAACTGGCTGCGTTGCATCGGAATACCTGCGTTCGACAACTTGATCAGAGATCATGGATTCCCTCCGATCTTGCCGCCGTTCTTGCTGTCGTTTGCTGGGCTTGCGAATGCAGTATTTCCGCTACCTGGCTTCGAATGTCCCGCAACGCTGCAACGTCTGCGAACGGCCCTTCTTAGCGTTATTCGAACAAACCTCGCTACTGACTCTCCAACACCCAATGGAATCTTGAACATCTTTGGGAAGAGGCTGTTAGTTCAAGAGGATCCCGAATGTAGCCTGCTTGACAGGAAGCTTTGGATTTCGTGGCTAGAGTACCTAACCTTGTCTGTATTGCTCGACAGGCCACAAATTGTCGATGCGGACTATATCGAGAAATTACGTTCACGACGTCGATTTCTATACAGTGGCTCCGAGGGCGAGTGGACAGCGTTCGTTGAACGGATCATCCAATCTGACCTCGGTGGTCTTGCTGATGACGGCCTGGTGCTTGTTAGCAATCGGATCGAAGGGTCGCCTGCTAAAACCAGGTCAATCAAAGACCTATCAAGAGTGGTGCCAGATATCGGTCTTCCCCTGAGTGGGGCGTTTGACATCGGAATTCCGCGTAAACCTATCGGCAAAGTGAGACTTTTTCATCTTGATGGTCTCCACATGGACTGTATTGTTCGGCAAGAAGAACTTTACGACAATAAACTTGGACTTGATGAACATACCGTACTGCAGTTGCTAGCGGAGGCCTATCGTGCAGCTATTGCCCAATAATCTGGATGTAGGTTTTCTGAAAAGTATCGCGCCGGCTGTCGATTTTGCATTCTTTCAGTCAGATGACGAGAGGCATTTAATCAGTTGCTTTGTAGCTCGCTTTTCAGACAACGAAACCTGCGAAAAATATTGGCGATTGATCAACAACGAAATCGCCGTTGAATACCAGTCTTCGTTGCCAGACGAATTTTTGTCTTGGAACATCTACCTCGCGTTGGTGACACCGTCGGCGATGGACAAGCACCTCAAGTACCGCATTGAGAACGATAGGTTCGCGCTCAGAAAGCTGGTATTAGCAGGACCGACGTTTGCCTCGGATTCCGACACTGTCGTGCGAGAGGCTCTGGAGAATTCCATTCTAGGGCGAGACCTTAAGCTTTCGGATGTAGTGGACGGACTGTGCGATCAGCTTGAGAACTCTAATCGATTTCGAGAATTCCTCTCGGCCTCCTCGAAACTTCCTCTCGATGGAAAAGAGCGTTCTTCCGAAATTCGGCGCGGTCGCATCAATGAACTTCTCGAGCGTCTAGGATCCTTCTCATGAAAATCAAAAAAGTCATCATTGAAGGTTTCCGCGCATATGAAAAGAAAAGCGATGGAACCTTTGACTTCACAACTCCGTCGGGCGACCCTGCACAATTTATTTCCATCTATGCCCCAAACGGCTTTGGTAAAACATCTTTTTACGATGCTGTAGAGTGGGCGCTTACGAATAATATCGAGCGATTCGTTCGCGATTACACTCGCGTTGAAAACGATAATATATCTCGAGCTCAGAATCAGGAGAGTCGTCGTCAACACATTTTGCGGAATCGTGTAATCCCAGATTCTGCGCCTTCACGAGTGACCGTAACGGGAATCGGATTCGGGGATGTCATTAAAGATGTGCCGAAGGCGCGCGCTGGTAGCCGAGACTATCTCTTCAAACGCGAAGCACCGGTGCACGGAATGGAAGAGGTCGCGGGAGTTTTCCTGTCTCAAGAGGCCATCGACGGATTCCTTCGAGAGGAGAAGCCTGACGCGCGCTATGACAGGTTTATGCAAAACTTCGGAGATAGCGATGATACCTATCGCGCCAATCTCGTTGCCCTTAGGCGCGAATTGACGATCCTGCTAAAAGGCATGTCCGAGGAGCAGCGAAGATACGAAGAAGTTCTCGCAAAACAGACTGACACCGGGATCTTCGAAAGTGTTAATCGGACTATCCAAAGTCTGGTCGATCGTGGTGAGCGCATTGAATCGGTCTCACAGAGCTTTGACGCAGACAGCGAGCGCGATCTTCGCAATCTGATTGCGCAGCGGCTGCACGAACTGAACAATAATAGCGCGGACTTTGAGCGGTTTCTGACCGACTTGCAGGCAGCGCTCGTCGAGTTGCCTGTTATAGCGGAATCCATGGCGACGAGAGCTACTGCAATAAAGGCGTTGTCCGAACTCGAGAAACGGCGTCATGCTCTGAATCGCTACGCCAAGCTCAAAGAGAAAGTCGCGCATTCGACTGAGTTCGTTGAACGAACACACGCGGACACGATAAGGCATCAGACCTTGTTGAGCAAAGTACCTTTGTTCGAAGAGACGCTTGGTCAAATTGCTCAAATCACTGCACGAGAGCAAGAGTCGGTAGCGCAGCTTCAAGTCAAGAAGGCGGAGCTTGAAAGCTGGGAAGAACGCATCGCAACATGCAAGACATCGTTGCAAGATTTGGATGTTAATGCGAACGCACTAGTGGCTCTACGAGAGCAGGCCCCCGAAATATTTCGTGATCTCAACGAAGGGCGCGCTGTTATCGCCGAAAGACAGGCTCAAAGGGACGACCGCCAACAACGTCTTAATGTGCTAACCGCGAAGCGTGATTTGGAGAGGAGTAATCTCGAAAGTCTGATTGGCCTAGAAATTACCGAAGAATCAATCAACGCAGTTGAATTGACCATGATTTTGGAAGAGGGCATATCCGTACTTCCTGTTCAGCAAGCTGTTCTTGAGAAAGCCCGACGGGCTGAGCTTCTTGTGGCCGCGAGAAATGCTTTAGCAGCATTCGATGCGCAAAAAGGCCAATTTGCGACATTGGTGTCACTCGGCTGCGAGATACTAGCGAAAACGCCTTCGAATCAATGCCCGCTATGCACGAAAGAACACGCGAGCCCCGACGAGCTTTTGCAGAACATCCTGGGCAATCAATTACTTAATCAACTGGAAGCAGCCGCGCTCCACAAGCAGAATGATGCGCAGGCCGCCTTCGACGAATCATGTCTGCATGTCACTGCCTTAATCGAGGAGTGGAATCAGAGAAAGAATAAGGCAGTACTTGACTTCCGAGCTGGAGTCTCACAGAGCGAACGGGAGTTGCAAGCGCTCACATTAGAAATAAAGTCGCTCGATCGCGACATTCAGGCTGCGGCCTCTCGCGCACAGACTTCGGCTCAGCTCGTGCTGAATCTAAGTGCAGAGCAACTTGGCCAAAAGTTAGCAAAAGATATTCGTGAGGTTTCCGAGCGTCGCTCGACGGAACAGTCGGACCTCTCTCGTTCGGAGGATGAGGCTCAACTCCGCAGAGACGCGGTGAAACTGCTGATTCAAGCGATTGGCGAGGCAAGGGCAAAGGCGGAGCAGGCTAAAGGTGGCGAGGTGTACAAAGAATTAATGGCCGTTTGTTTGTCAAATGCCGTCGATCCTGCACAACTAAGGCAGCACGTGGCTCAGATGCTGGGAGACAGCCAGGGTAAAGCAGCAGCTGCTTTGCAGCAGTTGAAGGATGCGCGAGATCAGTTGGAGAAGGAGGAGGCCACGGCGCCTAACCCGAGCACAGATGACCTGGCCTCCGTAGAGCGCGAGGAACAATCGAACCAACGCTCACGGCTTGAATCGGAGGCGGAAATTTCTACGTTCGTATCTAAGATCGGCTCGCATCTGCCAAAGTACGATTTGTCGTGGCTGCCTGAAAGGATCGTGGATGGCATTAATTCCGCAAATGCGATGTATGCGCAACAGAAAGAGACAACAACAGGGTTGGCTAGGCAATATGCGCTGCTAGGCGAACAATTGGAGCTCGCGCTTCCCTATGTCGAATCGATTGAGGCGCGGAAACAACTCGATAAGCTACTAACTGAGAAGGCTAGGCATGAGGCCCTCAGCGCTAAAGTTAATGGCGAATACACGCACGTCATTCAAAGGTTGGATTCGAGAATCAGTAGCTTCTTTTTTACTGATTTAATCAATTCGATTTACAGGAAAATCGATCCACACCCGGACTTCAAAGAGGTTCGCTTTACGTGCGAGTTTCCAGAAGGGGAAAAACCGCGTCTCCACGTCCTCGTTTCGGACGAGGCCGGCGACTGCATCGCACCTAACCTTTACTTCAGTGCAGCTCAGGTAAACATACTTAGTCTAAGCATTTTTCTGGCACGCGCACTTCATGTAAAGGCGCATGGAGAGCCAGTTGGATGCATCTTCATTGACGATCCAATTCACTCTATGGATTCAATCAACGTACTGGCTACGATAGACCTGTTGCGTACTATTTCTAGAAAATTTGACCGACAGATTATATTGTCGACGCATGATAGGAACTTTTTCGAGCTGCTCAAGCGAAAGATTCCTGAATATCACTATGAGTCAAAATTCCTTGAATTGGAGACGTTTGGTCGGATAAAGGCGCGAACGGGTGAAGCGGAGCCTTCATAGCGGCTCAACAGCATGAAGTCGAGATTCTAAATCTCCTGAAGGGCAATGCATACCGGAAAATCCCGCGTAGCGAGCAACGAAGGCAAGCTGCCGTCCGGCTGCTTAGTGCTGCCAAAGTCAGCGGCCAGCCTGCCGTCACACCCAAGCCGCTGCGATGTCGGCTTTGGCCGACGTCCAGCCAACCGACGCGTCCGACTGAATGGCCGTTGTTCTTTGGAATCTGCTGTATCGGTCGCTCCCGGAGAATGTCGACAACGGGTCGTCAGCACCAGTTCGCAGCTTTCGAGAGCTGCCGTTCAGGCTGTCTGGCGCACTGCGATCCAGCAAGCTTCCGGTTTCAGGCGTACAGCGGAAACTTGGCTAGATAGCAGGACAACGTCTGGTATCGGCGGCAGCGGTTACAGGCTTGCTAAATCTCAGCGACTGCGACCAGCCTGCACCAGTCGTTGAAGTGAACTATGCGGCTGACCGATGTTGGCCATGCATGAGCTGTCATCAGCCTTGCAAATTAAGCGATAGTTCTCCCGTTGCCTTGGCGACGGTGCATACACCAGCCCTCCTTTCATTTTTCGCCCCGCCAACGATGTCACGAAACCGGCAGCGCTTGAACCCAATCAGGTGCTGGTAATAGGGGCGCGCCATGACCTCGGCCAATGTCTCCACGGCGGGCCTGCCAATGCGGATCGAAAGGTGCAGGAAAAGATCGCTCTCCACTGCAACCATCACATGGGCACCCCATGCGTCTGGGCGGTCATGCACCAGGGCCAGATCAAAGGCCTGTGGTGTGGCAACTTCATCCGTATATTCCGAGTCTTCCCACAAGTTGCTGGAGCGCAAATCGCCAATGGAGAATCCGTGCTCGCGTAAAAACTCATAGGCGTATTGCTGGCAGTTGGCGCCACCGGTCAGCCCACTGACACCAGGGGCGCCAGGGTAGCGCTCAAATACAAAGGGCACACCGTGGAAGCGTGAGGGAACAAGAAGTGGGGATCTGCGCAGGTCCAGGGCCTCGGCAGAGCAGAAAGGGGCGTTGAGGGGATGGGGGGCGTTAGTCATCAAATCTCCGGAATGGAAGGAATACCAAAACGCCCAGGCGAACGGCTCATGCATCATGCTCCCTGATGGTGCTCCATCTTTTTCGCCAGTCACATGACCCGGCCAGCATAGCCAAAAGTGATTCGGCGAACAAGCGCGGGCCTGCAGATCACCTGCAGCTTGCTGATCTCTCTTGCTACTTAAGCCGATATGGACCCGGGCAAAGATCCGCCCACCGGCACCCAGCCTTTCACATGCTCCACCAAGGCCCTTAGCTTGCGCGGCTGGTTTCTGCGGTTGGGGTAGTAGAGGTAAAAGCCGGGAAAGTAGGGCAGGTAGCTGTCCAGCACCGAGACCAGCTCCCCGCGTTCCAGGTAGGGCGCAAAGGTCTCCTCCATGCCGATGGTGATGCCGCCATCGGCCAGCGCGGTGCGCACCATCAGCAGCATGTCATTGGTGGTGACACGGGGGGCGACCGCGAGGCTGAAATCGCGGCCGTTTTCCTGGAATTCCCAGCGGTATGGGGCGAACTCCAGCTCCGCGCGCCAGCCGATGCAGCGGTGGCCCAGCAGGTCATTGGGGTGCTGGGGTGTTCCCTGTGCGCACAGGTAGGCGGGGGTGGCGACGACCACTTGCCGTTGCGGCCCTGTCAGCGGGATGGCGATCATGTCCTGCTCGATGACTTCACCGAGACGCAGGCCGGCATCGAAGCCGCCGGCAATGATGTCGGATTCGTCATCGGTGACGGTGACATCCAAGGTGATGTGCGGGTGGGCGGCGGTAAAGGCGCTGATCAAGGGACCGGACAGAAAGCGCTCGGCGATGGAGGTGACCGCCACGCGCAAAAGGCCGCGCGCTGGGCCTTCTTCGGATACTTCTTCGAGCGCCACCTGCACGGCAGCCAAGGGGCCGCTGATTTGCTGGTGCAGCGTCTGGCCGGCCTCGGTCAGGCGTACATGGCGGGTGGTGCGGTGGACCAGGGCGATGCCCAGTTGGTCCTCCAGCTTGCGCATGGCTTGGCTGACGGCAGAGCGTGTTACGCCCAGCTGGTCGGCGGCAGCACGGAAGTTTTGCGCTTTGGCCACCGCCAAGAAGCAGTGGAGGAGCTGGAGTTCGTCTTTCATTGGTTAGAAAGTCTAACCAAATTGTGCAGCATTGGCGCACTTCTCTGATCAAACCAAGCTGCCTACAGTTTGAACTTTCCAACGCCATGTGCAGAAAGTTCGCTATGAAAAACTTGCTCGACAAAGTCATTTTGATCACCGGTGCCAGCAGCGGTATCGGTGAGGCCACCGCCAAGCTGCTGGCTGCGCACGGTGCTACCGTTGTGCTCGGCGCTCGCCGGGTCGACAAACTGGGCCAGATCGTGGCCGATATCCAGAACGCAGGCGGTGTGGCCGAAGCGCTGGCGCTGGATGTGACCCAGCGTGCGCAACTGCAGGCCTTTGCCGACCATGCGCTGAATCGCTATGGACGCATCGATGCCATCATCAACAACGCTGGCGTGATGCCGTTGTCACCCCTTGCCGCATTGCGGGTGGAGGAGTGGGACTGGATGATCGATGTGAACATTCGCGGTGTGCTGCACGGCATTGCGGCGGTGCTGCCCGCCATGCGCCAACAGGGCTTTGGGCATGTCGTGAACATTGCCTCCATCGGCGCGCATGCGGTGTCGCCGACCGCCGCCGTGTACTGCGCCACCAAGTACGCGGTATGGGCCATCTCGGAAGGGCTGCGGCAGGAAAGCAGCGACATCCGCGTGACCACGATCAGCCCTGGAGTGACGGAGTCGGAGTTGGCGGAGACCATCACGGATGCCGCTGGCCGCGAAGAGATGAAGGAGTTTCGCAAGGTGGCCATCAGCGCATCGGCGATCGCGCGGGCCATCCATTTTGCAATCTCGCAGCCGGCGGATGTGGATACCAGCGAGATCATCATGCGGCCCACTGCGAGCCCGCATTGATGGAAATCTGATGATGGGCGGGCGTGAGAGCTTACTTGCATGGAGCTGGGGTTTTCAGGCTGTGGCTTCCTCTATGTTCGTAGGTACTCGCGTCATCCTTGCGGATATCTTCTACGCATCTCCTCTTCAGCGACGACGATGGCATCGCCAAACATTGAACGGTATTCAAGATCAAATGAGGTTATGCCGATCTTGAGCTTTCCATTTCTCATCGGAGTTAAACAATCATTGAATCGCCCCGACTTGGCTAGACACTCTTGAGCCGTTGGGAATGGCGCTGTTCAAACTCGATGGGCGATAGCCCTG
>NZ_JBBGZC010000013.1:89136-184605 GCF_037479395.1 Comamonas sp. MYb21 | reverse complement strand
TGCTTGTTCGTCATGGCACCTCCTATTGGGCCTCAGATTTGAGGCTCAGAGGTGTCTAGGAAACCCGGGGCGATTCACACTTTCGCGAGATTACGAAGGATCTACAGAGAGCAGAACGGCCTGCGCAGCGCAACAGCCTAGCTGGATTTCAGCCTCAAACAGCGCTCGGCAGCACCAGCATACCCGGTAATTAAATGTGATTTGGAGTTCACAAAGCAATACAATTTGAGTACGTTTTATAGAAAGACATACGATGATGGGCCTAACGGTCAGCCAGCGGATATCCGCCAGCTTTGCACTAATTATTGCGGTGATGTTCGGGATGTCCGCCACCTTTTATATGCGTGCGGATTCGAACCATGAGCGGGCTACCGACGTTCTCTCCTCCGACCTCGCGGGCATGGGATTCGCTGGCCAGATGCGCCAGGATTTGATCCTCCATTTTTACCAGACGCTCAACCTACTTCGGGATGCGGAGGCGAATGCCGGTCGCAGCAGCGACGTGCTCACCGAAAACAAGGCGCAGTTGAGCGCGATCGAAGCCAGTTTAGACAAGGTTTACGCCAAATACCTCAACACCATCACCCGCCAGGAAGATCGCGATGCGACCGCGGAGTTCGCGCTTACACGTGAGGCGTATCAGAAAAATACGCATCTGCTGGTTGAAATTTTGGAGCGTGGCCAGGTCGCTGAAGCTGCGCAGTTGCGCAGCGGGCAAATGCTGCCGCAATGGCGCAAGGCGCAGGAGCAGGTCAGCAACATCGTTGACTTGAACCAACATGCCGTGGAGGAGGACATGCAGACGATTCAAGAAATCGCAAGCTCCAACAAGCGCTTGGCAGTCGGTGCGCTGGTGCTGGCTCTGGTGCTGGCCATTATTTGCGGTCTGCTCTTGCACCGCTCAATACTACGTCCTATTCAAGCAACCTTGGCGGCCATGAAAACGCTGGGTACGGGCGACCTTTCGAGCAAGCTCAGTCTGAACCGTAGCGATGAATTCGCTGCCATTGAGGCAGGCTTCAATGGCATGGTCACCTCGCTTCGCGAATTGGTTGTTCAAGCACAGCGTTCATCGGTACAGCTGACAACGTCCATCACTGAGATCGCTGCAACCACCAAGCAACAACAAGCCACCGTCACGGAAACGGCTGCGACCACCAGCGAAATTGGCGCAACTTCGCGCCAGATTGCCGCGACCTCTCGGGAGCTGGTGCGCACCATGGGTGATGTCTCGGCCCACTCCGAGCAAACTGCAGCGCTGGCCGGGTCGGGCCACCGAGGCGTAGTACGCATGGCCGAGGTAATGCAGGAGTTGACCAGTGCCTCCGAAATGGTCAATGCCAAACTCGCCCTGCTTAACGAAAAGGCTGGCGGCATCAATCAAGTCGTTACCACCATCGTCAAAGTCGCTGACCAAACCAATCTGCTGTCTCTCAATGCTGCGATCGAAGCCGAGAAAGCGGGCGAATATGGCCGCGGATTTGGCGTAGTAGCCACTGAAGTACGCCGTCTGGCGGACCAGACTGCGGTTGCCACCTACGATATTGAACAGATGGTGCGCGAAATTCAGTCTGCCGTGTCTGCAGGCGTAATGGGGATGGAAAAATTCTCCGAAGAGATGCGCCGCGGCAATACTGAAATGTCCCAAGTTGGCGACCAGCTGTCACAGATCATCCACGAAATTCAGGTTTTGGCCCCGCAGATGCAACAGGTCAGTGAAGGCATGCAAACTCAGTCCAGCGGGGCCGAGCAAATTGAGCAGGCCTTGAGCCAACTCACCGAAGCCAGTAGCCAAACCGTAGAGTCACTGCACCAGGCCGGCATGGCAGTTGAGAACATGAGCGATGTAGCCAACAATCTGCGCAGCGGGGTTAGCCGCTTCAAGGTTTAATCGTGGCATTGACCCCAGCAACGGAGCCTGCACCGTTGCACCTGCTGTTCAACCTGGGCGCTGATCGTTACGCCTTGCCTGCCAGCGTGGTTCGCAAAATCATGCCCCTGCAACGGCTCAAGCATGTGCCGGAGGCCCCCGCCTGGGTGGCTGGTTTGCTGTCCTACCACGGGGAGATCATTCCAGTACTGGATCTTTGCCAGCGTGTGTTTGGGCAAAAGGCTCGGCATAGCATCAACACCCGCATGGTGCTGCTGCACTATTCGTCGACCCAATCCCTTGGCTTGATCCTTGAAAAGGCCAATCAGGTGATGCGCCTGCCTAGCCCCGCACAACAGCCTACGGGGCTGGATGCAGGAGGCGCCTACCTGGGCGCCGTTCAGGCGCAAGGCTTGGGCGACATGATTCAGCACATCTCCATTGAAGGGCTGTTGCCACCGGATATGGTCCAGTTGCTGTTCCCGCCCCAGGGCAAGCTAGCATGATTGAACGACTGGAACACCTCTTGCGATCGCTTATCGGACTCGACGCGAGTACGCTGGGCCGAGGGGCAGTCGAGCGCGCGCTGCGGCAACGGTTGAAGGCCAACTCCATGGATGAAGAAGCCTACTGGAGCCATATCCGCCAATCGCAGACAGAGCAACGCGCACTGATTGAAACCATGGTGGTTCCTGAGACCTGGTTTTTTCGCTACCCTGAATCGTTCTCGCTGTTGACCACCCAAGCGAGAGCGTTACAACGCCGGCTCCCTGTCGGGCAACCTTTGCGCTTGCTCAGCTTGCCATGCTCCAGCGGAGAAGAGCCCTACTCCATGGCAATCGCCATGTTCGATGCTGATTTTGCGGCGCACGAATTTCAGATTGATGCGCTGGACATCAGTCAGCGCGTCATAGAACATGCGACCCTTGGCCAATATGGCGTGAATGCCTTTCGCGGCGATGATCCAGGCATCCGCGAGCGGTATTTTCAACGTGAGGCGGATGGCTCCCACCGCATCCATGAGAGGCTACGTGCCGTGGTGCGCTTTCAGTGTGGGAACATACTCGGCAGCATCATGCAGCCTTCTCTGACGGACTACGACATCGTATTTTGTCGCAATCTGCTGATCTACTTTGACCGACCTACGCAGTTGCGGGCGCTGACCAATCTCAAACGCTGGCTGCGCGCCGACGGACTGCTGTTCACTGGGCCAGCTGAAGCAGGCGTTCTAAGCCAACAAGGCTTCGAATCGCTGGATGCCGCACACAGTTTCGCGTTCCGCCGCCGCACCCTGCCATGCCCCCCAGTGCCAGCGCGCCCCATATTGCCTGCGGCGGTCACGCCGCGCGCGCCTTCGCCTTTGCCATTGCGTGCCACTTCGGCCGTACGCCCCATGGCGCCTTCACCAGCTGCCAAAAGTGAATCGCCGCCAACGGGAGATGCAACGGCTGGAATGCGCAAAATCACCGAGCTCGCCAATGCGGGACGCAGCGCAGAGGCGCTCACTGCCTGCGCACAGCAGTTGACCCTGCATGGGCCGACCGCCGAGTTGTTCTTCTGGTGGGGCTTGATATGTGACGGTGCGGGCCAGGCCGAGGCTGCCCTGCGCCACTACCGCAAAGCGCTTTACCTTGAGCCCTACCACACCCGAGCCCTGGCACACCTGGCAGCCCTGCTGGTGACACAAGGCGACCACAGCGGTGCGGCACGATTACAGCAACGGCTGAAGCAGAGAGAAACCCAAGATGCCGGCAAGTCCTGATCCCCATATCCCGCTAGAGCCCCCAGCTATTGACGCCTGCTGGCAGCGCATTGGTGTTCGCGGCGACCGCTCCTGCGAGAGGCTGCTCCAGCATGTTCATTGCCATAACTGCGAACGCTATGCCGAGGCTGCCGCTCTGCTGCTCGATCGGCATGAGCTGGATCTGGAGACGGTGGACGAGGCTTCGTTCGCGGAGAATCAGCAACCTGAGCCGCTGGCTGATGGCCAGACACTGTCAGTCCTGATCTTTCGCATTGGGCAAAACTGGTTGGCTCTGCCTTCAACGCTTTTGCTAGAGGTATCGTTGCCCGTGCCCGTTCACGGACTGCCTTACCCCCGCAACCGTTCACTGCGCGGACTGTGCAATGTACGGGGAACCTTGGTTCCCTGTATGGCGCTTGACCTGGTATTGGGCCTGACCACCGAGACCACGCCGCAAGACCGCCCCCACATGCTGATACTGGACACACCTGGTGGCCCACTGGTGACGGAGGTTCAGACCGTGGAAGGCATATACGCGATTCCACTTGCCAAGCTGCAAAAGACGGGCCATGCCAGTGGCCTTGCGGTCAGCCAGCTAGCCTCTGCGGTGATGCAGTGGCGGCAGCACAGCATCACGGTGCTCCATGCTGATCGCCTGTTGCAAGCCTTGTCCAGGAGCCTTAGATGATCCAACAAGCAACACCGCTGGCACATCTCGCGATGTATGGACCAAAGGTCAAGCCATGAGCCTTGATGCCTACAAAGACAGCTCCATGCTGGAGTTGTTTCGTCAAGAAGCGCAGGCACAAACCCAGGTCATGGATTCATGCCTGCTGGTACTTGAGCGTGAGCCTACCGATCCCGCGCAGCTGGAGGCCTGCATGCGTGCAGCGCACTCACTCAAAGGTGCGGCACGCATTGTCGGCTTAGATGTCGCTGTGACATTGGCCCATGTGATGGAGGACTTGCTAGTCTGGGCCCAGAGCGGCAAGGTCCGACTGAGCACCACACGCATCGACGCCCTGCTACGCGCTTCAGACGCATTGAGGCAGTTGAGTGAAGGGATCAGCGTGCAAGGGCTGCCTGCGCTGCAAGCAATCCTGGCAGAAGATACGCAGCAAGATGCGCCGGCACCCGATGCCATGCCGGACTTCACGCCGGCCTTGCCGGAAGAAGTCTCCCCCATTGAGACCAACGAGCCCGAGCCCGCCGGTGAACTGCATGACCGTATCCTGCGTGTGTCAGCCGAACGCCTGGACCATCTGCTCGATCTGGCGGGACGCTCACTGGTGGCTGCACAGCGTACCAAGTCCCTGGGCCAAGAGTTGGCACAGCTCAAACGCCTGCAAGACCATCTTGATCGATCCCTGCATGGGTTGCGCGATGCGCTGCTGGGACAGGAGCTACCGCCTCGTGCCAAGGCCTTGCTATCCGATGTGAACCACTGGACGCTGGAAGCCAAAAGCCAGTTGCAACAACACACAGCGGCTTTCGACAGCTTTGGCTGGGCCTTTGAGCAGCGCAGCCAGCGCATCTATGACACCGTATTGGCATCGCGCATGCGACCCTGCGCGGATCTGATGGCTGGCAAGGCGCGCATGGTGCGTGAGCTCAGTCGCAGTCTTGGCAAAGAGGTATGGCTGAATCTGGAGGGCGAAGAGGTACAAGGAGATCGCGACGTACTGGACACATTGGAAGCACCACTGATCCAGTTACTGCGCAATGCGGTGGACCACGGCATTGAAAGCCCCGCACAACGGTTGGCCAGCGGCAAGCCCGCACAAGGCAACTTGGTACTGCGGGCTCGGCATGCTGCTGGGCTCCTGGTCCTTGAGCTGGAAGACGATGGAGCAGGCGTGGACCTCGCTCGCGTACGCGCCGCGGTCATCGCACGCAAGCTGGCCACAGAAACGATGGCCCAGCACATGCATGAGGAAGAATTGCTGGCTTTTCTGTTCCTGCCGGGTTTCAGCGTGAACGAGAAAGTCAGTGAGATCTCTGGCCGTGGGGTGGGCCTCGATGTGGTCCAGCACACGCTGCGTCAACTACGCGGTACGGTGCGCGTCCGCCAGCAACAGGGGCGAGGGACAGTGTTCCAGCTGCAACTGCCGCTGACCTTGTCGATGCTGCGCTGCTTGGTGGTGGAGATCAGCGGTGAGGCCTACGCGCTTCCGCTTGCGCAAGTGGAGCAGACTTTGCGTATCCCGGCGGACGCCATCAGCATGGTGGAGGGTCAGCAACATATCTGGGTACGTGAGCGCGCCATCGGTCTGGTCGCTGCCCACCAGCTTTTACAACTGCCGCATGGCAAATCCGATCCGCTGGGGCTCCCAGTGGTTTTGATACCGCACCACGACCGAAGCCTTGCCATTGCGGTAGACAGGATTGTTGGCGAGCAAAATCTGGCTGTCGTTCCCATCGACTCCCGCCTAGGCCTGCTGCGCGGAGTGGAGGCAGGTGCCCTGCTCGATGACGGCAGTCCGGTGCTTATCGTGGATATGGATGACTTGCTGAACTCCGCTGACAAGCTCTTGGGCGCAGGCCAAGTCGAAAGGGTTGCACGGTTGTCTGAAGGGCCGTCACTGCGGCGCAAGCGCGTATTGGTGGTGGACGACTCGCTGACCGTGCGTGAGCTGGAGCGCAAGCTGCTCATTGGGCGCGGTTACGAGGTGACTGTGGCCGTGGATGGCATCGATGGCTGGAACATTCTGCGTGCAGAAAAATATGACCTCCTGGTGACCGATATCGACATGCCCCGCATGGATGGCATTGAGCTGGTAGGCCTGGTAAGACGCGACGCACAACTGCAGTCCATGCCCGTGGTGGTTGTATCCTACAAGGACCGCGAGGAAGACCGCAGACGCGGCCTTGATGCGGGAGCCGACTACTACCTTGCTAAGTCGAGCTTTCACGATGAAACATTACTAGAGGCTGTACACATGCTGATCGGCGAGGCTGTTGAATGAAGCTTGGACTGATGGTTAACACCCCTGAGTTGGCGCAACGCCTCGAACACGCTTTGGAGCCGCTGCACGACATCCACTGGGTGGCACAAGACGAGACGCAAGCCTTGCGCCTGTGTCGTGACATGCCCCCTGAGCTACTGCTGCTGCAACTGGGCACAGCTGATCGAGTGGCCTTTTCGCAACGTGTCATGAATGAGGCGCCATGCCCTTTGCTGCTGCTGGATCTGGCGACCGAGCTCCATACCGAATGGGCATTCAATGCCTTGGGCCACGGTGCCCTTGATGTGGTGCATCTGCCCGAATTGGCGAACGACAGCGCATTCAATCCAGCACTGCTGCTGCGCAAGATCCAGAACATCGCCTGGCTGGCCACGCCCCCGCAGCCTGTTACCCACCGAGCCACGCGCACCAGCGCGAAACGCGCATGCCTGATTGCCATCGGTGCCTCCGCTGGTGGGCCCGCCACACTCAACCAGTTGCTGCGTGAACTGCCTAAAGATCTTGACGCCGCCGTGGTACTGGTTCAGCACCTGGACGACAAGTTCTCTGCGGGCATGGCTGAATGGTTGGCGCGGGAATCAACGCTTCCGGTACGCCTGGTTCAGGCTGGTGAGATACCGCAGACCGGCGTGGTCTTGCTGGCTGGCCGCAATGAGCATTTGACGGTGAGCCGCCGCGGTGACCTGCAGTATTCACTCAAGCCTGACGCGCAAATTTACCGTCCGTCGATCGACATTTTCTTTCACAGCATTGCCGAGCAATGGCGAGGTGATGCCATCGGTGTGTTGCTAACGGGTATGGGGCGAGATGGGGCAGATGGGCTCAAGGCCATGCGCGAGCGAGGCTTTGCCACCATTACCCAAGACCAGTCCAGCAGCGTGGTGTGGGGAATGCCCAAGGCCGCCGTTGCAATAGATGCGGCAGCTGAAGTCCTAGCTCTGGACCGCATCGCCAACCGCTTGGCCGAACTATGCCGCTGGATGGCGGTAAAGAGAAATTCATGACTCCTATTCCAACTCTGGATGAAAACACCTCTGCCGGGGAGCCTGGCGAGCTTGAAGTCAAAGTTTTACTAGTAGATGACCAAGCGATCATCGGCGAGGCCGTACGGCGCATGCTGAGCCATGAGATCGGCGTGTCTTTCCACTACTGCGGAGACCCGAAAAAAGCCATGGAAATGACTGAACACATCCAGCCGACCGTCATCCTGCAAGACCTGGTGATGCCCGGTGTTGATGGTCTGGACTTGGTGAGCCAATATCGCAACAATCAGAAATTACGCGACCTGCCCATCATCGTTCTGTCATCCAGGGAAGACCCGAAGATCAAGAGCCAGGCATTTGCAGTGGGGGCTAATGACTATCTCGTGAAACTGCCAGATGCTGTGGAACTGATAGCACGTCTCCGATACCACTCCCGAGCGTATCTGGCGATGAAGCAACGCGACCTGGCGAACCAAGCCTTGCGCCTGAGCCAACAGCAACTCCTGGAGAGCAATCTTGCGCTGCAGCGTATGACGAAGCTCGACGGCTTGACTGGCTTGTCAAACCGGCGGCATTTCGATGAGCACCTGGACCTGGAATGGAAACGCGCACGGCGAGAGAGAATTGAACTCTCACTACTGATGATCGATGTCGATTTTTTCAAATCCTATAACGACAATTTCGGCCATGTGATGGGCGACGAGACCTTACGCAGCGTGGCCCAGGTCCTTGCACAATCCTGCTCGCGCTCCGGTGATCTGGTCGCCCGATATGGGGGTGAAGAGTTCGCTATCATTCTGCCCAATACCTCGCAAGACGGCGCATGCTCGCTCGCCAATAGTGTGCGCCGCGCAGTCCAGGCACTAGCGATTGCACATGTTACACCGGTAGCCGATGCCACAGTGACGGTCTCCATCGGAGTTGCCACCATGGTGCCTGAGCAAGACCTCAAACCCATTGCATTGATACAGCGCGCAGACATTGGGCTGTACCAGGCCAAAGAAAGTGGTCGAAATCGCATCGGCGTAGCCTGAGTACGGTAAATTTCTGATTCGATGCGATCTTGATCAGCAGGGGATGGGCTTCCTCCGGCTCGCCAAAGCTCTGGTAGCGTTGGATGGTCGCAAGTCTACGCAGGGTGCGTCAAGGGTATAGTGCAGACCTGCGAGGACGGATTCTTGCAATGACTGCAACGGACTCACGCAAATCCCAACAAACCCAATAAGGCACCTTCGGACCAGGCCCCGACGCATACTCGCCCGCGCGACCCGGTGTCTGGCTCTGACCGCAAACAATCCCACCCCGTTAGAACTCGGCCTACGCTTGTACCTGTAGTAGATCGCAGGCCCTACCCGTGGATGCGATCAAGTCAACCCGGCCGGTGACCCAGCTTGCGCGGGCTCACAGGACCTGGCTGTCCCAGGTACTGCTGCCCTGGTAGCGCTGCTGCCAACGGTCGATGCGCCACTGGCCGGCCTTGCGCAGCAAGGTGAAGCGGCTCTCCACGATGGGCCAGCGGTTCGAGAAGAATTCCCCGCGCGTGGTCGCGCCCGCATGGGTGTCGGTCGACTCGGGCTCGTCCACGGGGAGCATGCGGTGCTGGGTGGTGATGGTGCATTGTTCAGCGCTTGGCCACTCCAGCGCCAGCAGGTCCAGGTGCAGCGGCAAATCGGGCTTGGCGCTGATGGAGATGCGCGGGTACTTGCGCGGGCGCGGCGTGGCATAGGCCTGGCGCAGGGCCATCGCGCCCGCCAGCTGCTGCCACATCACGCCCATGTCCTGATGCGCCTCGGCGCCCCCGTCCGCAGCAATCGCCTGACTCGCCGCGCGCTCCCAGTGGTTCATGGCCTGCACCCAGCTGCGTAGCGCCGCCGTGGGGCTGGCAAAGGCGGGGCTCAGTCGGTTGGCCAGTGCGGCGTGAAAGGCGCTGTCAAACGACGAGTCCTCGCCGCTGGCCAGGCTCCGCCAGTTGGGCTGCTGAAACGCGGGGAAGTCATCGGGCCAGTGCAGCACAGCCAGCGGTTCGTCGGGCCAGGGCAAGGTGCCGCTGGGCGGCGCTGGCGCAGCCGCTTGCAGCGCGGGGGGCAGCAAGGCATCCAGCCGCGCGGCTAAGGCTTCGAAGCCGTTGCGGCGCGCCAGGTCGGCAGAGGTGGCGCCCACGCCATCCTGGGCAACCACCTGCGCGCCAGCGGCCAGCAAAAGGGTCACCGCCTCGTCGCCACCCGCCTGGGCGGCGGCCATCAGCGGCGTGCGCCCTTGCTCGTCGGCCTGGTGCTCGGTATCGGCGCCAGCGGCCAGCAAGGCCTGCACCAGTGCGGCCTCATTGCCGCTGGCAGCCCAGCCCAAGGCCGTCCAGCCCATCACGGCATCGGGGGTGTTGAGCGCAACACCACGCGCCAGCAACCACCTGACCGCCTCCGCCTGCTGGGCGATCACGGCCTCGATCAGCGGCGTGCGAATGTTCCACAGGGCCGACAGGTCGTCGCCCGCTTCGGCCAATGCGGCCAGCGTGCGGATATCGCCGCGCGCTGCGGCCTGGTTGCCTGCGCCGGCTGAGGTATCGATAGGGGTTCCAGAAGCAAGCTGTGGCATGGGAGGAGACTGCGAGCCGGTCGCACATTCAAGGAGTGATGGATCGGAAGTTTAGTGCCATGCCACGAAAGAGTGATGAGGGGTGAGAGAACCCTGCGCCGGGGCCCGGAACTCCAATCGCAGATGGCTTTCCCCATCTCTGGCAGCGCCCCTCCCCCGCCGCCCATCCGAGCCCTGCAGCGCACCGGATAAACGCCGCGCAAGCCTTGACTGCTTTAGACTCGGGAGTTATATTTATCAGCTTCTTAAAGCCAACAGAGCATGTTGGCGCTTCGGTACTACTCGCGGACCATCTTGCGTCCCGTCGCGGTACCTATTTTCTTGCGTGGGGTGCTGCTGCCCCACCGCCCTGCGTCGTCAACCAAAGCCTTGTCCCTCCCGCTGGACGCCGATCCACGATCGGCAGGCCTTGCTTGCGCCGTCTGTCTCGCCGTCTTTAGCGCCTGCCTTGCGGCTGTGGAACGTGGCTGCCTTGGCTTGGGCGGCTACCGCCCAGCGCAGCGCATTGCATTGCCGCCATGGCTCCAGAGACCTTCCTGAGCTCGGCTCAGGCGCTTGCGTGGCGCCAAGAGCCTAGCTCGCATTCTCCACCCGCTTGTATAGGAAATACACCGCATGATGAACACCCGACACTTTGCCCGCACCCTGCTCGCTAGCGCCCTGCTGGCCCTTGGACTGTCCAGCCACGCTGGCGATCTGCCCGGCAAGGGCGTCAAGGTGCTGCCCCTGCAAAGTTCGTTGGCCGAGGAAACCTTCCAGACCCTGCTGGTCACGCGTGCGCTGACCAAACTTGGCTATGACGTGCAGCCCGTCAAGGAGGTCGAGTACCCGCTGGCGCATCTGGCCGTTGCGCGCGGAGACGCCACCTTCATGGCCAACCATTGGAATCCGCACCACTCGGAGTTCTACAAAAGCGTAGGGGGCGACGCCAAATTGTCGCGCAAGGGTGTGTATGCAGCCGGCGCCGCCCAGGGCTACATGATCGACAAGAAGACAGCCGACCAGTACGGGATCACCCACCTGAGCCAGCTATCTGACCCCAAGCTGGCCCGGCTCTTCGATACCAACGGCGACGGCAAGGCCGATCTGGTCGGGCCCAGCGCCGGTTGGGGTGGCGAAGCCGTGGTGAACCACCAGCTCGCCGCCTTCAAGCTGCAAGGCACGGTGAACTACACCCAGGGCAACTACCCTGCGCTGATCTCGGACACGCTGGCCCGTTATCAGCAAGGCAAGCCGGTGCTGTTCTACGCCTGGACCCCCTACTGGTTGAGCAATGTGCTGCGCTCGAGCAAGGACGTTGTCTGGCTGGAAGTGCCGTTCTCGGCCATGCCTGGTGTACAGGCGGGCACGGACACCCAATTGTCCAACGGCAAGAACTACGGCTTCCCTGTCAACAACGAATACATCGTGGCGAACAAGACCTTTGTCGAAAAGAACCCCGCCGCCGCCAAGCTGTTTGAGATCATGTCGCTGCCCATCGGGGACATCAGCGAGCAAAACCGTCGGATGCACGACGGCGAGAACCGCCAGCAGGACGTGGAGCGCCATACGGACAGCTGGATCAAGGCCAACCAAAAGACCTTTGATGGCTGGATAGAGACTGCGCTGAAGGCCGCCGCAAGCTGACCTGGGTTTGCTCTGCACGCTGGGCGCTGGGCGCGCAGCTTCTACACCTCGGCAACACCCACGCAGGCCGCCTGGCGCGTCGACCACGCACTCATTGGTCAGCGCCTTGTGCACGGATCAGATCGCGCACTGCAATGGCCGTCACCAAAAGCGCCAAACCGGCGGCGCTCAGCGTTGCCGCCGTGTAGAAGCTGATCAAAGCCCAGTAAAGGACAGGCTGCTCGGCGGCAAGGATGTCAGGTCCTTTGCGGTTGTTCAGCACCCCGGAGCGCAAGCTCTCCACCACTTCGGTCGCGCCAACCATGCAACCCCAGCCGATCAAGGCCGCGATGGCGAGGGCTGCCATCGACTGCAGCCACGGTCGCCGGCGGCTCGGAGTATTTGGACGGCCCATCACCTGCTCACTGCCTTGGCAAACGTCCAAAGGCCCATCGCTTCGCAAAGGAATGCCGCACTACCGCATCTCGCTGGCCACACCCCCTGTGCGCGATGCCAGGCAACGCATGGACGTACGGTCTGGCTGCCAGTCCGGCATAACATCCAGCGCGTCCCTTGCATCCCAGGCGCTGAGCCGTACCGCGCCAGGCACTGCTGTAGTGATCGGCCAGGTGCTGCACACAGCCCTCCGGCAACACCGGGAGGGTCCGTGCCTGCATAGGCCCAAAGCGAGATTGCTCCACTGGCGTTGTTTCCTTTTAGTGAATCCGATGTGTGGGAACCCATCCGTCGCACATTGTCTGATGTCCATCGGGTGGTGGGATGTACTGCATGCGCTTGAATAGTCTCCACGTGGCAATGGTGCAATTGTCATGCTGTCAGAAGCGCAAGGCCGCCCCATAGCAGGCATTGGAAGACAAGTTGGATTTAAACACCTTTGAGTCTCGCGCCACGAGGGCAACAGAGCGCATATTCTCCTTCGCAGCGTTTGTTGCGGCGGCCAAAGATCCGTCGACGGACCCACGCTATGCCAATGCCTGGCTGGATGCAGAGATCGTGAATGCCCTGGCCGGATGGGAAGAGTAAGGACGGCCAAGAGACTGGTCGGCGCAGTGGCAGCAGAGCTTCAGGAAGGATGCCATCCAAGCCATGGCCGTGTTGAAAAACGCCGGCAAAGCGCGCCTGTCGCCGCGACACATCCGGCCAGTGCTTGCGATCACGGTAGGTGTTATTGCAACCGTCTGGGATCGGCCAATTCAGGCAAAATCCAGATGATCGGGGCAAACCTGGCACCAGGTATGCCGGGAAGCCCACTTTGAAGAATGGAACAACACCAATGGCACTGACGAAAAAGGGCGAGTTCATGTACGGGACGACGTCGGGCGACACCCAAGCCGAGCTGCGCAGCTACAGCGTTGCGAATGGCCATGAGGCCACCCGGTTTGCCTCGTCCAAATGCGAGTGCGGCTCCCGGACTTTTGCGCTGCAGACCGACGAAGAAGCCGGCGTGGCCATCCGCACCTGCTCCGACTGCGGGCAGGAGCACCTGATGGGCGACAGCGCCGACTACATGGAAGAGGCCACCCCCGAGGGGCACGCCTGCGTGTGCGAAAACGAGGTGTTCGAGCTGGTGTCCGGCGTCTCCGTGTACCAGGGCACCCATGACGTGCGCTGGTACTACATCGCTTGCCACTGCGTGGAATGCGATCTGGTGGGGGTCTTCGCAGACTGGAAGTGTGAAGCAGGTGATGCGGCGGCCTTCCTCGCCAAGGTATGAGGGCACCGCCCGCAGAGGCGCTATTGGCAGGCTTGAGCGGCCCATCAACCAATAGAGCCCTACCCGCCGCCAGCACCTGCACCATGCGCTGAGCGCGGATGCAAGCCCTGCGGCAGCCTGCCCCGCCCTTTCCCCAGGGCTCAAAACCCACTCCCCCCCAGCTCCACAAACAGCGCCTCCCCCGCCATCACCGGCGCCAGCCAGGCCTGCACCAGCGGCAGCTCATACGCGTAAAAATAGCGCGCGCAATCGAGCTTGCCCTGCAAAAAGGCCTGCTGCCCCGCATCGGCTGCCGCCATGCCCGCATGCGCCTTGAGCGCAATTTCCAGCCACAGCCAGGCCAGCGTGACATGGCCGAAGGCGGTCATGTAGGCGGTGGCGTTGGCAAGGGCCAGCTGGGCGTTGCCGCTGGACCAGGCGGCGTCGGTGGCGGCTTGTAGGGCTTGGGTGGCAGTTTCCAAGCAGTCGGCCTTGGGTGCTTACGCGATGACCAAAATGCCTTCGCCCCTAACTCCCTGCTCCAGGAGGCCGACGGCAGGGCAAACTCCGTCGCTGTAGATCCAAGTAAGTCTTCAATGAAGCCAAAAATCCTGATGGAGAAAGGCGCCCTGCCTTCTTGGTGGATACAAGAGCGCCCCTCCGAATGGCCAGAAGACTTATGGGAGGTCGCGTGGCGCGGGGCCATCATAGGCGCATAGGTACTCGCGCGGAATGGGCCCCTTGTTTCGGCCTCCCTGCTGGGTTTGCTCCCAGGCGTGAGACAGAATTCCGACAGAGCGAGACAAGCAGAACAGTCCGCGTGCAAGTGGCGCGGGGAAACCCAGCTCTGCATAGATGACGGCGGTGGCTCCGTCAATGTTCATGGGAATACGGCGCCCATTTTTGCGTGATGCCAACTCAGCCTCAACTGCGCGGCCAATCGCTGCAAAGCGGCCGCTGATGGTGCCCGCACGCGCTGCTTCGTCTACCAATTCGAGCAAACGCGGGGCTCTTGGGTCAATGGGGTGAAAACGGTGTCCAAATCCAGATATGAATTTGCCGCGCTGTTCAATGGCTGCATCCAAGCCCGCGCTTACGGCTTCTTCGAGCGAAGCTCCAGCACTGTGGCGCTCCGCAATATCCATGTACATCTCGACGGCTTGTTCGCCAGCGCCCCCATGCACGTCTCCAAGCACGTTGACTGCAGAAGCCATGGCATTATTTAGTCCAACGCCACAGGTTGCCGCCATACGGGCGATGGCTATGCTGGGCGCTTGAGGGCCGTGGTCCACACCAGCCATAAGGACGGCGTCCAGTAGTTTTGCCTCAGCTTCGCTAGGGAGTTCACCCCGAGTCATCAGCCATATCATTTGGGGGAAGCTAATGCGACCAATCAGATCCTGGATGGCGTAGCCCCTGAAACGGATGACACCAGGGCTCATATCAATGATGGATGTCTTCCACCAGTCGCTTACACGGGGGTCATGCATGCTCATACCACTTGCTCCTTCACCAACGATTGAATTTCTGATTCCGTGTAGCCCAGCTCATGCAGGATGGCCGAGGTATGTTCGCCCAGCTGCGGAGGTGGTGTGTCAACCGTTGGCGCCTCACCATTGAGCTTGAAGCCTGTCCGAACAACGCGGATGTCACGACCGACGCCGGGCACATTGCTGAATGTGCCCACCATCCCGCGGTCTGCAATCTGGGGGTGTGAAAGGACTTGAGGTACTGTGTAGACAGGCCCTGCAGGCACGCCTACTTCGTTGAGCAGTTTCCACCAATCATTTGCTGATTTGGTCGACAGTGCATCCTCCATCAAAGCCTTCAACTCGCTGCGGTTGTGCAGGCGGCCATGGCGGTCCGCAAAGCGCGCGTCGGTCATCCACTCGGTATGGCCGAGCACTGCGCAAACGGCTTCAAACTGCTCT
Organism: Comamonas sp. MYb21; assembly: GCF_037479395.1. Taxonomy (NCBI): domain Bacteria; kingdom Pseudomonadati; phylum Pseudomonadota; class Betaproteobacteria; order Burkholderiales; family Comamonadaceae; genus Comamonas; species Comamonas sp. MYb21. The sequence continues at coordinate 169,200 of NZ_JBBGZC010000013.1, read as the reverse complement.
TGCTTGTTGGCTGCAATATTCAGCAATCCATCACCCGTTTTGAAAGTTCCGGATGGGCTCGCCGTGACGTTGTCATTTCCCAAAGGCTTAGGCTCTTTGCCTGCAATCAAGTGATTGGACACCGCCCAGCCCATCGTTGCCATAGCTGCCTCCAGCATAGAGACATCAATGAAAACACCAGCAGTGCGATGGCGGTCTGCAAGGGCTGAGGCAACAGCAAATGCCGCTGTAATACCGCCGATGGTGTCAGCTACCGGATAACCAACACGGTACGGCGCTGTATCAGCTTCTCCTGTGATGCTCATGACACCGGACATGCCTTGAATGATTTGGTCATATGCAGGAAGGTCGCGTAGCGGACCGCTTTGACCGAAGCCGGAAATCGCACAGTAGATGAGCTTGGGATTTTCCTTCAGCAAGTCTTCGTAACCGAGGCCCAGGCGCTGCATCACACCAGGTCGGTAGTTCTCCACAAGCACGTCGGCAGTGCGCACTAGTCTGCGCAATGCGTCCTTGCCCTGCGGATGTTTCAGATTAAGGGTGATGGAGCGCTTGCCAGGATTTTGCGCAAGAAAAGAGACGCCCATATTTACTTTGTTCAGCTCTTGGTCTGCACCGAGCTGGCGTGCCAGGTCGCCCCCCTGCCGAGCTTCTACCTTGATGACGTCCGCGCCCATGTGGGCAAGCTGGTGGCATGCAAAGGGTCCGGCAAGAACATTGGTAAGGTCCAACACGCGGATGCCGTGCAGGGGTTTGATGGCCATGATGATTCCTTATTCAGCTTTGATTCCGGCAGCCTTCACGATGGAAGCCCAACGCTCCATCTCGGAAGTTGCCTGTTGAGTTGCTTGTGCGGGGGAGTTGGCCACTGGTGTTAGGCCTTGTTCAGCAAGACGGCGCTTTCCCTCAGGAGAATTCAACGCTGCTGCAATAGCCGTGTTCAGCTTTTCAATGACGGGTTGGGGCGTGCCTGCAGGTGCTGCAAAACCAACCCAGAAGTCCATGATGAAGGTCGGTAGGTTGGCTTCTCGCGCAGAAGGAACGTCAGGTAGCAGTGGTGAACGGGCGTCACTGGTCACGACGAGCGCGCGCAATTTGCCAGACTTGATGTGTGGCAATGCAGTCGGCAAAGAAGTCACCAAGGCTTGCACCTGTCCGGCCATCAGGTCGGTCAACACCTGACCGGCGCCTTTGTACGGTACATGCATCAATTCGATGCCGGCAGCACTTTTGAGCAGCTCTCCGCCTAAGTGGGTGTTCGTTCCATTGCCACCTGAGCCGTAGTTCATCGCCCCTGGCTTGGATTTAGCCAGCGCGATGAATTCTTGTACCGTGTTAGCGGGCACGCCGGGATTCACCACCAATACATGGGGCGCTGCAGCTGCAGTGATGATGTGCGAGAACCCCTTTTTCCCGTCAAAGGGCATTTTGGGTAGGATGCTCGGCGCAATGGTGAACGACATCTCTGTCGTCAGGAGCGTGTAGCCATCGGGAGCAGAGCGAGCAGCAGCGTTCCAGCCTATAAGTCCACCTCCCCCCACTCGGTTATCGATGACCAGCGGTTGTCCGAGACCATTGGCCAGTTGGTTGCCCACAAGCCGCGCAACGATGTCCGTGGTTCCTCCAACAGCGTAAGGAACGATGACGGTAATAGGTTTGGACGGGTACGTCTGCGCGAACGAGGAAGCGGCCGTCAGGGCAAGCAGTGCGGCGGCAGATGAAGAAGCCAGCAGTCGAATGAATTTCATGGATGTCTCCTTTGGTTTTCGGTCTGCTACTAGCCAATCTTCACGCCGCTTTTGCGAATGACGTCACCCCAGCGCTGCTGCTCATTCTTGATCAGTGTGGAGGCCTCTTGAGGTGTTGCTGTCAGGGGTGCGCTGCCCTCAAACTGAAGCGTTTCCTGGGTGTCTGGGCGAGCAAGCGCTTTGGCGACTTCAGCTTGCCACTTCGCAAGAATCTGTGGAGGTGTACCTGTTGGTGCAACAAGCATCTTCCAGTCATTCGTTTCGAATCCCTGGTAACCTGCTTCGGCAACCGTGGGTACTTCCGGAAGGATGGGGAGCCGTTTGGACGAGCTCACTGCGAGCGCGCGCAGTTTGCCTGACTTGATAAACGTCATGACGGTCTGAGGGGTCGCAAAGTAGTAGTCCACTTGACCGCCCAAAAGGTCAGTCGCTGCGGGTCCTGCTCCCTTGTAAGGAATATGGCTGCTCTGGATGCCCGCCTGTCGTGTGAAGACTTCTCCGGTCAAATGCCCGACCGTACCGTTACCGGCAGACGCCATCGTCAGAGAGTCTGGTTTGGATTTGGCCGCGGCAACCAGATCAGCCAATGTCTTGTAGGGTGAGGCGGCATTGACCACGAGCACGACGGGCTGGCCGGCTACCGTTGCCACAGGTACGAATGCCTTGGAGACGTCGTAAGGCATCTTGGCGTAAAGATGCTGATTGATGGTCAGGTTCGCGGTTTGCCCCATGCCAATGGTGTATCCATCTGGATTGGCCTTTGCAACGGCATCCAGCCCGATGTTTCCTCCGGCTCCAGGTTTGTTCTCCACCACGAGTGTCCACCCCGTCGAAATCCGAATTTTTTCCAGCACCATGCGCGTGACGGCATCGGTGCCGCCGCCTGGTGGAAAAGGTACGACTACCTTGATGGATTGGGTCGGGTAGGACCCGGATTGCGCAAATGCTGCAGCAGATGCAAAGAGGAACGTGGCGATTCCAAGAAGGCGTGAGAAGTTTGGCATGTTGTCTCCTGAGTGGTCATTGTTGAAAGGGTCTGTCAGGTAAGTCTGTACACACGGGCTGCCGTCCCATGGAACAGTTCGTTGCGCTCTTGCGCGGAGAAATCTCGCGTCAAGCGCTTGAAGGCATTCCAGCCATTGCTGTAGCTGTAGGAGCCTTTGTCTACGGGGAAATTGCTCTCGAACATGCAGCGCTCGGGGCCGAATGCATCGATGCATGCAAGCATCCAGGGACGCCAAACTTCGGCGAGTTGCAATGAGGTTGGCGGGAGGATTCCCTTGTCAAAGTCAAACCCATTCATCCGCATGCCCAGCCCACCCAACTTGACGCACACGTTGGGGCGCTGCGCCAGAATGCGCACGGCCCGGGACCATGATGTGAAGACCTCATCCTGCCTATGTGCGTAAGCGCCAATCCGCGCAATTCCGCCGCAATGGTTAAGAATGATGGGCAGGTCAGGAAGGGCATCAGCCACCGCAACGAGCTCTGACAACTGCGGCCAAAGCAGCCAGGCGTCGTAGGACAATCCACCGCGCTCAAGCTCTTGTAATCCAGCTCGATAGGACTTGTCGGCGAGCATTCCCGGAGGAGCCACAGTCAAAGGGTTGGTGAGCGAAGCGTCGGCGTCCCAGGTCACCAGATGGCGGATGCCGCGAAAGCGACCTCGGCCTGCGACCGCATGGGCTTCAAGCACTTCCCGTACCTTTTTCCCGCGTCGCAGGTCTGCATATGCCACGATGCCCGATGCGACCTTCGGCACTGCGCCACTTGCTTCCGTGACTGCCGCCACATACTCCGTTTCACCAACCGGCTTCAGGTGTTCAGCCCCGCCGTTGCGATAGTGGGTGAGCGCCTGCATGTAGACGGTTGCCTGGATGAAATGTCCGCTACTTGCATCTGCACGAAATTGCGGTTCGAGATAGGTCCAGCCCGGCCTGTCGTAGAAATGGTGATGCGCATCAATGATGGGGAGCGCCGGTTCCAGAGCTTCTTCCGGGTTCAACGCCAACCAGTGCTCGCGAATGCTGAGATAGTTTCCACTCATGGCATTCCCTTTCAGGGTGCGGTGGACACCAATGGGATGACGCCGAGCAGCAAAGCCCCCGTCACCATGGCGATGACCAAACCGAAGACCCAGAGGAGCGAGGCTTTCTGGTTGTCGCCATAGTTCAGGTCAAGCAATGCCACCAACAGGTAGGTCGATGCCACTAGCGGGCTCAGCAGATGAATGGGCTGGCCCAACAACGATGCCCGAGCCATCTCCGCAGGGGTAATACCATAGGCACTGGCCGTATTTGCCAGCAGAGGGAGCACACCAAAGTAGAAGGCGTCGTTAGTGAGTGCGTAGGTTGCAGGCGCACTCAGCAGTGCAGTGACCGGCGCCATGTAAGGCCCAAGCCAGGTCGGAATGATGTCAAGCAGCCCGTCCGACATGGCCTTGAGCATGCCGGTGCCCGTCAAGATGCCTGTAAAGATGCCGGCTGCAAAAATGAGCGAGACAACGGCCAGAACATTGGATGAGTGGGCGGCCAGTCTTTCCTGCTGATCTTTCAACTGTGGGTAGTTGAGCATCAGCGCCAGAGCCGTGGCGATGAGAAACAACACAGGCAGCGGAAGCACACCCTTGACCAGGCAGAACATCAGCGCAATGGTCAGCAGCAGATTGGGAAGCATCATGCGTGGCCTGCGCCACTGGGGCTGCTCGCCAGCCTCATTGCCGGGATTTGGTAGCTCTTGCGGGTCACTCAGCACGCCCAGCCGCCGGCGCTCACGCAAACCAAACAGCGCAGCAACCCCAACCTGATAAGCAAATCCCACCAGCATGGCAGGTATCAAAGGGATGAAAACCTCGGACACATCGATATGCATCGCTGCTGCAGCACGCGCAGTCGGTCCGCCCCAGGGAACGATGTTCATGATGCCGATGGACATCAGCAACACGGTTGCCATGTATTGCAGCTTCACGCCGAGTCTTCGGTAGATGGGCAGTAGTGCGGCTGCACAAATGACATAGGTCGTCGCTCCATCGCCATCCAGCGCTACCGCGGTGCCCATGACGGCAGTGCCGACAAGAAGCTTCAGGGGATCGCCTTTGACAAAACGAACCACACGTCTGACCAAGGGGTCAAACAGCCCCGCATCGGACATGACGCTGAAGTAGAGGATGCCGAATGTGAGCATCACCCCCGTTGGGGCAAGCTTGGTGACCCCATCAATCATCATTTTTCCGATGGCGTCCGGTGATGCCACCACCAATCCAAAAACAATCGGAACCAAGGCCAGAGCCACCAAAGCAGACATCCGCTTGGTCATGATGAGGACCATGAAACAAACGACCATTCCGTAACCGAGCGCAAGCAACGTCACTGTCTCCACCACCTTTTTATCGTCTTACGACGTTTGCACATGTTCTATCTGATAGAACTAAGTTCTATAGGATAGAACTTTAGTCCTGAAAATGCCTTATCTGTATCCGGGCTTACCCTAGGAAATTTGCCTGTTGGATGTGTGTTCTACTCAGCAGAACAGCTGAAATCTAGGCAATGTGATGACGCAACAAACTTCTGAGACATCGAGTGGGGTGGGAGTACTGGACCGAGCGTTCGCGCTTCTTGATGCATTCAGCCCTGAAGACGACCGATTGACGCTCACCGAGCTTTCAAAGCGCACCGGCTTGTACAAAAGCACGGTTCTACGTCTGCTCACAGCCCTCGAAAGTGGGCGTTTCATCAGGAAATGTGACGATGGACAGTACGCCATCGGCCCCGCCCCGATGCGCTTGGCAGCCATCTACCAACGCAATTTTCGTATCGACTCCATCATCGCGCCGCTTCTTGAAGAGCTGAGTGCCGCCCTTGGCGAGACCGCATCGTTCTATGTGCGTGCCGGAGCCAAGCGACTTGTGCTTAGCCGCGTAGAGCCTTCGAGAGCGGTGCGCGTCTCCATCCGGATTGGAGAGGAGTTTGACATTCACCAAGGCGCGTCAGGCAAAGTGCTGCTTGCGTTTTCGGATGGCGGGCAGGATCTTGACCCAGTCCGGAACCAGCTTTGGGCCAAGTCCTCCGGGGAACGCGATCCAGAGTCCGCAGCTGTCTCGGTGCCAGTGTTTGGTGCGCTTGGGGAGCTGCTGGGTGCATTAACGATTTCAGGACCTGTATCCAGGCTGGGGCAGCCTTCCGCCACCCATCATGCGCTTCTTGCTTTGATGGATGCTACGCAACGAGCTACCGCGCAGTTCGGCGGAAACCCCTCGCGCTTTGCGGGTCCACAGAAAAAGCTGACCGATTCAGTGCCTGCAGTCGCATAGAAATTCAGCGCATCCCTTCATCTGCAGGTAGCAAGGCTATTTGCTGAAGGGCCCACACCATACGCGGACCACGGTTCCTGGCTATTCATCGCCAAGACCCGCACTACACAGCCTCAAACCTTCGTCAAAGGCTAGCGGCTCCAACCTCCAAAAACAACCCCTCCCCCGCCATCACCGGAGCCAGCCAGGCCTGCACCAGCGGCAGCTCATACGCGTAAAAGTAGCGCGCGGAATCGAGCTTGCCCTGCAAAAAGGCCTGCTGCCCTGCATCGGCAGCCGCCATACCCTCACGCGCTTTGACGGCAATATCCAGCCACAACCAAGCCAGCGTGGCATGGCCGAAGGCGGTCATGTAGGCGGTGGCGTTGGCAAGGGCCAGTTGGGCGTTGCCGCTGGCCCAGGCTGCGTCGGTGGCCGCTTGCAGGGCTTGGGTGGCCGCATCTAAGCGATCGGCGCAGGGGGCGCATGCGGGGACCGTTCTGGCAGCGGCGACGGTTTGTGCGATCTCGGCCTGCAGCAAGGCCCAGGCGGCTCCGCCATCCATGCGCAGCTTGCGGCCCAGCAGGTCGAGGGCCTGGATGCCGTGCGTGCCTTCGTGGATCATGTTGAGCCGGTTGTCGCGCCAGTGCTGCTCCACCGCATAGTCGCGCGTATAGCCATAGCCGCCCAGCACCTGGATGGCGAGGCTGTTGCCCTCCTGGCACCACTGGCTGGGCCAGCTTTTGGCGATGGGGGTGAGCACCTGCAGCAGCAGCTGCGCGGCATCGGCCTGCTGCGGCGCACCGGCGCGCTGGGTATCAACCAGCTTGGCGCAGTACAGCTGCAGCGCCAGTGCGCCTTCGGCATAGCTTTTTTGCGCCAGCAGCATGCGTTTGACATCGGCATGCTCGGCAATCGGCACCTGGGGCTGCTGCGCATTCTTCACCACCTTCTGGCCGGCAGCGACCGGGCGGCCCTGGGGGCGCTGGCGGGCATAGTCGCGCGATTGCAGGTAGCCGGCGTAGCCCAGCATGGTGGCGCCCAGCCCCACCTGGATGCGGGCCTCGTTCATCATGTGGAACATGCACTGCAGGCCCGCGCCCAGCGCGCCCACGCGGTAGCCAACGGCCCCGCCCTGCTCGCCATAGTGCAGCAAGGTGTTGACGGTGCCCCGGTAGCCCAGCTTGTGGTTCAGCCCGGCCAGCGCAATGTCGTTGCGCTCGCCGGTCACCTGGCCATCGGTATCGACCAGGACCTTGGGCACGATGAACAGCGAGATGCCGCCCACGCCAGCGGGCAGCTGGCCGTTGTCGTCGGGCACCTTGGCCAGCACCAGGTGGACGATGTTCTCGCCCATCGCATGCTCACCGCCGGAGATCCACATCTTGCGGCCCGTCAGCCGGTAGCGCGGGCCCAGCGTGTCATCGGCATGGTCGGCACCATCGGGCACGGCACGCGTGGTGATGTCCGACAGGCTGGAGCCGGCCTGCGGCTCGCTGAGGTTCATCGTGCCAAAAAAGCGGCCTTGCAGCTGCGGCAGCGCAAAGGCCTTTTGCTGTGCCGGCGTGCCGTGCGCCATCAGCAGGCCGGCATTGGCCGCTGTCAGCATTGAATAGGCCTTGAGCGCAATGCTGGCCGCCGAGACCATGCTGTTGGCCGCCATGTCCACCACGCAGGGCAGCTGCATCCCCCCTACCTCGTAGTCGTGCGATGCCGCCAGCATGCCCGATTCGGCATAGGCGGCGCAGGCCGCCGGTGTGCAATCGGGCAGATCAGCTGCTGGCCGTCAAAATGCGGCTCCTGCTGATCGACCAAGCGGTTGAAGGGCTCGAACTTGTCGGCGGCCAGGCGCTCGCACATGTCCAGCACGGCGCCATAGGTCTGGCGGTCATGGCCGGCATAGCGCGCATGGCGGCTGAGTGCCTCTACCTCCAGCCAGTCGTAGAGCAAAAAATCCAGGGTCTGGCGGATGCTGGCGTAGTCGAGTTGCATCTTACGCGACCTCAAATAAGGCTGCCGCTCCCATGCCGCCACCCACGCACATGGTGGCCACCACATAGCGCACACCGCGTCGCTGGCCTTCCAGCAAGGCATGGCTGGCGATTCGGGCGCCGGTCATGCCATAGGGGTGGCCGATGGAGATGCCGCCGCCGTTGACATTGAAGCAGGCTGGATCGATGCCCAGCTGGTCGCGGCAGTACAGCGCCTGGCAGGCAAAGGCCTCGTTCAGCTCCCACAGGCCAATGTCCTGCACACGCAGGCCATGCTGGGCCAGCAGTTTGGGGATCGCATAGAGGGGGCCGATGCCCATCTCCTCGGGCGCGCAGCCAGCCACTGCCATGCCCCGGTAAATGCCAAGCACCTCCAGGCCCCGGCGCTCGGCCAGTACCGAATCCATGACCACGCAGGCCGAGGCGCCGTCGGACAGCTGGCTGGCATTGCCGGCGGTGATGACGCCGCCGTCGATCACCGGCTTGAGCGCGGCCAGCCCTTCCAGGCTGGTGTCGGGGCGGTTGCCTTCGTCGCGGGCCAGGGTCACGTCCTGCAGGCTGACTTCCTTTGTAAGCTTGTCGGTCACCGCCATCTGGGTGCTGAAAGGCACGATCTCGCGGTCAAACAGGCCAGCGGCCTGGGCGCGTGCGGTGCGCAGCTGCGACTCCAGCGCATAGGCATCCTGCGCCTCGCGGCTGATACGGTACTTGCGCGCCACATGCTCGGCCGTTTGCAGCATCGGCATATAGGCATGGGCGGCATGCGCTGTGACGGCCGGGTCGCGCTCGCGGCTGGCCCATTCCATATAGGGCGTTTGCACGGCCGTGATGTTGTCGCAGCCGCCCGCCACCACGACCTGCATGCCATCGACCAGCACCTGCTTGGCCGCCGTGGCAATCGCCATCAGGCCGGAGGCACATTGCCGGTCTATCGTCTGCCCGGCCACACTCATCGGCAGGCCTGCGGCCAGCAAGGCGTTGCGTGCCAGGTTCATGCCGGCCGTGCCCGCCGTCAGCACGCAGCCGACCACGACATCATCCACCTCTGCCGGGTCCACTCCCGCGCGCGCCACCGCATGCTCGATGGCGTGGCCCATCATCTGGGGCGAGCGCGTGTGGTTGAGCGAGCCCTTGTAGGCCCGGCCAATGCCCGTGCGGGAGGTGGAAACAATGGCGGCGTCTTTCATGGCGGTGCTCTTCAATGTTGATGAGTTCTGGCCTTCAGGCCCTCAGGCGGCTTGCAGGCTGTCAAAGCCCTGGCGCTGCGCAGCCAGCCGCTGCAGCAGCGGCGATACCGTCCAGTAGCCATAGCGGTTGCCCCGGCTGGCGGCATAGTGCTCCAGCCGCGCTGCGATCTGCGCCAGGCCAATCTCCTCGGCCATGAACATGGGCCCACCCCGAAAATCCGGAAAGCCATAGCCGGCCGCCCAGACCACATCGATATCACTGGCGCGGTAGGCAATGCCCTCGTCCAGAATCTTGCAGCCCTCGTTGACCATGCTGTAGAGCAGGCGCTCGACAATCTCTTGCGCCGCAATTTCGCTGCGCTGGGCAATGCCATGCGCCTGCGCCAGCTCGGCCGCAATGCGGCCGGCCTCGGGGTCGGGCAGCGCCTGGCGGCCCTCGTAGCGGTAGTAGCCCAGCCCCGTTTTTTGGCCAAAGCGGCCCAGTGCAAACATCTTGCGCACCACCGCGCGGTAGCTGGCATCGGGCGGCAGGCCGCCGGCCTTGTCGCATTCGATAACGGTCTTGGCGCCCACATCGAGCCCGGCCATGTCCAGCATGCGGCAAGGGCCCATGGCCAGGCCCAGCGCCTGCACGGCCTCGTCGATCTGAGCGGGGCTTGCGCCCTCCATCAGCAAGAACTCGGCCTCGCGCAGGTAGACCTCGGCCATGCGGTTGCCGATAAAGCCAAAGCAGACACCCGAGACCACAGGTGTCTTGCCGATCTTGCCGGCCAGGTCGATGACGGTCTTGAGCACCTGCGGGGCGGTATCAGCGCCGCGCACCACCTCCAGCAAGCGCATGATGTTGGCCGGGCTGAAGAAATGCATGCCCACCACATCGGCAGGCCGCCCGGTGGCCTGGGCCAGCGCATCCACATCCAAGGTCGAGGTGTTGCTGGCGATGATGGCGCCGGGTTTGCAGACCTCGCCCAAGCGGCGGCAGACCTGCAGCTTGAGGGCCATGTCTTCATACACCGCTTCGATCACCAGGTCGCAGGGCGCGAGTGCCTGGTCGTCCAGTGAGGTGGTCAGCAAGGCCAGGCGCGCGCTGGCCTGCTCGGCACCCATGCGGCCCTTGGCCACCTGAGCCTCGTAGGTCGATCGGATCAGCTGCAGCCCGCGCTCCAGGCCGGCAGCTGCGGCATCCACCAGCACAGTGCGGATGCCGGCATTCAAAAAGCACATGGCAATGCCGCTGCCCATGGTGCCGGCCCCCAGAATGCCGACCTGCTCGATCTTGCCGGCTGGCACTTGCCGCTCCAGACCCGGAATCTGCCGGCTGCGGCGCTGTGCAAAAAACAGATGGCGCAGTGCGCGCGATTGCGCCGATGGCAGCAAGCGGTTGAAAGCCTCGGCCTCGGCGCGGGCGCCGCTGGCAAAGTCAGCCGTCAGCGCCTGCTCCACGCAGTGCACGATCGCCTCCTTGGCGGGGTACTGCGGGCTTTTGCGCGCAGCCTCCAGCGCCGTGGCAATGGCCTGGCTGTAGTCACCGGCAGGGGCGCTTTGCGCGCTCAAGCGGCGCGGCTGGCCGCCGCTGGCCAGCAGTTGGCGGCCAAAGGCCAGGCCAAACGCCAGCGGTTCGCCCTCTTCCACCGCATCAACGATGCCGCTGGCCAGCGCCTCTGGCGCGGGCACCGGGCGGCCGCTCAGCATCATGTCCAGCGCCAAGCTTGCGCCCACCAGGCGCGGCAGGCGCTGGGTGCCACCTGCACCGGGCAGAATGCCCAGCTTTACCTCGGGCAGGCCCAGCTTGCTTCCCTTTTGTGCCACGCGGTAGTGGCAGGCCAGGGCCAGCTCCATGCCAGCGCCAAATACCGTGCCATGCAGGGCCACCACCACGGGGCGCGTCTGCGCCTCAATGCGGTTCAGCAGCGCATTGATGGCCTCGGCAGAAAAGGCCGGGTTGTTGAACTCGGCGATGTCCGCGCCCGCGACAAAGGACTGGCCTTCGCCATAGATCAGCAGCAGCGGCAGCGAGGCATCGGCCTCAAACTGCGCCAGCGCCGCGCTCAGCCCTGTCAGCAGGCTGTGCGAGAACAGGTTCAATGGCGGGTGGGAGATGCAGATACGGCCTATCCCGTCTGCGCTGTGAAAGGTGACGTTGCTCATGGCTGGCAGCTCTTGGTGGAAGATAAAAATGCCCCGCTGCAGGGCGCAGGCAGGCACAGCCCCCAGTGCGGATCGGCCAGCAGACAGGCCGTTCAAACACCCAGGGGGCTTGGAGACCCAGGTTATCAGTGCGCGGCGTTTTCCACTGTTGCGCTGGCGTCTGCCGCGCGCTCGCGTTCGCGCTTCTGCGCAAAGTGGTAGCCGCTAAAGCCCTTCTGGATGGCAGCCAAGCAGTGTTCGCGGTACTTCTGGAAGCCGCCGGTAAACATGGTCAGGCCCGGGGCCTTGCCCTGCACATTGGCGCCCACATACCAGGTCTTGGCCTTGGACAGCAAGGTGCGCGGCGCCAGCGAATGGACAAGGTCCATCCAGGCCTGCTCCTCTTGCGCGCTGGGCTCGATGCTGCTGAAGCCCTGGGCCTGCATGTGGCGGATGGCAGCGGCCGTCCAGTCCACATCGTTCTCGCTGGTGCGCACCACATTGGCCAGGGCCGAGGGGCCATTGGGCCCGGTGGTCATGAACAGGTTGGGGAAGCCATGCATCATGATGCCAAGGCACGAGGTAGCGCCCTCCTTCCACTTCTGCTGCACCGTCAGGCCATCGCGCCCTTCCACCTCAAACGCCAGCAGCGCGCCGGTCAGGCCGTCGTAGCCGGTGGCAAAGATCAGCACATCCAGCTCCACCTCGCCCGACTGCGTGCGCACGCCCTTCTCGGTGATGGACACGATCGGGTCGCTGATGCAGTCGCGCAGATGCACATGGGGCTGGTTGTAGGTTTCGTAGTAGCCGGTATCGAGGCAGGGGCGACGGGCAAAGATGGGGTAGCCGCGCGGCTTCAGCGCCTCGGCGGTGGCCGGGTCGTCTACCGCTTCGCCAATCTTGCCACGCACAAACTCGGCCACTTCCTCATTGGCCTGCTCGTTCTGCATCAGGTCGGCAAAGGTGCCCAGCATCGCCAGGCCGCCTTGCAGCCAGGCATCTTCCAGCAGCGCCTGGCGCTGCGCCGGCGTCACGCTGAAGAAGGGGCGGCTGGACTGCGGCCGCACGCCACCAACATTGCTGTTGCGCGCCAGCTCGCGGATGCCGGCATAGTGGCGCTTGACCTCAGCGACGTACTGAGGCTCCAGCGGCACATTGCGCATTGGCATCGTAAAGCTCGGCGTGCGCTGAAAGACAAACAGCTCGCAGGCCTGCTTGCCCACTTCCTGCACGATCTGGATGCCGGTCGATCCGGTGCCGATCACGCCCACGCGCTTGCCGCTGAAATCCACCGGCTCATGCGGCCAGCGCGCCGCGCGCAGGATCTGCCCGCCAAAGCGGTCGATGCCTTCAATCTCGGGCTCCTTGGGTACCGACAGCGGCCCGGTCGCCATGATGCAGTAGCGCGCCTCATAGCACTCGCCCCGGTTGGTGCGCACTACCCACAGCTGGCGTGCCTCGTCCCAGCGGGCGCTCTCCACGCGGGTGTTGAACTGGTAGTGCTTGCGCAGGTCCAGCCGCTCGGCGACAAAGTTGAAGTAGCGCATCAGCTCGGGCTGCGCCGCAAACTGCTCCGACCAGGTCCATTCCTGCTCGATCTCGGGCGAGAAGGAGAAGCTGTAGTCGATGCTGGGCAGGTCCACCCGCGCGCCGGGGTAGCGGTTCCAGTACCAGACGCCGCCCACATCGCCGCCGGCCTCGAAGGCCTGGATCTTCAGCCCCATCTCCCGGAACTTGTGCACTGCGCACAGACCGCCAAAACCGGCGCCCACGATGACCGCATCCACCTGGTGGATTGTGTGATTGTCCATTGCTCTTTGTCTCCTGCTGGCTGGTGCCGGCCGCCCCGCCACACCGCAGCGGGGCACCGGCTCGATAGGGGATGGCAGGCCGCCTCCGCCTTGTTCTCGCTGCATCATGCCTACTTGCCGACCGGTAAACAACAGGGTTTCCCCGCAAGCGTTTTGGAGGGGACAAGTCCAGGGTAATCCCGAGCTTGCAGCGCTGCTGCGGCTGCTAAACTTTTTACCTGCCGACAGGTATATAAAACAAAACAAGGAGCAACATGCAAGGGCTAATGCAGCAGCGCGCGCTGCGGATTTCCGGCTTGCTGGAACATGCAGCACGCTTTCATCCCCAGGTGGAAGTCGTCTCCCGCACGCCGGACGGCGAGCTCACGCGCTCGAACTGGCTGACCGTGTCCCAGCGCTCGCGGCGCCTGGCTGCGGCCCTGCTGCGCCAGGGCATGGCCAGCGGTGCACGCATGGCTACGCTGGCCTGGAACACGCACCGCCATCTGGAGCTGTACTACGCCGTATCGGGCGCCGGCGCGGTGCTGCACACCGTCAACCCGCGCCTGTTTGCCGACCAGATCCGCTACATCATCAACCATGCGGCCGATGATTATGTGTTCTTTGACCTGAGCTTTGCCGGCCTGGTGGCCGATCTGGCGCCCAGCCTCAAAACGGTGAAGGCCTTTGTGGCGCTGTGCAAGCCCGACCAGATGCCCGCCATGGACCTGCCCGCCCCACTGCTGTGCTACGAGGACCTGGTGGCTGAGGACGCGGGCGACTTTGACTGGCCCGAGCTGGCCGAAGACAGCGCCTCATCACTGTGCTACACCTCGGGCACCACGGGCAACCCCAAGGGCGTGCTCTACAGCCACCGCTCTACCGTGCTGCATTCCTGGGTGGTCTGCGCGGCCGATGGCCTGGCGCTGCGTGCCCGCGATTGCGTGCTGCTCACCGTGCCGATGTTCCATGTCAACGCCTGGGGCCTGCCCTATGCCAGCGCCATGTGCGGCGCCAAGCTGGTGCTGCCCGGGCCGGACCTGAGCGGCAAGGCGCTCTACCAGCTGATGCGCGACGAGGGCTGCACTTTCTCGCTGGGCGTTCCCACGGTCTGGATGGGCTTTTTGCAATATGTGGAGAGCCTGCCCGCCGGCGACAAGGAGGCCTTGAAGCTTGAACGCATCATGATGGGCGGCTCTGCCGCGCCCCGCGCGATGATTGACCAGTTCGACAGCCTGCTGGGCGTGACCGCCAACCAGGCCTGGGGCATGACCGAGACCAGCCCGGTGGCCACCGTCAGCACCCTGCTGCCCCAGCATGAAGCGCTGGCCCGCGACGCGCGCATCGATGTGCGTGCCCGCCAGGGCCGGCCCATGTATGGCGTGGATGTGGCCATCTTCAATGACGAGGGCCAGCAGCTGCCGCCCGGCGATCCGGCCCCTGGCGAGCTGCGCGTGCGCGGGCCCTGGGTCATCTCCGCCTATTACGGGCAAGAGGCCGGCTCGGCGCTGGATGCGCAAGGCTGGTTCAGCACCGGCGATGTGGCCCGTATCGATGACGAGGGCTTTGTGCAGATCACCGACCGCGCCAAGGATGTCATCAAGTCCGGCGGCGAATGGATCTCCTCGATCGACATCGAGAACCTGGCGCTGGCCCACCCCGCTGTCAAGGAAGCCGCCGTCATCGGCGTGCACCACGAGCGCTGGCAAGAGCGCCCGCTGCTGGTCATCGTGCGCAAGCCCGGCACCGATGTGAGCGGCCAGGAGGTGCTGGACTTTATGAAGGACCGGCTGGCGCGCTGGTGGCTGCCCGATGCGGTGGAGTTTGTCGACGAGCTGCCCCACACCGCCACCGGCAAGCTGCTCAAGACCCGGCTGCGCGAGCAGTTCAAAGGCTACCAGCTGCCGGCGGCCACCTCTAAGGCATCCGCCGCCAACTGAAACACCCGCCCGGTACGCGCACGGCCCCACCAGAAAAGGCCGGCGCAGCCGCAGCAGCCAGGCCCCTTGGCTGCCCGCACCAGGAGACAAGACATGAACGCCCTCACCGCGCAGGCAGCGGCCGCGCGCATCCATCCATTGCTGCCCCAGCGCGATCTGCTGGGCGAATGCCCGCTGTGGGATGTGGCCACGCAATCGCTGTACTGGATTGATGGCCGCGCCCAGTGGGTACACCGCTACTGGCCGGCAGACGGCCGGCAGCAGCAGTGGGCGCTGCATGCCCATATCGGCTCCATCGCGCTGTGCCGCAGCGGGCGCCTGCTGCTCGCGCTGGAGGATGACTTCCATTTTCTGGACCCGGACAGCGGCCAGATCACGCCGATGGGCGTGCAGGTGCAGCACAGCGGCGAGCGCATGCGGCTGAACGATGGGCGCTGCGACCGGGGCGGCCGCTTTGTGGTCGGCTCGATGAGCATGACGCCGCAGTCCCCCACCGGCAAGCTCTACCAGCTGAGCGGCGATGGCCGCCTGCGCGAGCTGGACCAGGGTTTTCAGGTTGCGAACGCCACCTGCTTTAGCCCCAACGGCCGCTGGCTGTACTTTGCCGACAGCCCGGCGCGCCAGATCTGGCGCTATGCCTATGACCCGGCCACCGGCGCCTGCGGTGCGCGTGAGGCCTTTATCGACACTGGCGCGCTGGGCCTCGCGCCCGATGGCGCCACCGTCGATGCCCAGGGCTATCTCTGGGTGGCCATGGTGCTCAACGGCCAGTTGGCCCGCTTTACGCCCGGTGGCGAGCTGGCCGGCACGGTGGATTTTCCCGCCGATGCCTACGTCACCTGCCCGGCCTTTGGCGGCCCGGCGCTGCAAACCATCTACCTCACCTCGATCAGCAACAGCGGCAACCTGCTGCGCTCCAGCCACCCGGATGCGGGGGCCGTCTTTGTCATCGACGGCCTGGCCGCAACAGGGCTGGAAGAAGCGCGTTTTGACGATACCAACAGCCCACGCTGAGACGTGGCAGAACCTATTTTTATTTTGACCAGGAGACAAACACCATGACACAACGCTTTGCAGGCAAGGTCGCGCTCGTGACCGGCGGCGCACAGGGTATCGGCCGCGCCATCGTGCAGGCCATCGCGGATGAGGGCGGCAGCGTCGGCATTCTGGACCGCGCCGAGGACAAGGCCGCCGAGGTGGCCGCAGCCATCGTGGCCCAGGGCGGCCAGGCCCACGCCTATGGCGGCAATGTGGCCGACCGCGACAGCTTCAGCAGCGCGATTGCTGATCTCAAGCACCGCTACGGCCGCTTTGACATCCTGGTCAACAACGCCATCTGGGTGCGCTACGGCCCGATTGCCGACATCACGCCCGAGGCGCTGCAGCGCATGGTGGGCACCGGCTTTAACTCCATTGTCTGGGGCATCCAGACGGCGGCGGAAGCGATGGACGACGGCGGCAGCATCGTCAACATTGCCTCGGCGGCCGCTTTTATCGGCATGCCCCAGGGCATGGTGTACTGCGGCGTCAAGGCCGGGGCGCTGGGCCTGTCGCGCGCAGCAGCGGCAGAGCTCGGGCCACGCGGCATCCGCGTCAACTCGGTCTGCCCCGGCTCCATCCCGACCGAAGGCGTGGGCATCAATGTCGATGCAGAAAAAGTGCGGCTGCGCATCGCCAAGACGCCGATGGGGCGCCTGGGCACGGTGCAGGACATTGCCCGCGCCGCCTGCTTTTTCGCGTCGGACGACAGCCGCTTTGTCACCGGCGAATCGATGCTGGTCGACGGCGGCGCCACCCAGTCCTTCATCTGATCGGAGGCGCCGCGATGACTGCTCCCCCCGAGGCCGATGCCCCCATCCTGGAGGCGCGCCAGCTCTGCCGCCAGTTCAGCGGCTTCTATGCCGTCAAGGACGTGAACCTGAAAGTCAAGCGCCACTCGGTGCATGCGCTGATCGGCCCTAACGGCGCCGGCAAGACGACCTGCTTCAACCTGCTGACCACCTTCTTGCGCCCCAGCTCGGGCCAGGTGCTGTTCAACGGGCGTGATATCTCGCGCAGCGACCCGGCCAGCGTGTCGGCGCTGGGCCTCGTGCGCTCGTTCCAGATTGCGGCCGTCTTCAGCCACATGACAGTGCTGGAGAACGTGCGCATTGCGCTGCAGCGCAAGACCGGCGGCACCTTCACCTTCTGGCGCTCGGTCAAGGTGCTGAGCGCGCTGGATGAGCGTGCGATGGACCTGCTGGACAGCGTGGGCCTGACGCGCTGGAAAAATGTCAAGGCCTGCGACCTGCCCTATGGCCGCAAGCGCGTGCTGGAGCTGGTCACCACGATCGCGATGGAGCCCGAGATGATCCTGCTGGACGAGCCCATGGCGGGCCTGGGCCATGAGGACATCTGGCCGGTGGTGGAGCTGATCGGCAAAGTGGCGCAGGGGCGCACCGTGCTGATGGTGGAGCACAACATGAAGGTGATATCGCATCTGTGCGAAACCGTCACCGTGCTGCAGGCAGGCCAGGTGCTGGCCGAAGGCAGCTATGACGAGGTATCGCGCGACCCCAGGGTCATTGAAGCCTATGTCGGAGGGGCCGCCCATGCCTGAGAACAACCAAAACGCCAACAGCACCACCGCGCCGCGCCAGATGCTGCAGGTGCAGAACCTGCGCGCCTGGTATGGCGAAACCCTGGCGCTCGATGGCATCGACCTGCATGTGGGCGAAGGCGAGGTCGTCTGCCTGCTGGGGCGCAACGGCGCCGGCAAAACAACGACCTTGCGCGCCATCATGGGCCTGCTCAAAAAGTGCGAAGGCCAGATCCGCATCCAGGGCAAGCCCACCGAGGGCCTGCCGCCCGAGGCCATTGCCCACCTGGGTGTGGCCTATTGCCCCGAAGAGCGCGGCATTTTTGCAAGCCTCACCACCGAAGAGAACCTGATGCTGCCGCCCGTGCTGCACCCCGGCGGGCTGACGGTGGAGGAGATCTACCAGGTCTTCCCTAACCTGCAAGCGCGCCGCAAGAGCCCGGGCACCCGCCTGTCGGGCGGTGAGCAGCAAATGCTGGCCATTGCCCGCATTCTGCGCACCGGCGCCCGCCTGCTGCTGCTCGATGAGGCCACCGAAGGACTAGCACCGGTCATCGTGCAGAAGATCGGCCAGACGCTGGAGATGATCCGCGCGCGCGGCTACACGGTGCTGATGGTGGAGCAGAACTTCCGCTTTGCCGCATCGGTGGCCGACCGCTTCTACGTGATCGAGGAAGGGCGCGTGGCCAGCCACTTCCACCGCGCCGAGCTGGAAACGCGGCGCGACGAGATCGAAGCGCTGCTGGGACTGTGACAGGCGGAGACAAACCAATGGATACTCTTTTCGGAATCCCGACAGCCGCGCTGATCGGCCAGCTCGTGGTGGGCCTCATCAATGGCTCGTTCTACGCGCTGATGAGCCTGGGCCTGTCGATCATCTTCGGCCTGCTGCATGTGGTGAACTTTGCCCACGGCGCGCAGTACATGCTGGGCGCCTTCGTGGCCTGGGGCCTGCTGCACTACCTGGGGCTGAGCTACTGGTGGGCGTTGATCCTGGCGCCGCTGGTGGTGGCGGCCTTCGGCATCCTGCTGGAGCGCACCATGCTGCGCCACCTCTATGCGGTGGACCATGTCTACGCGCTGCTGCTCACCTTTGGCATCTCCATCCTGATGGAGGGCGCCTTCCGGCTGTGGTTTGGCGTCAGCGGCCAGCCCTACCCCAACCCGCTGCAAGGCGGCATCGATGTGGGCCTGAGCTTTTTGCCGATGTACCGCGTCTGGGTGATCCTGGCGGGCCTGGCCGTCTGCCTGGTGACCTGGTACTTCATCGAAAAAACCAAGCTGGGCGCCTACCTGCGCGCCGCCAACGAGAACACGCCGCTGGTGCGCACCTTCGGCATCAATGTACCGCGCATGCTGACCCTGACCTATGCGCTGGGCGTGGGCCTGGCCGGCTTCAGCGGCGTGATGGCCGCGCCCATCTACCAGGTCAGCCCGCTGATGGGTTCGAACCTGATGATCATCGTCTTTGCCGTGGTCGTCATCGGCGGCATGGGCTCGATCATGGGATCGATCATCACCGGCTTTGCGCTGGGCGCCATCGAAGGCCTGACCCGCGTCATCTACCCCGAAGGCGCCGGCGTGGTCATCTTCATCGTGATGATCATCGTGCTGGCCGTGCGCCCCAACGGCCTGTTTGGCAGAGCGCACTGATGCGCCCGCACCGCCCTGCCCCCTGGGTCTCCACCCAAGCTCTTGTCTTTCCCAAGGATTGAACATGCATTTCTTCTCACAACGCACCAACACCATCCTGCTGGTGCTGGCGCTGGTGGCCCTGCTGCTGGCGCCGCTGGTGGCCTACCCGGTCTTTCTGATCAAGCTGATGTGCTACGCGCTGCTGGCCGCATCGGTCAACCTTCTGATGGGCTACGCCGGCCTGCTGTCCTTTGGCCATGCGATGTTTTTTGGCACGGCCGGCTATGCGGCCGCGCATGCCATCAAGGTCTGGGGATGGGACGGCTCGGCCGCCATCCTGCTGGCCATGCTCTGCGCGATGGCCGTGGCCGTGGTCACCGGGCTGCTGGCCATCCGCCGCCATGGCATCTACTTCTCAATGATCACCTTGGCCTTCTCCCAGGTCATCTACTTCTTTGCGCTGCGCCTGCCCTTTACCGGCGGTGAGGACGGCATCCAGAACGTGCCCCGGCCGGAGGTGTTTGGCTTTATCTCGCTGGCCGACAACACCACCCTGTACTACTTTGCCGCCACCCTGGTCGCCGCCGCCTTCTGGCTCATCTACCGCATCGTCTACTCGCCCTTCGGCCAGGTGTTGCGCGCCATCCGCGACAGCGAGGCACGCGCCCAGTCGCTGGGCTACCAGGTGCTGCGCTACAAGCTGGTGATCTTTGTGCTGTCGGCTGCGCTGGCCGGCCTGGCCGGTGCGCTCAAGGTCATCACCTTCCAGCTGGCCACGCTCAACGATGTGAACTGGACCACCTCGGGCGAGGCGCTGCTCATCTGCATCGTCGGCGGCCTGCAGACCTTGCTGGGCCCTGTCATTGGCGCGGCCATCATCGTCAGCATGCAGAACTACCTGGTCGCCATGGCCGAGTGGGTGCTGATCATCCAGGGCCTCGTCTTTGTCGTCGTGGTGATGCTGTTCCGCAAGGGCATCATCGGCCAGCTCTACGCCTGGCTGGAAACCCGCCAGGCACGCCAGGCGGCACCGCAGGAGGCCCACAACCAGGCCGAGCGCCAAAGCCGCCCCCAAACGGGACAAGGAGCCTAAGCATGAGCGATCCAACATCCGTACCTGTGCAAGCCGCTGTACAGCCCCAGGCCCCCAGCCATTTCCCCGAAACGCCCGGCTTGCTTCAAGGCCGCCTGGCACTCATCACCGGCGCAGCGAGCGGCATCGGCCAGGCCATTGCCATCAGCTTTGCCAAGGCAGGCGCCCGCGTTATCGTGACCGACCTAGATGCTGCACGCTGCACCGACACCCTGGCCCAGGTAAAAGCCGCCGGCGTAGATGGCTGGGCCTTTGCGCTAGATGTCACCGATCTGGAAGCCTGCCAGGCGCTGGCCGCCCGCATCGGCAGCGACATTGGCCCGGTGGACACCCTCGTCAACAACGCCGGCCTGCTGATCCGCGAAGGCATCGACCACCCCCAGGCATCGCGCCACCTGCGCCAGGTCATCGATGTCAATGTCTTCGGTCTCTACAACATGGTGCAGTCCTGGCTACCCGCTCTGCGCGCCACACGCGGCTGCATCCTCAACATCGCCTCCGGCGCGGCCTTTATCGCCCAGGGCAACGCCATGGGCTACTCCGCCTCCAAAGGCGCCGTAAAAATGGCCACCCAAACCTTGGCCCTGGACCTGGGCCGCGACGGCATCCGCGTCAACGCCCTGGCCCCCGGCGTCATCCACACCCCCATGACCGAAGCCACCCGCAACAACCCGCAGCGCCTGCAAGGCTTTATCCAGCGCACGCCTGCTGGGCGCATTGGCGTGCCGCAGGAGCTGGCCGGGCCGGCGGTGTTTTTGGTGTCGGGGCTGGCTAGTTATGTGAATGGGGTGACGTTGCCGGTGGATGGGGGGACGGTGGCGGTTTAGGGGTAGTGCTGCCTAATGGGCGGAGAAGGGTTTGGTTGGTGGCGATCCGAAATGGATTTTGAACTTGGCAGTGAGTTAGGACGGGCTTTTGGACGAGGTTAGGTCGTTAAGGCAGAAAGCATATCCCGAACATCAAGGCGACTCATCACCCGGTGGGGGAGAATGCATTGCTTGACGAAATCTGGCAAACATCACTGCGTCGATCTTGCTCCCAGCAGCAACGGCTTGGTCTGGAGGCTTTTCGTCAATGAACCGCTTGAAATCACTCACCTTTTTGTACATTGGAATGAATCGCATCTCTTCAAGAGATGACCCCGGATGAGGTCGCAAAAGGCGATGAAACTCCAATGACAATAAGAAAAGATGGATATATGCTGCTGTGCGTGTGAAGCCATTAGCACTAAGAGTTCTATCTTCCAGTTTGCATCTATCTGGCATCGCTTGCAAGCACCAAGCGGCAACATCTCTCGCATGAAACGACTCGTTACCAACTCCAAACCTCATAAAGATCACGACTTGCCAAGAGTATGGATGATGAGCCAACGTACCATGAAAATCTACACCATCTGACCGCCCCTGCAAAAGATAAGCCGGCAAATCTTCAGGGTCCAGCCGTAAACCCGCGCAGGCGATTGCGACACGGTTAATCTTATCCAGCGCACCAAGCCAATTCGCTTTTTCTGCATGCGATAGATTCCTGGACTTAAGCTCTCGGAGCGCCGAAGTCGCCCAAGACATTCGTTTTGCTACGATTTTCAGCTTTGCCGTAGCCTTAGTTACAGCCGGTGGATTAGATTGGAAACCATGCGGAACTGACCATATTGAACGTTTCCAGCGAAAAGAACGCTCCGCCCTATTCCTCGCATACGAAAGCTCTACTCCATGCAACCATTCCCACCGATGAGCTTGTGCCAAGTATTTCTCCAACTCTAGATGGGTTATACCTGAAGAAGGCAAGTCTGATACATCGAATTCAAGACTCCCAGCATATCCATGGGTGAGTTTTTGTCGTTTAAGCTCATCGACTGCGTGTGTATATCGAACTTCGATTGCATATCGCCGCTGATATTCAACGGTGTAAATCACATCGGGTTGAACACTCCCTTCGCGTAGCTCAGCCTCAGCCGCGACTACGTTGAGCATTTTATCTTCGACCTCGAATTCGATGCTCTCGCTGCCGGCTCCCACAGACATCGGAATGCGGTAACTCCGAGCAGGTATATGCAAACTCCTACGTTCTGCCAATGCATCTCTAACAAAGGCATGTAGCAACGTCATGGGCTGCGGATTGCAGTTTAGATCTTCCGCCTGATGCTGAAAGTGCCAAGACCTCATATCCCCCATATGTGCTTGTAGCCGACGGCCACACTCGGGACAAACGCAGTTACACGCAAGTCCTCGATGTGTCTCCGGCTTTAAGTCTCTGATATGAACCAGCTTGTCGTTGAGTTTTCCGTAGGAGAAGCTACTTGGCATGGGCAAAAGCGTATTGGTTGCACAGGAGTCCGTCAGGGAAGATCGTTATCATGGCGTATAAACATGACAGAGCAGTAGGTAGGTTGGAACATAGGGAAATCATAATGGGGGTGAGTAATTAATTCGACTAATCACTACCACCCGGAGACACTACTCCATATCGATTCACCGTTGCGAATCAAAATTCTATGGACTCCTTATGCCCTTGCCCAAATAACGCACGCACCTAAGTTCCAGCAAGGTCATCGCGAACATCACGAAGCAACCCAAGTCCGGCGAGCCGGATACTGATAGCAGCCCGAGATGCTCCGAAAACTGTCATGAGGCGGTTGGTTACCGAGAAATATGTGTCGAGGTTGCACTTCTGCGAGTCAACATACAGTACACCCAGCTCTTTGTTACGTACATCAAATCGGTGCAATTGAGCAGAGAATACCTCTATAAAGCGATCACGCGGCATTAGCAGACATGCTGCAAAGTAATTCGCCTGGTATTCCAGACGTCTAACATCGTTGTCGCCATCAATAGTTTTACCCGCCTCTGGCTGATCCGTGTCATCGTATTGCTCACCCTTAAGATAAGCACCATGCCCCAACAGAAAATGACCTAACTCATGTGCCAGCGTAAAGCGATCTCGCCCAGCGTGAGAATTTGGTTCGGTGAATATCTCGATAAGCGGCGGATTAAATGAGATACGCGCAAGCGTATTTTGAAGAACACTTGATTCGGTCGCTGGTCTATGTTCGATACGAATTTCTTTGGCGGCAGGGAGTCGAGAACACAGTTCGCTTAAATCGACATAACTCGAATTGATGCCTGCTTCGCATAGTGCCGCCGAAGCTCGGCATTCTAACTCTCCAACACTAAGATATCGCACAATGCTACCACGACGAGGTAACGGATTACTAATATCATTAGCCAGATTTCTGTCCTCTATGCTCAGAAAGGCAAGATCGTGCAAGAATTCAGCAAGGCTATTGGTCCTTCTTATGGGCGACTGCATAAATAGTTCAAACACTGAACTATGGTAGTCGGTCAGTGTCAGTCCAGCCATAATTTCCGCATCGGACTGCGAATCCGAGGGGGCAAACCCAACTGAAGCGGACCTCCGAAGTACCCATTTAAGGTCTTCTTTGCTGAAGTACCGCATAACCCCAATACGCTTCGAACTACAGAAGTTCAGTGCTCCGGACTGCAGTGCATTGGTAGAGACGAGGATAGGCTTTGTGCCTGTCGCCCCTACCTGCAAAGCCTTCACATAGAACTCCTCTGCATCGTTGACGGGTACCGCATGCCCATAGTTCTTGCATTCGAAGAGGAACAACATCGAATAGTCTTCTGCGTCCGGAAGCCAGACCTCGACAGAAACATCAAAGAAGATGTGAGACCCTCGATCCCGTGAAAAATAACCCTTTTGTCTATGCAGACGGCAGAATTCCTTCTTGACTGGAAACCGGTTTGATTCAATTTCCTCTTTTAGGAAATTGAAAACCGCAATCTCGAGTTCGTCGCCCTTTTTGGTGGTGCTCACGTGTCTTGACCGATAGCCGGAGGGACCAGTGTAACTTGTCGTACCGTGCCAAAACCACTACCTCAGTCGCTCCGATGGCATCAGACGTCGGCATGCGGAGACCTGCAGTTGTACTCTTCGCCGCATGCCATAGACCTCTGTCAGCCAGGTTGAGGGGCGGCACGCGGTCCAATGTCACAACTTCGCCTCAGGCCCCTATAATGAGCTACATAGGGTGACAGCCCTGCCGTTTGCGCCCAATGGGTATGGTGAATCTGTCCTAGCCTCTTCTCGTCCACTGGTTAACCACCCGGTGCCGACGTAATGCAAACCACGTCTTTTAAGCGCCCCGGGATTGGATTGACCATCATGAAATCTTCTCCTATCGATGTTGTGCGCGCCTGCAAGTCGCGCGCGAATGAACTTCAAACGCTGGCTAAAGCAAACGGTATTTCACTGAAGTATGGCCACGCGCTAGATCAGGCAGCCCACGAACTGGGGTATCGCGACTGGAATGCAGCAAGTGCAGCAGGCAAGTCGGTTGCCAATGCAGTGTCCCTAAGCTTTACGCCGCCATCTTGGCAAGACCTAAATCGCCCACTCCCGCGGCTTCCATTCCGCCTTCATCAAGCAGGTTCCTGGTTCTATCACTCGATTAGTGAATTGATGAGATGGGCACAGGCTCTCGAAAGCATTGCTCAGCTTGAGTCCGCAGACTCTCGACACGAGATTTTTCCCGTCATTGGCGGCAAACTCCCGTACGTCTTTGTGAGAGACCATGGTCGCTGGAATGATGATGTCTATCGTCTGTGTGACCGAGGATATGAGGAATGGCCGGGTATTACGTTCACTCGGGAAGACCTACGCTCTGCAGCGGTATTCCAATGGCATGAGCAATATGGAGATCACGACGGCGACGACATGCTTACTGTTCTAGGCGACGGCATCCGTGGTGCTTCGAGCATTGAAGTTCTAAGAGGCCTCGCGCGACTCCTTTCAGCCATCGCCTTGGTCGCTGACCACGCCTTTGCCCGCCAAGATGGCGAGATGCTTCCCGAGGGGCAAGGGTTCACCATCGACCTCAATGATGAGAAGCAGCTTACCGCGAAGCGGGTAGCGCGGATGCTTGGTTCACGGGATGACTTTCGACACCGTCAGCTACGTGTCTCTAGACACGGGATCGCATACATATCAGATCAAGTCGCTATGGATAATATTGACGGCCTAGCTTTTAGATTCGAGACATGGACTGAAGGAACGGGTTATGTAGGAGCGGCGGCAGCGCAGGATGAAGCTTGGGTCGATCAGGTTCTGCGAGACCTCACTTCAAACTGGCCTAAACCCAAGGCATCGCTCATTAATTTTTAGACTGGAACTTCAAGCCGCGTCCCTCCACCTTCGGAAGTTTCGCGGCCGTTCGGATGAGTCACTTGCATTTCCAAGTTGAGCAAATTCTGCGTCATCCCAAGTTCGAGCTGTGCAAGGAAATCAAGATCCTTCAGGCACCCACACCCGACGACCGGGGCTTCGTTCAGGAACTGCCCCTCCGCCCCTCCCCAATCACCTGAGCGACACCCCCACCCCCTCCCCGTACCAACCCGCTTGAGCCCTCCGCCGTTATTCGCTAATATTTACTTGCCGACCGGTAAATTACTAGTATTCAACCAGGAGACCCTGCATGGCCTACAACACGCTCATCGTCGATATCAAGGACAAGATTGCCGTTGTCACCCTCAACCGCCCGCCCGTCAACGCGCAGAACAAGGAGTTCCGCAACGAGATCATGGAGCTGTTTGACGAGCTGTCTGACCGCGACGATGTGGCCTGCATCGTGCTCACGGGCACGGGCAAGGTGTTCTCGGCCGGTGCCGACATTCGCGAGCGCCCCAACCTGGCCGGTGAGCCGGGTGCCTATGGCCGCCACAACCGCCTGGTGCGCGAATCGAACAACGCGATCATGGAATGCTCCAAGCCCATCATTGCGGCCATCAACGGCCCGGCGCTGGGGGCTGGCTTTGGGCTGGTGATGGCTTCGGACATTTGGGTGGCCTCGGAAGACGCTTATTTCTCGATGCCTGAGATCAATGTGGGCCTGGCGGGGGGTGTGACCTTCTTGCAGCGCTATTTCAGCCAGTCGCGCGCACGCCGCATGTTCTTTACCGGCATGAAGGTGTCGGCGCAAGAGATGTACCGCCTGGGCCTGATCGAGGCCTGCCTGCCCGCCGACCAGCTGATGCCCTATGCGATGGAGATGGCGCGCGAGATCGCCTCCAAGAGCCCTATCGCCTTGCGCCTGGCCAAGGAAGCTGCGCGCATGACTTTGTTGATGCCCACCCGTGATGCCTACCGCTATGAGCAGGGCAACACCGTGGCCCTGTCCAAGACGGAAGACACGCGCGAGGCGCAGCAGGCGTTTTTGGAAAAGCGCGAGCCGGTCTACAAGGGCCGCTAAGCGCCATTACGGGCCGCTTACACCGCCCTTGGTACGTCCTCGCCTGGCGAGCCGCGCCCTACCCTGTCGTGCATCCGCACTGCCTGCGTCAGGACGCCGTGTCAGGGATGCTCAACTGGGGGCGCCTAGCTGGGGGCGCCAAGCTGGGGACGCCAAGTCGGGGGCGCCTAGCCTCAACGGCAAACCTTCGGTTTGCTGGGCGCTGTTAACAGCGCCCAGTCCAACGCGCCGAGAATCATCGATCGCTGCCGCTGGCCCAGGGCTAAAAAACCCGGCCAGCACAGCCTTAAGGATCCTCTGCAGAACCCTCGCCAAGCGGGATGGCCGCGGATCGGGATGAGACGCTAGGCGTCTTTTGCAGTGAATAGCCGTAGCTATTCACAAGGAAGACAACGCAGCGGATCGCCCGAGTCCGCGTTCAGACCACGGCAGGGAGTTTTGTAGAGGGTCCTTAACGGCCGCCAGACAGCGTCGGGCGGGGCCCGATGGATGGATGATTTTCGTTGAACTATGATGGTGCCACCGCCCAGAAGCCACAAGCCTACGGTTGCGGATCGGCCGTCTACCGGCCGATATCAGGGCAAACAAATTTTGGTGACTATGCAAAAAAACACGACGAAACCCTCCGACGCCCCCGAAGAAGGCAGCAGCACGCGCATGCGTGTGGAAGACCGGAAAGAGCAACTGATAGAGATAGCGGTCCGGCTGTTTGCCAGCAAGGGCTTTGACGGTACCTCGCTGCGCGACATTGCCGACGAAGCCCAGATCACCAAGGCGGCGCTCTACTACCACTTCCCCAACAAGGATGCGCTCTACGAAAGCATCCTCGTCGATGGCATGCGCACCCTTGTCAACTACGTGTCTACGGCCATGGGCAAGGTGGCCAGCCCCGAGGGCAAGGTGCGCGAGTTCATGCTGTCCTCGGCCGACTACATGGACCGCAACCGCGACTCCTGGATCGCCGGCTCCAACATGTTCTGGTTTGGCGACAATGCCAAGCCCCGCACCGAGAACCTGGCCCTGCGCGACCAGTACGAAAAACTGCTGCGCGATGCGATCAAGCAGGCCATTGACAGCGAGGTGTTCCAGAAGGTGGACCCCACCATTGCCAGCCGCATGCTGCTGGCCGTACTCAACCAGCTGCCCCGCTGGCACTCACCCACCGGGCGGCTCAGCGCCCGCCAGGTGGTGCAGCAGTACATTGACATGATTTTCCAAGGGCTGCTCGCCAGCAATCCCGCTCGCTAAGCCAGACACGGGATACCTATAAAACAAGGCCCAGGCGCCGCAAACGCCTGGGCCTTGTTGCGTATGTCAGCCTTTAGAAGCTGTGGATGATGCCCACCCGGTAGGCATTGCTGTTGCCGTTATTGGTAAAGCCCGCAGCAGTTACCGCGCCGGTCAAGGTGTAGCCGGCGCCGTTCTTGTTCTTCACATAGCCGTAGTCCGTGTACAAGGTGGTGCGCTTGGACATGGGGTACAGATAGGCCACGCCGTACTGGCGCGCATCGCGGTTCAGCGGGCCGGTGTCGTTCAGGTCGATGGCGTTGAGCAGCAAGGTGCCTGGGCCGAGCTTGACCGAGGCGCCGATCGAGAAGCTGCGGTCGTCCTGGCCTTCGTAGTAGCCCACGGAGGGGAAGCCGGCGAGCTGGCCGCTGTTGTCCAGGCCGGTGTTCACCGTGGGCGTGATGGCGGCGCCGGGGTTCTTGAAGGTGGCGAACGAGCCAAACAGCTTGAAGGCCTTGAAGTCATAGGCCAGCGCCGAGTTGAAATAACGCGTCGCCGATCCATCCGTGGGGTTGGTCATGCGCGTGGCCGATACGGCTGCGCTCCAGGCGTCGTTCTTGTAGAACAACGCCAGGGTGTACTGGTGGGCACGGTGCTCGATGTCAATGCTCTGGCGCGTGTACTCGCTGATGGTATAGGCCGCCTTGCCGATAAAGCCGCCGATCGAGGGGCTTTGGTAGAGGATGTTGTTGTTCTGCCGGCCGGGCGATGGCTGGATGCCCTGCAGGTTGCCGCCGCCGCCCAGGCCAAAGGGGTCACCGACGGCCTGCACCTCGGTCGGCAGCGATGCCAAGGTACGGCCCATGCGCAGTTCGCCAAAGTTGCCGGTTAGGCTGATGAGCGAACCCCGGCCAAAGGCCTTGGCGCCAAAGCCCTGGTTTTGCTGCTGCGCGCCGTTGGAGGTGTTGATGCCCATCTCCAGCTGGAAGTTGGCCCGCAGGCCGCCGCCCAGGTCCTCGCTGCCCTTGAAGCCCAGGCGCGAGCCCATCATGTGGCCGCTCTCCAGCTTGGTGGCGCGCTGGCCCTGCATCGATACGCTGGCCACGCTGCTGTCGATCAGGCCATAGACCTGTACCGAGCTGCTGCCGCCCGAGGCCAGCCCCCCGGCCGGCGAGGTAATCTGCTTGAGCTCCTGGGTCTGCGCGGTTTGCGCCGCTACTCCCCCTGCCGCTGTCGTGGCGATGAGTGCTGCGAGCAGCGGATGAAGTCTGGGCTTGTTGGCTTTCATGGTTTGTCTCCTGGTGTAGTTTTGGAAAGACGTGGTCGGGCCTGGCCCCATGCACGACCACGGTGAAAACGCTTTGCTGTTTTTTTAGACCGAGCAGATCCCCACCGCGCTATGCAGTGCAGTGAGAAAGGGAGTCCCTGCAGTCAAACGCAGGGGCAGAGGGGGCGGACGCGATCCGCCAGATGGAGCGCGGTGAGCGGCGCGGCTATGGGCTAGCGGGCATGGCCACCTCGCGCATCAACGCGTACCAGGGGTCGTCAGGCGCCCTGGCACCCATGGGCAGGCGCCGGCCAAAGCGCGTGGCTTCGTCCTGCGTGGGCGCGGCCCAGATGTCCTGCCAGTCGTAAACCACCACGCGCTTGGCCACCCGCCACTCGCGCGCGGCCGTGGCCGTGGCGCGGCAGGTGAACAGATCGACATAGCGGCCGCACAAGAAGGTGGCGCGCGGCGCGCCAGCGGCATCGCTGTCGGTCTGGTAGGCCAGAAAATACGCCTCCACCGCAGCCGCATCGCCGTTCAGCTGGATCGACAGGTTGGCGATGTTGTGGATGTAGCGCCCCTTGGCCAGCTGGGGCAGCGCCGCCTGGATAAAGCCTTCCGCACTGCCCTGGTAGGCGCCATGGCGGTCGGTGGCATCGGGCCAGTAGGCGGCGCGCAGCGCTGCTTCATCGCCCCGGTCAATGCCCCGGCAGTACGAATAGAGTGCTTCGCGGATCGCCTCGCGGTCGCAGAGCGCCTGGAGCCGCGCCTCCAGCTGGGCCAGCCTGGCTTCGCTGCTCATGGCTGTGCCCCCTGCTGCGTCTGCACGCGCAGCTCGATCACCGCATCCAGGCACATGGCTCCTTGGGTGCGCACCATCAGCGGGTTGATGTCCACGCTCTGGATGCTGTCAGCATGCTGCATCGCAAACTCCGACAGCCGGCACAGCGCCTGCACCAGCGCGGCCTCGTCATACTGCGGACCGCCGCGCCAGCGG
Source organism: Comamonas sp. MYb21 (assembly GCF_037479395.1). NCBI lineage: Bacteria > Pseudomonadati > Pseudomonadota > Betaproteobacteria > Burkholderiales > Comamonadaceae > Comamonas > Comamonas sp. MYb21. The sequence goes on along the minus strand of NZ_JBBGZC010000013.1, from coordinate 139,067 downwards.
CGCAGCAGTTGGCTGGAGCGCACCGCATCGACCAGCGCCTGGGCGCGGGCTGTGCTGAGCGGTGCCGAGGCCAGCGCCACATCCTGGAACAGCTCCACCGCCGTGCCGCCGCTGCCATACATGACCATCTGGCCAAAGGTCGGGTCGCGGTGCAGGCCCAGGATCACCTCCACACCACCGCTCAGCATCGGGGCGATCAGCACGCCCTCCAGCCGGGCGTCGGGCCGCGCTGTGCGGGCGCGGTCCATCAAGGTCGCAAAGGCGCGCTCGACGGCAGCAGCATCCTGCAGGTTGAGCATGACGCCGCCGACCTCGGTCTTGTGCGCGATATCGGGCGAGACGATCTTGGCCACCACCGGGAAACCCACCTGCGCTGCGGCAGCGGCAGCTTGTGCGGCACTGCTGCACAGGTGTTCGGGCGGCACCGGCAGGCCGGCGGCCGCCAGCGCGCGCTTGGCGCCGCTTTCGGTATGCACATCGTCCAGCGCCAAGGCGGGTGCGGCGGGTTGCGCGCTGCCTGGCAGCTGGTACAGCGCCTGCCAGCGCTGGCGGATCTTGGCCAGGCCGGCAACGGCGCGCACGGCGCGGGTCGGGTCTTCAAACACGGCCACGCCCTGCTTTTCCAACGCGCTGCGCACCTGGGGCAAGGCCAGCATCACCAGAATGGTCAGGCGCTCGCGGTGCTGCGCGGCCAGTGCGGCAATCTCTTGCTGCGTGCTGGCAAAGCGCTCGGGCGACAGGCCCACATGGGCCAGGTAGCCCAGCACCGCGCCATAACGCGTGTGCTCCAGCATCACGCCCAGGGTGCGCGAGGTGCCACTGGCCACCGAGGTGACCTGGGCCGTCATGTCCAGCGGGTTGGCGGCCACCGCAAAAGGCAGCAGCGCCAAAGTGGCTTCGCGGGCGGGGGCGGGCAAGGGTGGCAGCTCCATGCCCTGCGCGCCCGCCTCGTCGGCCATCAGCACGCCGATGCCACCCGAGCCGGTGAAAACACCCAACTCGTCATTGGCCGGCAGCACGCCGCTGACGGTGTAGAGGTAGGCGATGTCGAGCATCTCCTCGATGGACTCGGGCCGCAGGGCGCCGCATTCGCGGAACACCGTGTCGTAGACCTTGTCGTTGCCGGCCAGCGAGCCGGTGTGGGTGGAGGCAGCAGCGGCACCCAGCTCGGTACGCCCCACCTTCATGATCAGCACCGGCTTGCCGGCGCGGGCCGCCTTGAGCAAGGCGCGGCGCAGGCGGTTGCCGTCACGGCAGGATTCAACCGCCGCGCAGATGATGCGGGTGTCCGGGTCGTCTGCCAGGTAGTCGATGCTCTCGGCCACGTCGACATCGGCCTCATTGCCCGTCGCGATGATCTTGCTGAAACCCAGGCCGCGCAAGGTGGCCAGGCCATAGGCGGCCGAGCCAAAAGCGCCGCTTTGCGTGGCCAGCGAGATGGAGCCCGGCTGGGGCTGGGCGCCGTTGAGAAAAGTGGAGAAGGTCGAGAAAAAGCGCGCCGGCACATTCAGCAGGCCCAGCGAGTTGGGGCCCAGCATGCGCACACCGGCAGCACGGCACAGGCCCACAATGCGGTCCTGCAGCGCGCGGCCGGCCGCGTCAATCTCGGCAAAGCCGGCCGTCATCACCTGGATGGCCTTGACGCCCTTGGCAATGGCATCGCGCACGGCCTCTTCCACCCCGGCCACCGGCACGCAGATGATGGCCTGGTCGACCGGGAACGGAATATCCGACACCTTTTGGTAGGACTGCAGGCCCTGGATTAGCGCGCCGCTGCGGTTGACCGGGTAGATGGGCGCGGCAAAGCCGGCTTCGCGCATAAAGCGCAGCGGGCGGCCGCCAATGCGCTCGGGATCGGACGAGGCGCCGACCAGCGCCACCGAGCGGGGGTGGAACAAGGCGTCAAGGGACGAAGATGCGTGGCTCATGGCGGGTCCTCTCAGGCGCGGGCGGCGGTGGGTGCCGATTCAGCGGCCACTTCAGCCGCGATCTCGGCGGCCATGTCGGCTGCCAGGCTGTCGAGCTGCTCGTAGCGGTCGCCCCACTGCAGGCTGCAGCCAATCGCATGCATCGCCAGGCGGGCGGCAGGCAGCTCACGCGACATACCAATGCCGCCGTGCAGCTGGATCGCCGACTCGCCCACCTGGCGGGCCGCGATCGACAGGTAGTGCTTGAGCAGTGCCACCGCATGCGCATCGCTGTCGCCCAGGTCAAAGGCCACGACGCGCTCGCGCACCATGCCGCGCACGCTCTCATAGGCCACATACATGTCCACCGTACGGTGGCGCAGTGCCTGGAAGGTGGCAAGCTGCACGCCAAACTGTTGGCGCGTGTTCAGGTACTCGATGGTCTGCTCCACCATCGCGCCAATGGCGCCGACGATCTGCGCACAGCAGACCAGCGCGCCCACGGTATTGGCGCGCTCGGCAGCGGCGACGGCCGCCCGGCCCCGTTGCAGCACGGCGCTGGCGGGCAGGCGCGTGGCCTTCAGGCTCAGGTCGGCCGTCAGCCGGCCGTCGTGGCCGGTCCAGCTTTGCAGGCTGCCGCCCAGCTGATCGCGGCTGGCCAGCAGCAGCAAAGCCTCGCCGGCAGCGCTGCGGGCCAGAAAGAGCAGATGGCTGGCCGGCTCGCTCAGGTCAATGCCGCGCAGGCTGCCCTGCAGTTGCACGCCTTCGGCATCCACCATCGCCGTCAGGCTGCAGCTGCCGTCATGCGCAAACACGGGGGCGATGGAGACTTCGCCGGCGGCCAGCAGGCCCAGCATCTGGGCCACATCGTCACGGCCGGGGATGGCGCCCAGCACCGCTGGCACCACGGCGCAGCGTGCGACCAGCGGCGTGGTCAGGCCATAGCGGCCAGCGGCCTCTGCGATCGAGGCCACATCGGAAAAGGTCGAGCCCGCGCCGCCACTGGCCTCGGGCACCAGCACGGCTTGCCAGCCGAGTTCCAGAAACTGCTGCCAGCTGTCACTGGCCTGGTCGGAGGGCTGGGCCTCGGTCAGCGTGGCATTGACCGCCGCGGCATCAGCAGCCACCCGCAGCGTTGTGTCGTACAGGTCGCCCGGAAACATGGGAGAGGCTTGAAAAGGCATGGGTCAGGCTCCAAAGATATCGCGTGCAATCACGTTTTTTTGTACTTCGCTGGTACCACCGGCCAGCGTGCGCGAGCGGTAGAAGAGGTAGGTGTGGATCAGCTCGCGCTTGAGCTCCACATCGGCGGGGCTGTCCTCGGGCAGGCTCGGAATCAGGCGCGCCGCGTAATCGGGGCTCATGTCAAAGGCGATGCCGATGATCTGCTGGGCCAGGTCGGAGCAGAACAACTTGAGCGCCGAAGACTTGGACGAGGCCAGCGTGCCCTGCATCTCTTCGTCGATGGCGCTGATCAGCATCTCCTTGGCGCCGGCCACGGCGGCTTGGGCCAGGAACAAGCGCTCCAGCAGCATGTGCTGGCTGGCGCCTTGCTGCGTGCGGCCGCGCTCGCGCAGCGGCTGCTCGATCTGCTCGAGCAGGCGCACCAGGCGCGGCACAGTGGCGGGCGACAAGCGCTCGCGGTCGAGCAGGAACTTGGCGCAGGCCCAGCCGCCGCCCTCTTCGCCAATCAGGTTGGCCACGGGCACGCGCACATCGCGCAAGAACACCTCATTGACATGGTGCCAGTGGTCAATCGTCGGGATGGGGCGCACCTCGATGCCGGGCGTGTCCATCGGCACCAGCAGCAAGGAGATGCCGGCCTGCTTCTTGCCCTCTTTGGAAGTGCGCACCAGGGTGTACATCATGTCGGCCTCCTGCGCATGGGAGGTCCAGATCTTCTGGCCGTTGATGACATAGTCATCGCCATCGCGCACCGCTGCCGTGCGCAGCGAGGCCAGGTCGGAGCCGGCGCCGGGCTCGGAGTAGCCCTGGCACCACCATTCGCTGCCGTCCACAATGCGCGGCAGGTAGCGCTCCTTCTGTGCGGGCGTGCCAAAGTGCATGATCACCGGGCCGATGTGGCCGATGCCATGGTGGTAGAGCGGCGGGCAGTCTTCCTGCGCCATCACTTCTTCAAACAGGTAGCGCTGCTGCATGTCCCAGCCGGTGCCGCCCCACTCGATCGGCCAGTTGGGCGCGCTCCAGCCCTTGCGCTGCAGGATCTTGGCCCACTCGCTCATCTCGGCGCGGCCCAGCTTTTCGTTGGCGCGGACCTTGGCTTTCAGCGCGGGCGGGCAGTGCTGCTGCGCAAAGTCGCGCAGGGTTTGTCGAAAGTCGGCATAGGGATCGGTGGTTGCTGTCATGTTTCCGGGTTCAAGGTCAAATCAAACGACAAGGGGCGGGCAAGGGCTGGGCGCCCCCTGCCCTCATTCCTGGGTAATGTGTTTTTCTCGGATCACGGCGGCCCAGCGCGGGCGCTGGGCATCCAGATACGACGTGAAGTCTTCGGGGCCGAGCAGGTGCAGCTCGCCGCCGGGGCGGGTGACGCCCTCGGCCACGCTGGGCACTTCCACCACCGCGCGCAGATCGCGGTAGATGCGCTGCTGCAGTGCGGCGGGCACCTTGGCGGGCATGAAGAAGCCAAAGAAGCTGCTGCAGCTGTAGGGCTTGAGCTCAGGCGCAGACGACTGGGAGAACGGGGTCAGCGGCAGTGCGCTGCGCACGGGTTTGTCACTGGCAACGCCCAGCACCTTCATGCGCCCGGCCTGTACGTAGCTCACTGCGCTGGGTGCATCCAGCAAGGCCGCTACCTCGCCGGCCATCAAGGCATTCAAGGCCGGGGCATTGCCCCGGTAGGGCGCGTGGATGATGTGCGCGCCGACGGCCGAAGCCAGCATCTCGGCACAGATATGCGGGCTGGATCCCACGCCCGACGAGGCGAAGGCCACCTTGCCATCGTTGGCGCGCATATAGCTGGCGAACTCGGCCAGGTTGTTGGCGGGCACCTGCTTGCCCACATAGAGCACGCTGGGCGACTCGGACACCATCATCAAAGGTTTCAGGTCCTGCGGGTCATAGGGCAGACGGGGCATCATCAGCGGGTTGGTCAGGTAACCCAGGCTGCTCAGCAGCAGGGTATGGCCATCAGCAGGGGCCCGGGCGACCAGGGCCGTGCCAATGGTGGTGCCGCCGCCGGGGCGGTTGTCGATCACCACCGGCTTGCCCCATTTCTCAGCCAGCACCGGTGCAATGGCGCGGGCCACCTGGTCGGTAAAACCGCCGGCCGCATAGGGCACGACGATGGTGACCTGCTTGTCAGGGAACTCCGCCGCCTGCACCACGGCCCCGGCCCAGGCGCCGATGAGCACGCCCCAGGTGGCGGCACGCTTGAATTTTTGAGAGATAGACACGGCAGGTCTCCATCACAAAATACGTTGTTGCTATGGGCTGGCCCGTTGCGGCCTAGCCTGCGGCAGCGGGCTGGGGCAAGCGGCGCTGGGCCGCCTGGTCCTGCCAGGCCTGTTGGGGCAGCGAAGCCATCATCGTGTGGGCCAGCCCGCCATCGACCACCAGCTCGGCGCCGTTGACGTACGCAGCCGCATCGCTCAGCAAGAAGCTGACGGCACCGGCGATATCGCCGGGCCCACCGATGCGGCGCAGCGGCACGCGCTGCTCGCGCTGGGCCTTGGCTGCCGGATCGGCATAGGCCAGCGCGGTACCGGGCGTGGCGATCAAGCCGGGCGAGAGCGCATTGATGCGCACACCCAGCGGCCCCCACTCGGTCGCCAGCTGACGCACCAGCATCAGCGCGGCTGCCTTGCTGGCGCTGTAGGCGCCCAGCGGTGGTGTGGCATGGCTGGCCGATACCGAGGTGATGACGACGATGCTGCCGCCACTGGCACGCAGTGGCGCCAGGGCCGCCTGGGCCAGCAGCAACGGCGCCCGCGCATTGAGCGCAAAGGTCCGGTCCCAGTCGGCGACTGGGTAGTCGCTCAAGGCCCCGGGAAAGGCCGCGCCGGCATTGCTGACCAGGCCATCCAACCCGCCCCAGTGCTGTACGGCAGCGGCCACCGCCTGGGCGGCAAAGTCCAGCCCCGACAGATCACCCGCCAGCACCTGGACCTGGGCGCCCAGCGCTTGCAGCTCGGCGGCCACGGCATCGAGCTCGGCCGCATGCTGGTCCAGCAGGGTCAGCTGAGCTGGGCCGGCCTGGTCGCCGCCCTGGTCATGGGCTTCCTGGGCCAGGCGCAGCGCAATGGCGCGGCCTATGCCGCGTGCGGCACCGGTGACGAGAGTACGGCCCATCACTGCCCCTTGAGCAGGTCGCAGGCGCTTTCGGAGGCGGGGCGCCAGGCCTCTTCAGGCGCAATGGTGCCAATGATCTTGTAGTAGTCGAACTTGGCCTTGGACTCCGCCGGCGTCTTGACCTGCACCGCATAAAGTGGGCGCAGCACCTGGCCATCGGCCCGCACCTTGACCTGCTTGGAGAAGAAATCGTTGACCGGCAGCTCGCGGATCTTGGCCGCCACGGCCTTGCCCTCGTCGGTACCGGCGGCCTGCACCGCCTGCAGGTAGTGCATGGTGGCGCTGTAGGCGCCGGCCATCAGGTAGGTGGGCGCGCCGTTGTTGTAGCGCGCCATGAAGCGCTTGGACCAGGCCCGGGTCTCGTCGTTCTGGTCCCAGTAGAAGGGCAGCGCCAGCTGCAGGCCCTGGGCCACATCCAGGCCCATGGCGGTGACGCTGTTGATCGTCATGCCAAACACCGCTACCTTCTGGCCACCGCGCGCAATGCGGTACTCGGCCGCTTGCTTGAGGGCGTTGGACAGGTCCAGCCCGGCGTTGATGATGACAATCGCCTCGGCACCGCTGGCCTGCGCCTGCAGCAGGTAGGACGAGAAATCGGCCGTTCCCAGCGGATGGCGCGTGACCCCGGTCACCTTGCCGCCGCCCTCTTTGATAAAGCGCGTGGCCTCGTCCAGGTAGGCCTGGCCAAAGGCATAGTCCACCGCGATGAAGTAGAAGCTCTTCACGCCCTGCTTCATCAGCGCCTTCACCCCTGCCTTGGGCATGGCGTAGGAGTCTGCGACAAAGTTGAAATTCATCGGCGAGCAGGCCTTGTTGGTCAAGTCGGCCGTCGTGGTGCCGGCGATCAGGTAGGGCTTGCTGCGCTCCTTCATCAGCTGGGCCACCGTCAGCGCGATCGACGAGGCGGAGTTGCCGACGATCGTGTCGAACTTCTCCACATCCAGCCAGCGGCGGGTGATGCTCAGGCCAATGTCGGGCTTGTTCTGGTCATCCGCCACCACCACCTCGATGGGCTTGCCCAGCACCTTGCCACCAAAGTCCTCGACCGCCATCTTGACGGCCAGCGCATGGCCGGGACCGCCATTGCCCGAGTAAGGGCCCGTCTGGTCCCCCATCACACCAATGCGGACCACGTCATCACTGACCTGGGCCCAGGAAGCGGACGGTGCGGCCAAGGCCGCGAGTAACGACAAAAGCAATGCATGCGGGCGAAAAGATTTCACGTTGTCTCCTTGATCAGCTCTTTTTTTGCGATGAACCGTGTCTTTGGCCGGCCGTCCAGATCTTGGTGTTGGACTACATACCTGCCGACAGGTAAATAGTACAAACAAAAGCCTGAATGGCTTTCAGTGCTAACCCTTGGTCGCTGGGTGCTGTGTGTTTTTGCCCCTGGTGGATGGGGCTGGAGAGACCGATGCGCGGGCGGTGCTGGCCGGCATCAAAGGCCTGAGAAACAGCCGAGGGCGCCCTGCTTTCAGCAGCCGTTTCGCAGGCCCAAGCTGGCATGGCCCAAAAAGAAAACGCCTCGGCTTTGGGCAAGCAGAGGCGCAAAGGCGCCTATAAGGCGCCGCTGGGGGAGGCAGTCGCAAGCGTCGCCTGGCGCGACGGCTTGCCGATTCTCAAAATAATTGCCGCAAGCGCCCTATTACCAAGCGCTTGTGGCCAGACCGGGTCAGGAAGCCAGGGCCCGCATCTCCGCAATCAGATCGGACTTGCCCTCAAAGCCAATGCCCGGCAGCGCTGGCAGGGTGACATAGCCGTTGTCCACCTTCACGCCATCGGGGAAGCCGCCATAGGGCTGGAACAGGTCCGGGTAGCTCTCGTTGCCACCCAGGCCCAGGCCTGCGGCGATGGCCAGCGACATCTGATGCCCGCCGTGGGGAATGCAGCGGCTGGGCGACCAGCCGTATTCCTTGAGCATGTCCAAGGTGCGCAGGTATTCCACCAGGCCATAGCTCAGCGCGCAGTCAAACTGCAGCCAGTCGCGGTCCTTGTGCATGCCGCCGTGGCGGATCAGGTTGCGGGCATCCTGCATCGAGAACAGGTTTTCACCGGTGGCCATGGGGCCTTTGTAGACCTCGCCGAGCTTGGCCTGCAGTTCAAAGTCCAGCGGATCACCGGCCTCTTCGTACCAGAACAGCGGGTACTGCGACAGCGCCTTGCCGTAGTCGATGGCAGTCTGCAGGTCAAAGCGGCCATTGGCATCCACCGCCAGTTGCTGGCCCGGGCCCAGGATCTTCAGCACCGATTCAATGCGCTCGCAGTCCTCGGCCAGGGTGGCGCCGCCAATCTTCATCTTGACCACCGAGTAGCCGCGCGCCAGGTAGCTTTCCATTTCCTTCTTGAGGCCATCCAGGCCCTTGCCGGGGTAGTAGTAGCCACCGGCGGCATAGACAAACACGCGCGGGTTGGCTGTGCCATTGCCATAGCGCTCGGCCAGCAGCTGGAACAAGGGTTTGCCGGCGATCTTGGCGGTGGCATCCCAGACGGCCATGTCGATGGTGCCGACCGCCACCGAGCGCTCGCCATGGCCGCCGGGCTTTTCATTGATCATCATGCGGGCCCAGACCTTGTGCGGGTCCAGGTTCTCGCCGGTCTCGTCCAGCAGGCTGCCGGGTTCGGCCTCCAGCACGCGCGGGATAAAGCGGTCGCGCATCAGCGCGCCCTGGCCGTAGCGGCCGTTGGAGTTGAAGCCGTAGCCAATGACGGGCTTGCCATCGCGGATGACATCGGTAACCACAGCCACAAGGCTCAAGGTCATCTTGGAGAAGTCGATGTAGGCGTTGCGGATGTCCGACTTGATGGGACGGGTGGATTCGAGGATGTTGACGATCTTCATGGTGGTCATCGGTTGTGAAAATGGGGGGATGAAATATCAGCGGGCCAGGGACGAGCCACCACAGATGGCGATGTCCTGCCCGGTAATGGCGGCAGCCGCCGGAGACAAAAGAAAGCCCACCAGGGCCGCGATCTCGGCCGGCTCAATCAGGCGGCCAAGGGGTGGCAGGCGCGGCGCACTGCCGGCGCGGGCCGGGTCGTTCAACATGCCGGTCGCCGTGGCTGCGGGCGAGACCACATTCACGGTCACGCCCTGCGCAGCCACCTCGGCCGCCCAGCTGCGCGCCAGCGCGATCAAGGCCGCCTTGGTGGCCGCATACTGGCCGCGCCCGGCCATGCCCTGCGCCACCCGGCTGCCAATAAACACCACCCGGCCTTGGCTGCGCTGGGCCATGCCGGGCACGATGGCATCGGCCAGGCGCGTAGCGGCATCCACATGCAGGCGCCACATCAGCGCGCCGCCGTCATGGTCCAGCTGGCCCAGCGCGCCCACGCGCAGCACGCCGGCGGCATGCACCAGCGCATCCACGGCGGGCAAAGCCGCAGCGCTGCGCGCAATGGCGGCGCCGTCCGTCAGATCGACCGGCACATGCGCATAGCTGCCATGCACGATGGTGGCCTGCGCCACATCGAGCCCCGTGACGCGCCAGCCCGCCGCCAGCAACGCCTGGGCAATGGCGCTGCCAATGCCGCTGCTCGCGCCGGTCACGACGACATGGCCCAGCTCAGTCTGCACGGATGCCTCCTTCGCTCACTATCTTTTGCGCACGTTCGATCTCGCTGCGCTGGAATTTCACAAAGTCCTCGGCGCTGCCGGGCGTGGGCAGCAGGCCTTGCTCCTTGAGCTTGGGCGCCATATCGACCAGGGCCTTGTTGACCTCGGCGTTGAGGCGCTGCACCAGCGCGGGCGCCGTCTTGGCAGGCGCCCAGAGGCCATACCAGCTGTAGAACTCATAGCCGGGAATGGTCTCTGCCACGGTAGGCACATCAGGCAGGCTGGGCACGCGCTCGGCCGAGGTGACCGCCACCACGCGCAGCATGCCGCCCTTGTGGTACTGGAGGGATCCCAGGATGGGGTCGATAAAGCCGTCGATCTGCCCGCCAATCAAATCCTGGAACGCCGGTGCCGTGCCCTTGTACGGAACGATCAGGTAGTCCAGCCCGCCCGCGCGCTTGAGCAGCTCGGTAGACAGATGCCCGGCCGAGCCCAGCGACCCCACGGCAAAGGTCATCTTGCCGGGGTGGGCCTTGCCGTAGGCGATGAGCGACTTGATATCGGTCACCGGCAGGTTCTTGTTGATGGCCACCGACAGCGGGGCCTTGGCCACCAGCGCAATCGGCACAAAATCCTGCGTGACGTTGTAGGGCACGGACTTGAGCGTCAGAGGGGCTGTGACATGCGTGGATGCACTGAACAGCAAGGTGTAGCCATCGGCAGGCGCGCGGGCCACCATCTCACCGCCGATCACACCGCTGGCACCGGGCTTGTTCTCGATGACAAAGGGCTGGCCCAACTGGTCGGCGAGCTTTTGCCCCAGCATGCGGCCCACCGCATCGAGCGTGCCGCCCGGCGGAAAGGGAATCACGACCCGCACCGGCTTGGCCGGGTAGGTCTGCGCAAAGCCGCTGGCGGCCAGCGCCAGGGCGGCGGCACCGATGGCGCTGCGTAGCACGGTACGGATAAATGGTTGGCGTTGCATGGTGTCTTGTCTCCTGTCGGTTTTTTTAGATGTAGGACCCCAAGGCGCAGGAGACGGGGGCCTCCTGGGCCATTCAGTGCTTGCAGCGGTTTAGCGCTTGAGCAGCCCGGCTTGCTTGACGGCCGCGCGCAGTGCCTCCACTTCCTTGGCATTGGGCGCTTCAGTCGGTGGGCGCACGGTGGCGTCATCGATCACGCCAGCCAGGTACATGCCGCCCTTCATGCGGGCATGGGCCTCGCCGGTGGGCTCGCCACCGCCGTACACGGCATCCTTGAGCGGGGTGATGATGGCCTGCACTTCCATCGCCTTCTTCAGGTCGCCCGCCTTCACGGCGTTCCACAGGTCGATGATCAGTTGCGGAATAAACGTCGCAAAGCCCACCAGCGCGCCGTCCACGCCCTGCACCATCGAGGCGAGCAGGTACTCGTCGTGGCAGGTCAGGATGGCCTTGGAGGCATCAGCCTCGCGGATCGCCTGGATGTCGCGGGCGTATTTGTTCATGTCGCGCTGTCCCACCTTGAAGGCCTGCAGGTACGGCAGCTTCGCCAGATCGGCCAGCAGTTGCGACGAGTAGGAGGCACGCGTCCAGGCTGGGTACACATGGCAGACCAGGTCGGCATGGGGGGCGGCCTGGTGGATGGCATCGAAATACTGCAGCGCATGGCCGGACGTGAAGCCAAAGCGCAGCCAGTGGTGCGGGGGCATCACATCCAGCGCCACGGCACCGGCTTCCACCGCAGCGCGGGCGTGCTCGGCCGCATCGGCCAGGCCTTCGCAAACGATGGACGAGATCACCGGCAGGCGGCCTTTGAGCTCATCGGCCACAATGCGCGTCACCTCAGCGCGCTCGGCGGGCGTCAGCGAGAACACCTCGCCGGTATGGCCATTGGTCATGATCGCGACCACGCCATCGTGGCCGGCCAGCCAGGAGGCGAGCTTGCGCAGTGCGGGCTCGTCGATGCGGTGGTCCGGGGTGAAAGGGCAAGAGATGGCAGGAATAATTCCACGATAATTCGCGATGGCAGGCATGTTTTTGTCTCCGTTAGGGGTGCGGGTGGTCAACGGTGTTCATCATTTCGCAGGCTGCCTCTGCTGTCCAATACCCGAAACGCATACATGTATCTATGAGCCAGGCAGGCTCCAAGGAAACCCATGGGACCCGGCAACCGCCCGCTCGATCTGGAGTGGCTCGAAGACTTCATGGCACTGGCCGATACCGGCAACTTCTCGCGCGCAGCCGAGGCCCGCGCCATTGCCCAGCCGGCCTTTAGCCGCCATATCCGCTCGCTGGAAGACTGGGTGGGCGTGGAGCTGTTTGACCGCAGTGCCCACCCCGCCGCCCTCACCCCCGCCGGCCAGCGCTTTCTGCCGCTGCTGCAAAACGTGCTGGCCAATCTGGAGGCCGCCCGCATCAAGGCCCGCGCCGCGCACGACCAGGCTGCCGCCAGCCTGCGCTTTGCCGCCACCCATGTGCTGTCGCTCACCTTCTTTCCGCGCTGGCTGGTGGGCATGGAAGCGCAGCTGCGCATGGGCCCGATCCAGACGATGAGCGACAGCTCACTCGCCTGCGAAGACCTGATGCTGCAGCGCCGCGTGCAGTTTGTGCTGTGCCACGGCCATGCCGCCGTGCCCGGCCGCCTGGACGAAGGCCAGTACCCCGTGCTGCGCCTGTCCGATGACCTGCTGCGCCCGGTCAGCGCTGCCGCGCCCGATGCCCCCGGCCAGCCGCTGCACCGCATCGGCCAGGACAGCGCTGTGCCCGTGCTCGCCTACAGCGAAGCCTCGGGCCTGGGCCGCATCATGCGATCGCGCATGCGCGGCATGTTTGCCGATGGCGCAGACGCCGTGCACTCCCCCCAGCCCGGCATGGCGCAGGGCGTCGCCGTCGTCTTTACCGCCCACCACGCGGCCTTACTCAAAACCATGGCCCTGGAAGGCCGAGGCGTCGCCTGGCTGCCCCAGAGCCTTATCACTGAAGAGCTGCGCAGCGGCAGCCTGGTGCCCGCAGGTGATGACCGCTGGAATGTACCGGTGGAGATCCGCCTGTACCGCCAACGCTCGGAGATGGCGCCGGCGGCGGAGGCTTTGTGGGCGCTGGTGCAGGGGCAGCAGGCTGAGGGTGCGGATGGGACGCAAGCCGGCTAGGCCCTGAAGCACTGCGGTTTTCTCCCCGCTGCAGAATGGGCATGGATGGGATGACCCCAGGCGCTGCGCATCGTGTTTTCAACCGGAGTGGATGATGGATCTCGCTATCGCGGCTTTCGCTGTGCTCGCTGTCCCTGTCGTGCTGTTCTTGCTCTGGGACCAGTGGCGGCTCGGCAAGAAAGCCTTGCGCGACGCCAAGCGTGAACGGCCATTTCCGGCGGTGCCCACGAAGCCTGGCTCGCGGGATGACGCGGGGGCCAATGGCAGCGGCGGTGATGGCTGTGGGGGCGATGGTGAATAGTTACTCTTGGCAGCACTTCCAGCCGGTGGTCGCAACATCCAAACCTGGGTAATGCGCCTATCTGCCCAACCAAATCTCCACTGCCGAACGCTCAAACAGTGGTTTTGCCAAAGCGCTGCAGCCAGCGATTGAAGGATGCAGACAACACACTCTGGTTCGCATCCAGGATCGTGCATTTATCGACTTTTTTCAGCTTGACGCCGTTGGTGGTAGCGCCCGTGATTTTCTCCAGCTGCGCCTCCAGCTTGTAGCTGACGCAGTAATCGCCAGGCAATGCTCTTGCGCCTGCGGCTAGTTGGCCCACCATGGATTCAATGAGGCGATTCATCGCCAGCTCCGCGATTTTCATGGCAGCGGCTTGGGATTCTGGAGACAGTTCGGCCAGTGCGGCAAAGGGCTCGCTGTTTACCTTTCCAAATTTGGCGCGGTAATCCTCGTCCTCGACCAGAGCAGCCAGCGTGGAGAGAATGTCGTTGCGCGACTGGAATAGCGCACAGCCAAAAATATCTGCATGGTTCTGGAGCCGATTTTCTGCATCGGCCACCAGTTGATCGCCTGTGACCGGGTAGCTGGGGATTCGACCCATGCGAAAAGGTTTGACCGAACGATTTGGAAAGCTTTGGTCCATGTGGGTATTCCAATTTGTCTAACGAATGTGCGCCATCAAACCAGCGTTTAAGCGCCGGACGCCTGGATACTACATGCTCTGTTGAATAAACCCACTCGATCATTTTGTGGGCGTCGTACACTGCCAGCCTCTGCCTTTTAACAAGCTTTGTGCAAGCCAATGACAACGCCCATGTTCCCTGACAGTGTCGACACCCCCATCCAAACACCCCGCCTTACCTTGCGCCTAGCCGGCCCCGGCGATGGCAAGGCTGTGTATGCTGCCGTCGTAGAAAGCCTGGCCAGCCTGCGCGCTTGGCCCACCTCGCTGCCTTGGGCACTGTATGAGCCGTCGGTATCGGCGTCCGAAGACTTTTGCCTGGCCAGCATGCGCGATCGCGAAAACGGAACTGGCCTGGCGTTTCTGGTCTGGGACCACGAGCAGCGATTGATCGGCAGCGTGGGCCTGCACACGATCCGCTGGGACATTCCCAGCATGGAAATTGGCTTTTGGATGCGCAGTGGCGTGCACAGAAACGGATTTGCGAAAGAGGCGGTCACGGCCGTCCTGCACTTGGCATTCACACAATTGAAAGCGCGGCGGGTATTTGCGCGCACCGATGAAGATAACGCCGGCAGCCGTGCGACCTGCGCCAGCGCGGGGATGCTGTTGGAGGGGGTGATGAAAAATGAGCGCATCACGCCATCAGGGCAGTTGAAGAATGGCTGTGTGTATGCGTCAACCAGGTAGCCTGCGATTGCCGTAATCGGCCCAGCGCAGATCTGGCGCGGCTTGGCTGCTGCAGGTTATAAACCGCGCCTTGATGCCCTGCGCCCAGGCAACGCTGCAGCAGCCCGAGGATCCTCCGCTGCTGCCACTACTCGGGCTTGCCCTTCATCCCCAACAATTCGCTCGCACCGATGATGGCCTGGGCGATGTCTTCGACCGATACGCGCTTTTTCATGGCCTGCTCACGCAGCATTTCGTAGGCGCGGTCTTCACTGACCTGGTGGGTGGCAATGAGGATGGCTTTGGCGTCGGTCACACGGCGTTGGCCCAGCAGCTTGTTTTGCAGTTTGTGCACATGTTGCTGCATCTGCCGGTGCTCCTTGTGCATCTGGCGCGCGACGACCAAGGTGGAGAGCAGGCCAAAGGAGCGTATGGGCGAAGGCAGGATCGCCTGCGCCTTGAGCTCCAGCACGGCAGACACAATGGTGGGGTTTTCATAGTTCACCACCGCCACCAGCGCAGGCGCCTGCTCACCGCTCGCCCAGGCCATGAGCAGGTGCAGAAAATCAGGGCGTACCGCCAACAGGACGATATCCGGGTCGTCCGGCAATTGCTGCACCGGTGGCCAGACGCTGCGCACCTGGCAGCCGATGCGCTGGAGCTGCTGGGCCAGCAGCAAGCCATCGGCATCCTCGGGGTGCATCAGGATGATTTTGAGTTGGCGCAGCTCTTTGAGGTGCTGCGAGGTGGCGCGGGGCTGCTGCGGGTTCACGCTCAGACCTCGATCTTGGCCGTCCAGTCGCCCAAGGAATGGGTGACCAGATAGGGGTCCGGCGATACGGCGCGTTTGGCCTCGCGCAGTATGGTGAACTCCCCTTGCGCATTGGCCCGCCCAATGCGCGGGTAGACCCAGGTGTGGTGGTTTCCGGGATCGATGCGCACACGCCCCTGAGGGGCATCAAACTCGCTGCCCAGCAGGTAAGGCAGCAACTCGCTGATGGTGTCGCTGCCCGAGCGGCGAAAGGCATTGGCAAACATATGCAGCTGAAAATAGGAGGCTTCCCAGCACAGATTGGGGCGGCAGTCATCGCCGAACAGCCGCTTGAGGTGGGCCAGGCAGCGCTGGTTGGCGGCCGATTGGATCGACTGAAAATAAGGTGCCGACGTGATGTGGCCGGCTGCGATGTCAAAGCCCATTTGTCCGATCTCGGCCTCCGAGGTGGTGAGGCTGCAGATCGGCATTTCTTTGGTGCTAAAGCCGGCATCGGCATAGGCGCGGTAGAGCTGGGCGGTGGAGTCTCCGACCACCGTGGAAAAGATGAAGTCAGGGCGCTTCTGGCGGATATCTTCCATGACGGCTTGGTAGTCCTGCTCGGTGGCCGCCAGTGGCAGGTAGCGCTCACCGAGGATTTCGCCCTCGGGGTGCTGCAGGACCAACTCGCGCAGTATGCGGTTGGATTCGTAGGGGTAGATGTAGTCCGAGCCGATGAGGTACACGCGCGCGCCAAAGCTGCTGGTCATGAAATCGGCCAACTGCACGCTGTTCTGGTTGGGGGCGGCGCCGGTGTAGATGATGTTCGCGGAGAACTCGAAGCCTTCGTAGAGCGTGGGGTAGAACAAAAGCTTGTTCCATTTCTCGACGACGGGCAGCACGGCCTTGCGGCTGCTGGACATATAGCAGCCAAAAATGGTGTTGACGCGGTCGTGCATGATCAACTGCTCGGCCAGGCGCGCGTACTCGGCAGGGTTGGACGCCGGGTCATAGCGCACGGCCACCAGCTCACGCCCGAGCACGCCGCCGGCGTTGTTGATTTCGTCGATGGCCAGCAAGCTGCCCTGCAGTTGCGACTGGCCAATGATGGACGTGGTGCCCGTTTCCGAAAAGAGAATGCCAACACGCAAGGGATCGTTGTTTGCCAAAACCTGTCTCCTGGTCTATCCCACTCCAATGCTTGGGGCACTGGAGCGGATGCGGGGTAAATGCATAAATGCATAAAGCGTGCCAGCCAGCTTAGCGCAGCGGCAGGCGCTGGCCGGTCTCATCGGTGCAGGGCTGGGGAGTGCCCTGCACATCTAGCGCCCAGCGGCCAGGCGCGCGCCCATCCTGGTCAAGCGCGGCAGCAGCTGCACGGCGTCATCCGCGATGTCATAGCCCCGCCATCCGAAGATCTGGCGCACATAGGCATCGGCCTGTGCATCGACAGCCAGACAGCAAACGCGCACGCCTGCGCGCTTGGCCTCCTGAACGGCATGCCGCGCATCTTCGATCAGGTATCGCTTGTCGTGCACATCGATGTCGTGCGGAGCGCCATCGGTGACCACCAACAGGCTGCGCTGCCCTTCGGGCTCGTTGCGCAGCAGGCTGCTGGCATGGCGCAGGGCCGCGCCCATGCGCGTCGAATAGCGCCCGCGCAGGGCTTGGACCATGGCTGCCGTGGCGCCGCTGTAGACCTCGCCAAAATCAAGCAAGCGGTAGTAGTTGACTTCGGCACGGGTGTTGGACGAGAACGCATGGATGGCCAGACGTTCGGCGCTGCGCAAGCACGCCTCGGCCAGCATCAGCGCGGCTTGCTTCTCCAATGCCAGCAGACTCTGGCCCTGCGGCCCGATGTCGTTGACCGATTCGGAGATGTCCAGCAGCACCAACATGCTGGCGGGGCGTGGGCCCTGGCCGCTGCGCATAAAAATGCGCGGGTCAGGGCGTAGCTGCATACGCATGTCCACCTGCACGTCGATGGCCGCATTGAGGTCCAGCGCATCGCCCTCCCACTGGCGGCGAAGCCGATGGCGCCGGTCGAGCACGCGGGGATGGGGCAACGCCAGACTGTCGACCCTGGAGGCACTGGACAGGCGCGCACTGCGGATCTCGCTCAGACCCTGCCAGGCGGGGAGTTTTTCGACCACCTGGCACCAATCCGGCTTCATGTGCTCGCTCCTGTAGTCCCATTCCGGGTAGTGAAAGCGGGCGATCTCCAATTCTTCGGCGGCCTGGGGCATTTGCGCCGGCTTGGGCGGTTCTTGCGTATTTCTTGTGCGTGCCGCTTGCATTTGCGCGGTAGTCTGGGGCAGCTGCAAGGCCTCGTCCTGGTTGTCTTCCGACTCGGGATGCGCCCAGAGGTAGCTGTTGTCATCCCGGTAGAGCGTGGGCCCGGCGTAGTGCTGTGGATCCATCCGCACGCGCATCTGGCCAAGGTCATTGGCGAGGATGGAGGCGATAGCTCGGAATGCCGCATAGTCTTCCAGTCCATGCCGGTGCACCGTGTCTTCAAAAAGCTGCTGCGCCTTGTGCACCCAGTGGTTGGCGCTACCGCTGTCCACCTGCAACAAGATCCGGTCAAGCCGCGCCATAAAGGCGGTAAAGCCCAGGTTTTCCGCCTCGGGCTCGGGCGCGATATGCGCCTGGAACCAAGGGCGTGCGCCGGGGTAGTCGCGCAGCAACAGGCGTTCGGCGCGGGCGTCTTCTATGGCCGAGACCAGCACCATGCCCATGGGCTTCAAGGCCTGGCTGGGCTGGCGCGCTGGCGAATGCAGCAGATGCGCCGCAGCATGCGCCACCATGGCGGTGTGCCGGTGGGCACGCTCGGCCTCGGGCAGATCGAGTAGCGGCGGTAGCATCAAGCGTGCAGCGCTTGAAGATGCCCCCTCGTCTGCAGCAAACACAATGGCACGCTGCGCTGAGGTGGGCCTGGCCGCTGCGCCGCCCAGCAGCCCGCCCGCCTCTTGATGCGGACTGGCAGCCTGCAAGGGATGGACTTGCACCCGGCTCAATGCCAGGCAGGAGGCGAACCTGGCCAGGCGTTCAAAACTGCGTGTGTCGTCGTCGATCCAGGTTGCGGCGGCGCGCTCGCTGAGCCGGGAAGCGGATGATGGGGCCATGGTGCTGTGCTTTTTAGCTTGCAAATTTGGCTTGCACGAGTTGCTTCAGCGCTTGGCAGCTGTCGGGGTCATCCGTCAAGGCCTGGGTGATCGTCATGTCGCAACTGTCGGCGGGCGATACGCCATCGCGTATCAGCAAGCCGGCGTAGATGAGCATGCGGGTGGAAGCGCCTTCATCGAGGCCATGGTGTTTGAGCGCGCGCGTGCTGTGGGCCAGCGCGACCAGACGCTCGGCCAGCGCAGGCGCTATGCCCGCTTCGTGCGCGACGATGTCTGCCTCGGTGGCGGCATCGGGGTAGTCAAACTCCAAGGCGGCAAAGCGCTGGCGCGTCGAGGGCTTCATGTCCTTGGCGCTGCTCTGGTAGCCGGGGTTGTAGGAGACCACCAGTTGAAAATCCGGATGTGCATGCACGACTTCGCCTTTCTTGTCGAGCGGAAGCACGCGGCGCGCGTCGGTCAGCGGATGGATGACGACCGTCGTGTCCTGCCTGGCCTCCACCACCTCATCGAGGTAGCAGATGGCACCGTAGCGCACCGCCCTGGTGAGCGGCCCGTCATGCCAGGCCGTGCCATCGGCATCGAGCAGGTAGCGGCCGACCAGGTCAGAGGCGGTCATGTCTTCGTTGCAGGCCAGGGTGATGAGCGGGCGCTGGAGCGCCCAGGCCATGCGCTCGACAAAGCGCGTCTTGCCGCAGCCCGTTGGGCCTTTCAGAATCAGCGGCATGCGGTGGCGGTAGGCCTGTTCGTACAGCGCGATCTCATTGCGGGCGGGCCGGTAAAACGGCTCTTGGGCCAGGCGGTACTCGGCCAGCGGGTCATCGCCGCGGGCGGCATGCAGAGGGTCTTTTGCATTCATCATGTTCACCATTTCCCCATCAACAACATCAAACCCGGAATCCAGCAGGTCACAATGCCCACCAGCACCGTGTAGGCCGCCAGAAAGCGCAGCTGCTTGCCGAGCCCCAGCGCAAGAAAGAAGAAAAACCACAGACTCGCCCAGACCAGCCACATGGCGATGACGCGGATATCACCGGCAGCGGCGGCAAAGGCCAGCGCACTGACCGCCACAAACAGGCAGTACCAACCCAGGCCCACGCCTTTGAGCGCCCACCACTGCACCACCGCCAGGTACAGGTAGGTGAAAGCAAAAAGCAGGCCGCCTGCGGCAGCGAAATAGTCAGGGTCCGTGTCTGCACGAAGAATGCCAACGGCATTGATGAACAAGGCCAGCAGACCCACGAGCAGATTGACAGACGCAGAGTCCCGCGCGTCGATGCGGCCGCTCAGGCCCATACCGTTGACGATCAGCACCATGCCAATGAAAAAAAGTGCGATACCCAGCATGTTTGTCTCCTTGTTTTTTATCGGACGGCATGGCTGCTCGATACCGGGCGGCCATGCCCACTGGGGATGCGGCTTTAGCGGTGCTGGGGCGCTTCGTGCGGAATCCCTTCTATCGGGCATTCAGGGGTGCCCACCGTCGTGCGGGTGAACGACTCGACCATCTCCCGCGTCCCTTCGGGGTCGTTGACCCACTGGCTGTAGAAGCTGTAGGGGCAGGCGGCAACGCCCTTGTCGCCATCGCCCGAATTGATGGTGCCGGTGTAGCCACGGTGCACCAGTTTGAAGAGGTGGTTTTGCGACTGACCGTTCTTGCGTGCATCGCGGATCAGCGATTTGGACAGCTCCGCATACTGGATGCCCATTTCTTCTTCACCGGTCTCGCCCAAGGTGCGGCCGTCAAAACCGATGATGGCGGAGTGGCCAAAATAGGAGTAGACACCGTCAAAGCCCGCCGCATTGGCCACGGCCACGTAGGTGTTGTTCATGAACGCCATGGCCTTGGACACCAGGATTTGCTGCTCCTTGGCCGGGTACATATAGCCTTGGCAGCGGACGATCAGCTCGGCGCCGCGCATCGCACAGTCGCGCCAGATCTCCGGGTAGTTGCCATCGTCGCAGATGATCAGGCTGATCTTCATCCCCTTGGGGCCTTCGCTGACATAGGTGCAGTCGCCGGGATACCAGCCTTCGATGGGCACCCAGGGCATGATCTTGCGGTATTTCTGCACGATCTCGCCCTGGTTGTTCATGAGGACCAGGGTGTTGTAGGGCGCCTTGTTGGGGTGCTCCTCATGGCGCTCGCCGGTGAGCGAGAAAATCCCCCAGACATTGGCCTTGCGGCAGGCATCGGCAAAGATGGCCGTCTCTTCACCGGGAATGGCAGAGGCGGTCTCGTACATCTCCTTGGAGTCGTACATGATGCCGTGCGTGGAGTACTCGGGGAACACCACCAAGTCCATGCCCGGCAGCCCTCGCTTCATGCCCACCACCATGTCGGCGATCTTGCGACAGTTGTCCAGTACCTCGGCCTTGGTATGCAGGCGTGGCATCTTGTAGTTCACCACCGCTACGCCTACGCAATCATTGCTGCTCGAAATATCTCCGTGTCTCATGGCTGTGCTCCAAGTTAATGAGAAAAAAGTGCGACCTGTCCGGCTGGCAGCCGCAGCGCAGGGGTTTCAAAGCAGCGTAGGCAAAGCTCCGCCAGCGAACCAAAGGCCTGGTCCGAAAAACGGGAATACCAAAAAACGAACGAAAAAAAGCCCGAATCGACTCTGGAATGAATCGATTCGGGCTTTATTGCCGGACATCTGCGCTGGCAACCTTGGCAGCTGATGTCAATATCTGCAACGAAATCTGCGTGGCGTTTGTCCGCCGCCAGACAATGGTAGAACGATTGTGGCCATGGCCGCCTAGAACATCTACCGGTTGCAGCGTTTGAGCGATGGTGGTAGTTGGCAAGCCGCGCAGCGAGAAAATGGGCAAGAACCATGCGAGCCTGGAACAAATCCGTGGCGCATCTTCGTGCAACGGCCCGCATCGAGCCCATCGGACTTCTTGTTTATCGGCTACATTCGCGATCGTGATCAGCAGCAGTTGGCCAACCATCTGCGGATTGCACCATCCCCCCATAGCATCGCAAGGGAATCTCTTCCACCATGAGCCTTGTCACCGATCTTCTCGCCGGCATTGCGGAGTTTTTCGCCGATGTGTTTGTGTTCAGGCGCCAGCGCGAAAAGCGGGGCCATGCCAGGCGCGATATCGCCGATGACGCCATGGCGGTCGCGCATTTTGATGTCGTCAGCTTGCTGTGGATTGCGCTGGTCTGCGTTGGTTTGATGTTTCTGCTGATTTTCGGCTTGGGGGTGCCTGTGGGTTGGGGAATCGGCATTGGCCTGGTCGTTGCAGCGGTATGGGGCTACAGAAAATACGCCCAGATGCTGCGCGAGCCTTGATGGCTTGGGTCCTCAGAACCCAGCGTTTTGCATGCCCAACGCAGGGCGAGCCCGGCATTTCCACCCAAGCTCGCAGGGCTAAATAGCAACCATTTACAAAGCCGTTACAATCGCGGCTCTCTCCTCCCCAGCAACAGATCCGCCCCGGCGGTCTCAGCCAAGCCAGGAGTTCTCTTCTTGTCTTCCGGCTGAGGTGTGTCCGTGCCCGAGCGCTACTACAGAGAACTGCTGCGGTATTTCACACGCAGCGCAGGTGACGGTGATGTCGCCGCCGACTTGGTGCAAAGCGCCTATACCCGTATCTATGCGATGCAGCGTTCTGGTGGAACGGTGCTGGATGCGCGCGCCCTGCTCTACAAGACGGCGCGCAACCTGGCAGCCAGCGGTGCAACGCGCAGGCTGGCCGAGCAGCGTGTGCTGGATGCGCTGAGCCTGGTCGCACCGACCAGCGCGCCCTCGGCAGAAAGCGCGGCCATGGCCCGTGAGCAGCTGAACCTGTTTTTGCAGCGGCTCGAAGCCATGCCGCGCAAACGCCGCGATGTGTTCATCCTCGTACGCATCTACGGCTACAGCTACCGGGAAGCCGGTGAGCACCTGGGCATGACCGAAACCAATATTGAAAGGCATGTCATGCGCGGCATCCTGGATTGCGCAGCGTATGCGCCCTCTCGCGCCTGAATACGCAAGCACGGCAAGACCATGGCATCTTCTGAACCCCCTCGCAAACTGGTGGAAGCAGCCTTGCTGCTGGTCGGCCGCGTCCACAAGGGCAGCAGCGATGCAGCGCTGGCGGCCGAGCAGGAACTGGCGGCGCACTGGCGTACCGGCTCCCCCGAATGCCGGGCCGCACTGGAGACCGCCGAGCGCCTCTGGGCCAGCACCGATGGCAGCCATCTGCAAGCCAATGTGCCGCCCCCTTCGCGCCAGGACCCCCGTCGCGCGCGGCGCAATGCCTTGAGTCTGCTGGGCCTGGGCGGCTTGACGGCGGTGCTTTGGGGCGGTGGCCGCTGGGCCTGGCAGCGGCCGGTGTATGAGCAAGAGTTGCAGACCGCGCATGCGCAGCAGCGCGACCTCAGCCTGCCCGATGGCTCGGAACTCAGCCTCGCGCCGAACACGCACACGCGCATCGCCATCTACCGCGATCGCCGCGAGGTGCAGCTGCTGAGCGGTGAAATGCGCTTCCGCGTGGCCCCGGACGCCGACCGTCCCTTCAGCGTCACCACCGACTGGGGTGGCGTGCGCGTTTTGGGCACGGTGTTCAGCGTCGGCGTGCGAGAGCAGCAAATGCGAGTGGCCGTGGCAGAAGGCCGGGTGGCGGTATGGCCTGCCGAGCGCCCTGGTGCGGCCATGGACATGAAGGCCGCGCCTCCCGTCACGCTGACGGCTGGCGACGCGATTGCGGCCGACCAGCGCGGCCTGGGACCCCGCTTGCAGGTACCTGCCGACAGCGTGGGCGCCTGGCGCAGCGGCTGGCTGGTGTTCCACAACACGCCTCTGGACCAGGTGCTGGACCAATGGAACGACTACCTGGCACGCCCGCTGCGGTTGGGCAGCCATCCGCAGCTGCGGCAATTGCGGCTGTCGGGGAGCTTCCCTTTGCGCCAGCCCCAGGCCTTTTTGACGGGCCTACCGGACATGCTGCCGGTGCGCGTGCTGCGCAATGGCGCAGGCGATGTGAGCGTGGAGCTGCGCTGACGGCGCCCTTGCGCAGCGCCTGTTAAACGCCGGTTGGGGCCGGTTGGCACCGTTACAAATATTTTTTGGAATTTTTGTCAGGGTTGAAGCCCTTCGTTGGTCTTCTGCTGGAAACCCTCCACTGGAAGCAGCTTCTCATGACCCGACCCTCTCTGGCAGCGCGCAGCGCGCGTTCCTTTGCTCTATCCCCGTTGGCCTTCGCCGCGCTGACGGCGGCCGCGACCCTGACCGCGTTTGGCATGGCGCCCGCCGCCTGGGCCCAGGCGCCTGCTAGCGAGCAAAGCCTGCAGACCGCTGTGCCGGCGCAGGCTTTGGCGCTGACGCTCAATGCCATCTCTCGGCAAACGGGCATCGCCATTGGGGCCGATGCCGCGCTGCTGCAAGGCAAAACCGCGCCCGCCGTGCCCAGCGGCCTTAGCTTGCAGCAGGCCATCGACCGCGCACTGGCGGGCAGTGGCTTGGTGTCCGTGCGCAGTGGGCCGGGCACGGTCTCCATCCGCCCGCAGCCACCGGTAGCGCAGGACACCGTCACCTTGCCTGCGGTAACGGTCAGCGCAGCATTGGATACGGAACGTGCGAACGGCCCCGTGTCGGGTTATGTGGCGCGGCGCGCCACGGCGGGCAGCAAGACGGACACGGCCATCATCGATACGCCGCAGTCGGTGTCGGTCATCACGAATGACGAACTGCGCAGCCGCCAGGCCGAGACCTTGTCCCAGGCACTGAACTACACCCCGGGCGTGACCACCCAGCCCACCAGCTTCAGCCGCACGGCCGACCGTTTCCGCATCCGTGGCATGGATGTGGAGTCCGCCAACAGTGGCTCGATGCGCGATGGCCTGCGCCTGCAAAGCAACTCCTACGACGGCATCCAGGAGCCCTATGGTTTGGAACGGGTGGAGGTGCTGCGCGGCGCGGCGTCGGTGCTTTATGGGCAGCTGTCACCCGGTGGCGTGGTCAACGCGGTCAGCAAGCGCCCCACGTCCGAGCCCATCCGGGAGCTGGGCCTGCAGCTGGGCAACCACAACCGCCGCCAGCTGACGGCAGATTTCAGCGGCCCCGTGGCCGGCAGTGACACCTTGGACTACCGGCTGACCATGCTCGGCCGCGACAGCCGTACCGCAGATCGCTACATTCCGGATGACAAGCTGTACATTGCGCCCGCCCTCACCTGGCGGCCCAGCGCGGACACCTCGCTCACCTTGCTGTCGTTCTACCAAAAGACCAATACGCGCTTCTCTGCACCCTTGCCCTACCAACTGGTGGAAGGCGTGGGCCAGGGCCCCCATTTCATTGGCCGGGGCGACTTCATTGGCGAGCCCGACTACGACAAGATGAAGGGCGAGATGTTCACCTTGGGCTATGAGCTGAGCCACGCGCTGAACACAGACACCCGCCTGCACCACAGCCTGCGCTTCTTTGAATCTAAGGTGACCTGGAACTACCTGCAGGCCCAGACCAGCGCGGCGGCCATTGCCGAGGCTGCCTCCACCGGCGTGCTGCGCCGCCAGTACAGCGACCGGCGCGAACATGCCAAGGGCCTGGTCTCGGACACCCGCATGGAGTTCAACCGCCCACTGCTGGGTGCAGACCACAAGCTGCTGCTAGGCCTGGACCTCTACCGCATGGACTATGACTCGGAGAACTTCCGCGCCAATACCTCGTCCATCAACCTCGGCAGCTACAACTATGGCCAGCCGGTCAACGTGAACCGCGATCCGGCGCTGGACCGTGGCTCGCGCCGCAAAACCACGCAAGCCGGCCTCTACCTGCAAGACCAGATCAGCCTGAACGACCGCTGGACCGTGCTGGCCGGCCTGCGCCGCGACTGGGCACAGCAGGACCAGACCGCGCACCGCGACGGCAGCAATGCCAAGCAAAGAGACGGCGCCAACACCTGGCGGATGGGTGTGGTCTACAAGGTGCCCAACGGGCTGGCACCGTACCTGAGCTACAGCGAATCCTTCTTCCCGGTGTCGGTGTCTGAAGTCTCGGGCATGAGCTTCCGCCCCACCACGGGCAAGCAGTACGAAGCCGGCCTGCGCTACCAGCCCGAAGGCAGCCGCACCCTGCTCAGCGCCGCTATCTACCAGCTGGTGCAAGACAATGTGCTGAAGTTCGATGCCGGTGAGAACAGCTACCGCCAGACGGGACAGGTCCGCTCACGCGGCCTGGAGCTGGAAGCCAAGACCGAGGTATCGCGGGCGCTCAGCCTGATCGCCTCCTATGCCTATACCGATGCCAAGATCACGCGCAGCACCATCGCCAGCGAGATCGGCCAGCGCAGCGAAGACACCCCCTACCACCAGGCCGCTCTTTGGGCTGACTACAACTTTGCATCCTGGGGCCTGCCACAGCTGCGCCTGGCTGCAGGCGCGCGCTACAAGGGCAGCACCCGCGCATCAGGCATTGCCACCGGCATGCCCGCCTACACCGTGGTTGATGCGCTGCTGGGCTACCGCTTTGACGCGCATTGGGATCTCAGCGTCAACGTGAGCAACCTGATGGACAAGAAATTCACCCAATGCGAGTTCGCCATCTGCCACTACGGTGACGAACGCCAGGCCAGCGCCAACCTGACCTACCGCTGGTGATGTCTCGGCGCAAAGCCTCGCTGCGGGGCTGGTTGGTCCTGGCCCACCGGATTGCCGGTCTGAGCCTGGCGGCCTTCCTGGTCGTGGCCGGGCTGACCGGCAGCCTGCTGGTGTGGAACAGCGACCTGGATGCCGCGATCAACCCACAGTGGTTAAGGACCACGAGCGCAGACCCCAGCACCCGGCCCATCGACGCACTGGCGCTGCGCGACATGGTGCAGGCGCAGTACCCCCATGCCCTGGCCCTGCGCGTGCCGCTGGCACAGGAGCCCGGCCATGCGCTGGTGTTTTTGCTGCGCCCGCGTCCAGGCAAAGCGCCGCTGGAGAACGACGAGGTCTTCGTCGACCCCACCAGCGGCAAGATCCTGGGCGAACGGCGCTGGGGCGATATCACGCAGACCTGGCGCAACCTGATGCCGTTTCTGTACCAGCTGCATTACTCGCTGGCCCTCGGTGCGGTGGGCACCTGGTTGCTGGGCCTGGTGTCGCTGCTCTGGATGGTCGATAGCGTCATCGGCTTTTGCTTGACCCTGCCCGCCAGCGCCAAGAATGCAAAACGCCCCTGGCTGGGACGCTGGGCGCGGGCCTGGAAGCTGGACATGCAAAGCCGCTGGCGTGCCACCTTCGACCTGCACCGCGCGGGCGGCCTGTGGCTGTGGCCGCTGCTCTTCGTGCTGGCCTGGAGCAGCTTTGCGCTCAATTTGCCGCAGTGGCATGACCCGATGCTGCGGGCCTTCAGCGCACAACAGCCCAGCACCGCCGAACTGCCCCGGCGCAAAACGCCGCTGTGGCAACCCGCGCTGGGCTGGCAAGCCGCACACGCGCAGGCCCACAGCCTGATGCAGCAACTGGCCCAACAACAAAAATTCCAAGTGCTGGCAGAAAGCTCCTTTGCCTATGATCCACGAGTAGGCCTGTACCGCTATGACGTGCGCAGCAGCCTGGACATCAAGGATGAAGGCGGCAGCACCCGTTTGTTTATGGACGGCGACAGCGGCGCTCTGGTCGCCACCTGGTTCCCGACCGGCACTGCCGGCGCGGATACCTTGATCACCTGGATCAGCAACCTGCATATGGCCAGCGTGGGCGGCCTGGCCTACAAGCTGCTGATTACCGTGACGGGAGCAGGTGTGGCGATGCTCAGCGTGACGGGGGTGTTGATCTGGCTGCGCAAACGCGCCGCGCGTAAAAAGAGCTGAGCTTGTTTTTCGTCAGCTGCGGACGAAAGCAGTCAAAAGTTCACATGCAGCAAGGGCGGCACCAGGCGCGGATCGCGGAGCTTCTCCACCCACCACTGCAGCGCGGGCCCCGTGCGGTGCGAATGCCAGCCGACAAACAGCAGATTGGGTTCGCGCGGGTCTTGCGTGGCCAGGGCCACCAGGCTGCCGTCGGCCAGATGATCGCGCACCTTCTCCAGCGGTAGCCAGCCAACGCCCAAGCCTGCGACCTGGGCAGCGATCTTGGCGCGCATGCTGGGCATGGCCAGGCGCTCCTGGTGCGTCTGCACGCCGTAGCTGCGGGCAACAGCCAGGCGCGAGGTATCGGCCACGACGACCGAGCGGTGCGCGGCGATGGCCTCCACCGACAGGGGTTGTCCGTCTTGTGCCTCGCGTGCCAAGGGGTGGCGCGGCGAGACGGCAAACACCCATTCGAGCTGCGCCAGCTCAAACCATTGCAGATGCGCCATCGCGGGCGGCTCGTTCGTCGCAGCCACCACCAAGTCGGCGCGCTGGTCCAGCAGAGCCTCCCAGGTGCCGCCCAGCACCTCATGGGCAATGCGCAGGCGCACGCCGCTGTTGAGCGCATCAAAGTCTGCTATCAGCGGCAGCAGCGCCTCGGTATTGGCCAGCTCGTCGGTCACGATGCGCAGCTCCGACTCCCAGCCCCGCGCCACCTGCTTGACCCGCTCCGTCAGCCGCCGCGCCTGGGCGTGCAGCTGGGCGCCCTGCTCCACCAGCAGCAAGCCCGCTGGCGTGAGCGCGATGCGGTAGCCCGCACGGTCAAACAGCAGGGCATCCAGCCGCTCTTCCAGCTGGCGCGCGGCATAGGACACGGTGGACGCGGCCTTGCCCAGGCGCTCGGCTGCGCGCGACAGGCTGCCGGTGGCACGCACCGCTTCGAGAAGTTGCAAATCTTCGAGACTCAACATGTTCGATATTTTTGCACGAGTTCATCGAAATCCTGGTGTCTGTAGCGCCACCCATCGTCAGATACTTCATTCATCGGCCCTGCACCAGGGCGGATAGCCCAGTAAGACATCAACGAAACAACTGAAGGAAACACCATGAACCGCTTTGAAGGAAAGAATATCTTGGTCACCGGTGGCAGCAGTGGCATCGGCGCTGCAGCCGCCATTGCCTTTGCCCGTGAAGGCGCCCGGGTAGCGATCACCGGCCGCGATGCCGACAGCCTGGCCCGCGTCAAGGCCGAATTGGGCCCCAACGCGCTGGCCCTGGTCAGCGAAGCCGGTGACGTATCAGCCCAAGCCGCACTGGTGGCCGAGTTGCAAACGCAGATGGGCTTGATCGATGGCGTGTTCATCAACGCCGGCGTGGCCAAGTTCGGCCCGCTGCCGCAGATCGACGAAGCGCTGTGGGACAGCAGCTTTGACACCAATGTCAAAGGCCCCTACTTCCTCATCCAACGCCTGGCAGCGCTGATGACGCGCGGCGGATCGATTGTGCTGAACGGCTCGATCAACGCCCATATCGGCATGCCCAACTCCAGCGTCTACGCCGCCAGCAAGGCCGCACTGATCTCCCTGGCCAAGACCTTGTCGGCCGAGCTGCTGCCCCAAGGCGTGCGCGTGAATGTGGTGAGCCCCGGCCCCGTCAGCACCCCGCTCTACGGCAAGCTGGGCCTGGCACCCGACCAAGCCAAGGCCATGGCCGCCGGCATCCAGACGCAGATTCCGCTGGGCCGCTTTGGAACGCCAGAAGAAATCGCCGCGACGGTGCTGCACCTGGTGTCCAAGGAATCGGGGTTCATTGTGGGGACGGAAATTATTGCGGATGGTGGGATGAGCCAGATGTGAGATGGGGGCCGCAGGCGCCGGCGCGATGGTCTCTTCTGAAGCCGACTCCCTTCAGAAAAGACCCAAGCACGCAAAACTGTATGCATAGACAGTAGAATTTTGCCCTTGATAGTTTTCACAAAGGCCCAAAAATGTCCGAAGAGCTCGAACAAGAAGCTGCCTCCGTCTTCGAAGACCGCCTTTGGCACCACAACGGCTGGGAGGCCCGCGTCATCAAGAACGAAGACGACGATGGCTGGGCGGTTGCCATGACCCAGGACGGCCAGGCCGAGCCAAGCCTCGTAGGCCCATGGACGATGGGCCGCGACAAGAAAAATCCCAAGCCGCTTGACGTTTCCGCCTTCAACACCCTCGTCAAGACTGCCCACGAAGTCATGCGGCGGCATGAGCAGCACCTGGCGGCCCAGCTGCACAAGGACATCCAGATCTTGGTGAATGGATCGCGCGTGACTGTCTCTCTCGATATTGAGCCCGACGAGGACAATCCCTCCGCGACCCTCACCGCCACCGCAGAGGATGGCAGTGAATTGGCCAAGGTTCGCGTCAGGCCGGACCATGGCCTCAGCCGAGCGTCTGCGCAACGTTGGGCTGATGCAGGCTATCCGCGTCCCGGCGAGGACTGAGCTACAGGCCGCGCCAGCTCGCGCGGATGCTTGGGTCGGCAGCGCTTATTCACATGCCACCGTCGGTGACTCACGTCGACCGGGCTGCGCCCCCAAGGCGTGCGGGTGCGCGTGGTGAGCCGCAGCGCTCTCCGCACCTCCCCTCTACCGTAAGCTAGGCCTGGCCCCGATCGAATGAAAGCCATGGCAGCCGGCATCCAGACGCACATCCCGCTGGACCGCTTTGGCACACCAGAGACGGAGATTGTTTCGGATGGGGGATGAGCCAGATGTGAAGCAGAGGGCCAACCTGTGCACGCCGTTTGAGCAGAGGCTCAGGCCGTGCTGCGTGCCACTGGTGGATAGACCACGCGGAATCGCTCGCAGGCCAGCAGCATGTCGTCGTTGAACGCCCGGCCTGCGCTTTCGCATTCTCTGCTGAAGTACGCAAAATGCGCTTCACGCCAGTAGGCCAGAGAGCCATCCCCTTCTCCCTCCGTGGCCGCAAATTCCTCAGTAACAGCGCTAAACGGCACGATATCGACCTGAACCGTCTCGATGATGCACAGCGGGATGTCATTGGAGTCGGTTACGACGCTCAAGTCACCGGGCTTGGGCACACCTTTGCCAGATGACTCGTAGGACCAGACGGATCCGGCAGTGGCGCGCTTGGTGCCTGCCAGCACGAGCTGCCCGAGTTCATCAGCCATTGACGGAGAGTCGCCAAAGCCGAAGGCTTCGTAGAACCTTTCGTCCTGGATTCCGCCTTGCTCCAAAGAGTATGCGGACCACATCGAGAGAACGTGAGCTGGGATGGTCATGGTGCTAGATGTTGTGCGCTGCAGCGCCGTGCCAACCGCAATGCCTACGGCATAGTCTGATCACTGATGGCGCCTGAAAGGCGCCAGGTTTGAAACGGGACGACCGTACCAACGTCCGAGTATAAATAGTCCCACCCAGCGCGTGCGCCCAACGATACCGAGAAACGCAAAGGGCTTCCGGGAACCCCTACTTCAGGCGTTTGTCTTCACCGATGTGCGGATGCCGCTACGCAGGGGCTCCCCGCGCGCAAAGACTCGGCCCGCTTTTTTTGGATTCATATGCGTAATCCAGCTGGCGCAACTGCAAAAAGCCGAAGCACCAAGCGGTTCTCACAACTTCCAATAGGCGCAAGCAGTGATGCGTCCTGCCTCCGCACAAGCCAGGCGCCCCCATATGCGGTGGAATGCCATGGAACGCCTGGCTTGCGGCTAACGAGAGCCCTCACCGCTCCCCAAAAATCCCTCCTCAGCCAACAGCCCCCTGGCTAGGCTGCCCATCCACCAAGCGCCACAGCCCCAACGCATTGTCATTTTGCAAAGCCACCGGCCGCAGCGCATCGGGCAGATCCTGGTAGCAGACCGGGCGCAAAAAGCGGTCGATGGCGCTGGCACCGACGGAGGTGTACATGGCGTTGGAGGTGGCGGGGAAGGGGCCGCCGTGGACCATGGCGTGGCTCACTTCCACGCCGGTGGGGAAGCCATTGACGAGGATGCGGCCGCATTGGCGCTCCAGCACCGGCAGCAGCGCGCGGGCGCTGTCGTGGTCGCCCTGCTCCAGGTGCAAGGTGGCGGTGAGCTGGCCTTCCAGCTGTTGTGCAACCTGCAGCAATTCGTCCACACTGCTGGCTTTGACGACGATGGAGGCGGGGCCAAACATCTCTGACTGCAAGGCCTCGTTTGCCAACAAGGTCTGGGCGCTGGTCACATACAGCGCGGCCTGCGCGGCGTTGGCATGGTCCGCGGCCACGCCGGTGGCCAGCTGCTCCACGCCGGCAGCGGCTTGCACCTGCGCTCGGCCGGCCTCATAGGCCTGGTGGATGCCGGCGGTCAGCATGGTTTGCGCGCCCTTGGCGCGGATGGCCGAGGCCGCTGCGCTGATAAAGGTCGTGAGCGCAGGGCTGTCGATGGCCAACACCAGGCCGGGGTTGGTGCAGAACTGCCCGGCCCCCATCGCCAGCGAATCGGCAAAGCCCTGGGCCAGGGCCTCGGGCCGCGCAGCCAGCGCCTGGGGCAGCAAGAAGACGGGGTTGATGCTGCTCATCTCGGCGTACACAGGGACGGGCTCCGCGCGGTTGTTGGCGATGCGCAAGAGCGCCAGGCCACCTTGGCGCGAGCCGGTAAAGCCGACGGCCTTGATCGCGGGGTGGGCCACCAGGGCCTCGCCCAGTTCACGGCCGGCACCCACCAGCAGCGAGAAAACGCCCTCGGGCATGCCCTGGCGCTGCGCGGCCTTTTGCACCGCCCGTGCCACCATCTCCGAGGTGCCCAGATGTGCGCTGTGCGCCTTCACGATCACCGGCGCGCCAGCGGCCAAGGCCGATGCGGTATCGCCACCCGCTACCGAAAACGCCAGCGGAAAATTGCTGGCACCAAACACTGCCACCGGGCCCAGTGGGATCTTGGCCAAGCGCAGATCGGCACGGGGCAGCGGCTGACGCTCGGGCTGGGCGGTGTCGATGGTGGCGCGCAAAAAATGGCCGTCGCGCACGACCTGGGCAAACAGGCGCAACTGGCCCACCGTGCGGCCGCGCTCGCCCGTCAAGCGGGCAATCGGCAGGCCGCTTTCCGCATGGGCGCGCTCAATCAGCCCATCACCCAGCTGCAGGATTTCTTCGGCAATCGCCTCCAAAAAGGCAGCGCGCTGCGCCAAGGGCAGGTTGCGGTAAGGGTCGAAGGCGGCAGCGGCCAGGCTGGCGGCCAGCTCGACCTCGTTGTTGCCACCCAGGCCAAACTCGGGCTCGGCGATGGGGGCGTTCAGTGTGGGATTGAAGGCGCGTTTGCTGCCGCTGCTGCCGCGCAGGCTGCGGTAGCCGATGACCATATCTCCAGTGATCTGCATGGAGGGTTTCCTCAAAAGGTTGAATGGGGGAAAGATGAATGCGAGTGCTAGGGCCGCCCAGCATGGCAAGACCCACCGCAGGCCAGCAGCGCTGCGGCAGGTCCGGCCTATCAGGCCAGTATTCAGGCCATCACTCGTCCAGCGGCAGGCCGCTGCGATCGCGGGCAATACCCACGGCGACGATGGAGACCAGCGCACAGAGCACCAGGAAGATGACGACCGGCACATAGCTGCCGCTGTAGTAAGCGATCAGCGCGGTGGCGATCAGCGGCATCGGGCCGCCTACCAGGGCCGCACCAATCTGGTAGCCCAGCGACATGCCGGTGTAGCGGATGTCAGGCGGGAAGGCTTCGGCCAGCAGGGTGCCGATCATCGCGCCATAGCTGGACCAGATGATGCCCAGGCCCACACCGACGGCCAGCGCCGCTGCCCAGACGGACTTTTGATCGAGCAGCCAGAAGTACGGGAAGATCCAGAGCATGAAGGCGATGCTGCCGCCGATAAAGACCTTCTTGCGGCCGATCTTGTCCGACAGGTGCCCGAAGAACAGCATGCAGGGGAAGGCGATCAGCGCGCAGACCAGCACGATATTGAGGATCGTCGAGCGGGCAAAGCCGTGGTCCATCATGTACGAGATGGTGAAGGTGGCGTAGAGGAAGAAGGTCGAGGTCTCGACCACCTTGGCGCCGATGGCGATCAGCACTTGGCGCCAGTGGAACTGCAGGGTCTGCTTGATCGGAATGGGCGCGCTGCTGCGGCTAGCCTGGATTTTCTTGAACGATGGCGTCTCGCCCACCGCATTGCGGATCCACATGCCCACCATCACCAGTACGATGGAGCCCACAAACGGAATGCGCCAGCCCCAGGACAGGAAGGCCTCTTCGCTCATGCTTGCGCTCAGCAGCGAGGTGATGATATTGCCCAGCGCCAGGCCCAGCACTGCGCCAGTCTGCGGCACCGCGCCGTAGAACCCGCGCTTCTTGCGCGGCGAGTATTCGACCGCCAGCAGCACGCCACCGCCCCACTCGCCGCCCAGCGCCAGGCCTTGCATCAAACGCAAAACGGTCAGCAGGATGGGGGCCAATATGCCGATTTGCGCATAGTTGGGCAGCAGGCCCATCAGCACGGTCGACAGGCCCATCATCGACAAGGTCATCGCCAAGGTCTTCTTGCGGCCAATGCGGTCGCCGATGTGGGAGAAGATCACGCCGCCAATCGGGCGGATCAGGAAGGCCAGTGCAAACGTGGCCAGCGACAGCATCTGGCTGACCAGCGCGTTGTCGCTGGGGAAGAACTGCTTGGCAAAGATGATGGACGACATGGTTCCGTAGAGGAAATAGTCGTACCACTCGATGGTGCTGCCCACCGCGCTGCCAATCAGCGCGCGCCGGCGTTCCGCATCCGGAACCATGGTTTCCTTGTCGGCCATCGTGGCCGTGTGATTCAGAGAGCTGCTGCTCATGTCTCCACCTCGGGTTGTTGATTTATGAATGTCTGCCTGTGCGCAAGCCTGCGACCAGCCGTCCATTGCGGCGGCGGGCCGGGCTTGCGTCTGTTTTTTGAAACTGCCGGATTACATCGACTGGCGCAGCATCTCGGCATAGTCGTCTGCGCTCGCCTCACGCGGGTTGGTGCGGTGGCTGTGGTCTGCCAGCGCGCCCTTGACGATGCGCTCAAACAGATCCTCAGTTACACCCAGTTCGGCCAAGCCAGTGGGCAGCTGCAGTGCGCGGGACTTGGTGACCAGGGCCTCCTCCACCGACACGCCATCGGCCAGGCCCATGGCCTGCGCCAGGCGTGCGATCTTGTCCTCACGCACCACCGACTCTGCGCCCCGGTTGAAGCGGATCACCGCTGGCAGCAGGATGGCGTTGAGCGTGCCGTGGTGCAGCTTGGGGTTGATGCCGCCCAGCGAATGGCTGAGGCTGTGCACGCAGCCCAGGCCCTTCTGGAAGGCCAGCGCGCCTTGCAGCGAGGCACTCATCATGTTGCTGCGCGCCTCCACATCGGCGGGGTCACGGAAGGCCACCTCGATATGGCGCCAGGCGCGCCAGAGGCCATCGAGCGCAATGCCATCGGCCGGGGGGTTGAAGGCGGGCGCCAGAAAGGTCTCGATGCAGTGCGCAATCGCATCCATGCCGGTGGCGGCCGTCAGGCCTGCGGGCAGGCCCAGGGTCAGGTTGGGGTCGCAGATGGCGACCTTCGGGATCACATGGGGCGAGAGGATGCCGACCTTGCGGCCATCGTCCAGGATGATGATGGCGCCGCGCCCTACTTCGCTGCCAGTGCCCGCCGTGGTGGGCACCGCAATGATGGGCAAGGTGGCGGCAGTGATCTTGAGCGCGCCGCCCTCGATCAGCGCAAACTGGCGCAGCGGCCCTGCATGGCGGGCCGATACTGCCACCGCCTTGGCCAGGTCAATCGATGAGCCGCCACCCACGGCGACGATGCCGTCGCAGGCGCTGTTATTGAGCGCCTCGACGCCGGCGCGCACGGCCGTCTCCGACGGGTTGGGCGGCGTGCCATTGAACAGGCCAAAACGGGCCGCGCCCAGCGCCTCTTTGACCTGGTCGATGATGCCGGCCGCCTCCACCCCTTTGTCGGTCACGATCAAAGGATTGGTAATACCCAGCTTCTCGCACACATCCTTCAGTTCCGCCAGCACACCGGCGCCAAAGCGCACTTCGGTCACATAGTTGATCAGAGCCATAACGTTTTACCAGTTATATCCATTGCTATCAGAAGGCCCGAAGTCTAGGCAGCGCAGCCCATTCGGTACACTGACGGCTTCCCATACCGATATAACTTTTACTCATGGCCAGCGGCATCCCCAGCCTCAATTCCGTCATGTCGCGCCTGCATGCCAAGCAGCTGCGCCTGCTCATCGCCATCGAGGAAAGTGGCTCCCTGCTTGGCGCTGCGGACAAAGTCGGCCTCACGCAGCCGGGCGCCAGCAAGGCGCTGCGCGAGCTGGAGTCGACCTTGCAGGTGGACCTGTTCGAGCGCACCAACCGAGGGTTAATCCCGACAGAGGCCGGGCACTGCGCGCTGCGTTTTGCCCGCCTGATCCAGTCGGACATCAACCAGCTGCGCTTTGAGCTCGATGCCATCGCCAGCGGCGTGGGCGGCCACCTGGCGATTGGCACCATCATGGGCGCGGTGCCGCTGCTGTCCGATGCGCTGTCGAACGTGCTCGCGCGCCAGCCGCATATGTCGGTGGAGATCATCGAGGACACCAGCGCAACCCTGCTGGGCATGATCGAGCGCGGCCAGATCCATGCGGCCATCTGCCGCTCCTCGGTCAGCCGCACGCCCGAGGTCTATGAGTCGCTGTTCATCAAGCAGGAGTCGCTGTCGGTGATTGCCAGCGTGCGCCACCCTGCGATGGGCGCCAAGGCCGTGCAGTTGCAGGACCTGCAGGACAGCCGCTGGCTGGTCTACCGCGCCCGCATGCCCATGCGCCGCTTGCTCGAGCGCGAGTTCCACGAAGCGGGGCTGCACTTCCCCTCGCACCTGATCGAAACCACCTCGGCGCTGGCCACCGTCACCATGCTCGGCCGCAACAACGACCTGGTGGCCCTGGTCTCCGACGACATCGCGACCTACTTCTCGCGCAATGGCCTGGTCGGCATCATCGATCTGACCCTGCAATCGCGCAGCGAGCCCTATGAGCTGGTGCTGCGCAAGGGCGCACCCCGCAGTGCCACGCTGGGGCTGTTGGTGGCGGCGCTGTGCGGCGCATAAGGCATCCAGCGAGAAAGACGGCTGCATAGCGGCGTTTTGCAGCTGGATAACTGCTGCTCTAGCCGCATTAACGTAAGCTTATGTAATAAAAATACTGCTAGGATGGGGCACAGCACTCCTGTTCCTCAGGACCAAGTTCGTTTTTATTCAATGATTATTTGGTGTATCTCAGTGACCGGGCCAGGCAACGATGCCCGTGACTTTTGCGCGCTAAGAATTCAAACGAATAACCACTAGCAAATAACAAATAGCACATGAACACCACGCAGATTGCGATCGCAGCGGCCAGCCTTGTCCTGCTGGGGGGATGCACGCCTTATGCCTACCAGGGACGCATGTCCCAGGATGAGCAGCTGAAGATCTACCAGGATGTGGAGACCTCGCGCCGCGAAGCCGCCCGGAATTTTGAGAAATATGCAGCGATTTGCCTGGCTGAGTTTCCGAATGCCACTGACGCCAAGAACGATGGCAACCAGCATCTGTCGGACCAGTGGGCGGTGAATGTCGCGATGGTCTCTGATGGCGATCCGCTGGTCTGCTCGGTCAACCGGGACAACCTGACCGTGGAGCGGATCCACAGTGGCTCGCGCACGATGGCACTGGGCGAGTACCGGGCCTACCTCAAGGGCGAATTGGCGCCCAGCGTCTACCAGTCCAAGGATGTGTCGCTGGGCCCATCGGACAAGTACCTGCTGGCACCGCGCCCCACCCTGCAGCTGTCGCGCCTGGTATGGGATGACCTGGCTGCGCCGGAGCGCCAGCTGCTGGAAGCGAACTACAGCATCGACTACTTCGCCGCCGCAGAGTTCGGCACCATCATTGATGTGCAAGGGGTCGATGAATCCACACCGGGCACGCATGCGGGCGCGGCCATTGGCAGCGCCGTCGCCAGCGCCGCCTATATTGACCGCGCCATTCGCGGTGGACACAACTACTCCGTCGGGGTCAACCTGGCGGTCGGGATACTGGGGGCCGTGCTCGGCTCGCTGGCGGACAAGCCCGCCGTCACGCAATTCCAGTTCCGCTACACCGTCAAGAAAGGCGATGGCGAACTGGACTATGTCCACCAGGTCCAGGAGACGGCCTTCCGCAGTTCGCCGGGCGCCTGCGTGCTGTTGCCCACCTTGCAAGCCGCCACCCAGCAGCTGTGCGACCAGACCCCGGACAGCCTGAGAAAGCGCCACCTGGCCAAGCTGCAAGCTGCGGCGGCGACCGCAACAGCGATCGCAGCACCCGCGCCCCAAGCAGACTGAAGCGAGTTGAGCGGCCGCCCCGCCCCCTCCCTCTGCCAAGCACCGCCAGATGGCGGTGACCGTCCCTTCGGCGCAGGACTGGCGCGTCCAATCCTCAGGTCACCGAACGCGCTGCATCGCGGCGGATCGATAGCACGCCAATCAAGCCAATGATGGCCGCCGCAATCACAAAATACGCGGGCGACTGCTTGTTCTCCGTCATCTGCACCAGCTTCACAGCCACATAGGGGGCGGTGCCGCCCGCGATGATCACGCCAAAATTCCAGCCCGTGGCAACTCCCGTGTAGCGGTACTGGGGCTGGAACAACAAGGGTAGCAAGGTGTAGGCGCTGACCTGGGTGGCGACGGTGTTGAGCATCAGCACCACATAGGCCCAGGCGGCAACCATCAGGCTGCGCTCCATCAGGCCCATCATCGGGTAGGTCAGGATG
This sequence comes from Comamonas sp. MYb21, assembly GCF_037479395.1. NCBI lineage: Bacteria > Pseudomonadati > Pseudomonadota > Betaproteobacteria > Burkholderiales > Comamonadaceae > Comamonas > Comamonas sp. MYb21. The sequence goes on along the minus strand of NZ_JBBGZC010000013.1, from coordinate 101,124 downwards.
ATGTAGCCGATCAGGCCCACGAGCATCAGGCGGCGCAGGCCGATGCGGTCACCGATGTAGCCGCCCAGCGGCATCAGCAGCGCCGACAGGCCAATGGCCAAGGTGGCGACCCAGTACACATTGCCAGCAGGGTAGCCCAGCTGCTTGACCAGGTGGATGCTCATGTAGGTGAGGCCGATGTAGGCCGTGCCATTGGTGGCGGCGCTGATCGCGGTCGATTGCAGCAAGGCCTTGGTTTGCAGGCGGAAGACGGCGCCAATGGGCGAATGCTCCTTTTTCTCGGGCTTGCCCTCATAGGTTTCGCGCACGCGCGTGCGGGCCCAGATGCACAGCAGGGTCAAGGGCAGCGCCAGCAAAAAGGGAATGCGCCAGCCCCAGGCGCTCATCTGCTCGGGCGTGGTGAGCGCGGTGACCGCACCGGCCACCGCCGCTGCCACGGCAAAGCCGCCTGTCGATCCCATCGGCGTGAAGGCGCCAAAGGTGGCCTTCATGTGCGGGGGTGACGACTCCGAGATAAAGGTGGCCGAGCCCCCTACTTCGCCACCGGCCGAGAAGCCTTGCAGCAGCCGCACCAGCACCAGCAAGGCGGTGGCGAAGTAGCCCATCTGCTCAAAGGTGGGCAGCAGCCCCATCAAGGTGCTGCCAATGCCCATGCAAATGAGGGTGCCCAGCAGCGCCGTCTTGCGGCCGTACTTGTCGCCGATATGGCCAAACACAATGCCGCCCAGCGGCCGCACAAAGTAGGCCGTGCCAAACACCGCCAGTGCGGCCAGCAGCGATACCGTGGGGTCGCCGCTGGGGAAGAACAGCGGCGCAATCACCACCGCCATATAGCCATAGAGGCTGAAATCGTAGTACTCGATCAAGGTGCCCACAAAACCCGAAACCGCTGCGCGTTTGGCATCGGCGGGTGCTCCGCTCTCGCTGGCCTGCGCTGCTATATCAGCGCTCAAGGTGTTCGCATTCGTCATGATTCATCCATTCGGAAAGGTGGTTTGGATAAGGGCAGCCCCCTGAGAACCTGTTCAAAGGGCCACCCCGGGGTTCACATCGGCGCCGAGGGCTTTATTGCCCCCTTGTCTCGTGGCACCGGTGTTCAAGACGGAAACCGGGAAATGCTGGGGTGGGTAGGTGCTAGGGCACGACGACTCCTTTGCCAATGGCCTGGCGCTGGCGCACGGCCTCCAGCGCAGCAGGCGTTTCCTCCAGCGAGAAACGCTGGGAAATCAGCGGCCGCAGCCGCCCCTGGGTGTAAAGCTCGGCCAGCGCCTCAATGTCGGCCACCACCTGGGCGCGCTCGCGCTGCAGGTAGTCGCCCCAGAACACGCCCACGATGGCGCAGCCTTTGAGCAGCGGCAGATTGAGTGCAATGCGCGGAATCTCACCCCCAGCAAAGCCCAGCACCAGAAAGCGCCCGCGCCAGGCGGTGCTGCGCAGGGCCGGCTCGCTGAAGCGCCCGCCCACCACATCGCAGACCACATCCACGCCCCGCCCACCGGTGATGGCCTTGAGCCGCTCGCGCAGGTCCTCGCGTTCGTAGTCGATGGTTTCATCCGCGCCATGCGCGCGGCAGGCGGCCAGTTTCTGCGGCGACGAGGCTGCCGCAATCACCCTTGCGCCCAGGGCTTTGGCCAGCTCAATGCAGGCAATGCCCACACCGCCTGCTGCGCCCAGCACCAGCACCGTCTCGCCCGCTGCCAGGTCTGCCCGGTCGCGCAGCGCGTGGTAGGCCGTGCCATAGGTCATCAAGAGGGAGCCCGCCACCTCAAACGGCAGGCCGGCCGGCATGGGGAAGAGCGCAGCAGGCTGCACGCAGATCTGCTGCGCAAACGCGCCCCAGCCGACAAAGCCGATCACCGCCTGGCCTTGGCGCACGCCCTGCACCTCGGCACCTACCCCGTCCACCACGCCAGCAAATTCGCCCCCGGGGCTGAAGGGCAGGCTGGGCTTGAACTGGTAGCGGTCTTCGATGATGAGGGTGTCGGGGTAGTTGATGCCGGCCGCCTTGACGGCGACGACCACCTCGCCGGGCGCGGGCTGCAGCGCAGGCAGATCGCGCAGCTGCAGCACCGATGGCGGGCCAAACTGTTCGCAGACGACAGCCTTCATCGCGCGCCTCCTTGCTTGAACATCCGCCGTACCACCGACTCGGCCACACAGGCAGGTTTGCTCTGGCCCTCCAGCTCTACCGTGGCGTTAAAGAGCATCTGCACACCACCGGTGACCCGGCTGACGTCGGTCAACACAAAGCGGCTGCGCACCCGGCTGCCTGCCCGCACTGGCTGCATAAAGCGCACCCGGTTCAGGCCGTAGTTGATGCCCAGGTCGCAAAACGGCAGCAGCCCGGGCATAAAGTCCTCGTAGTGCTTGCCGAGCAGCGACAGCGTGAGAAAGCCATGCGCAATCGTGCCGCCAAAGCCGGACTCCTGCGCCGCGCGCGCCGGGTCTACATGCAGCCACTGAAAATCCCCGGTCGCCTCGGCAAAGCGGTCGATGCGGCGCTGGTCCACCTCCACCCAAGGGCTGACATACAGCTCGGTGACAGTCAGCGCCTGCAGATCGTCCACGCTCTGGCAGAGGGGCACCTGCAGGCCATCATGGTCTTGGGCGAGCGGGTTCCGCAAATCGTTCATATCCCCTCCTTAGCGCCCCGTGAACACGGGGCTGCGCTTGTGCAAAAAGGCCTGGACGGCTTCCTGGAAATCCTCGGTCATCAGACCCAGCACCTGGGCATGGTTCTCCAGCTCGATGGCTGCGGCCAGGCTCGAGGCATCCAGGTTCTGCCACATCAGGCGCTTGGTGTGGGCGGTGGCATACGGCGCATGGGCGGCGATCTGGCGCGCGCACTGCAAGGCCCGCTCCAGCAGCTCGGCAGCAGGCAGCACCTCGCTCACCAGGCCTATGCGCAGCGCCTCGTCCGCAGCGACGGGCCGGCCGCTCAGCATCAGCTCAAAGGCACGCCCGGCACCAATGAGGCGCGGCAGGTGGTAGCTGATGCCGCATTCACCGGCGGTGATGCCGATCTTGATGGCGCCCACATGGAAGGCCGCCTGCTGCGCGGCAAAGCGCACATCGGCGGCCAAGGCCAGCGCCATGCCCGCGCCGACTGCCACGCCGTTGACAGCGGCGATCACCGCCACGCTGGTATCGCGCAGGCGCTGCACCAGGCCGGCAAAGCGCTGTTGCAAGTCCATGTTCTCGCGCACGGTGGCCGGCAGCTGCCCGTTCTCATCCAGCAAGGATTTGAGGTTCAGCCCGGCGCAAAAGCCCTTCCCCTCGCCGCTGATGACCAGCACGCGCAGGCTCGCATCCGCCAGGCAGGTATCGAGCAGCGCATGCAGAAACTGCAGATCGGGCAGGCTCAGCGCATTGAGGCGCGCGGCGCGCGTCAGGCGCAGCAAGGCAATGCCCGGCTGCAGGGTTTCCAGGGTGGCGGCATCGTTTGGCATGCGGGCGCCCTCCTTCAAGCCTGGGCGGCCAGCAGCTCTTGGCGCAGCACGCGCTTGAGCAGCTTGCCGTTGGCATTGCGCGGCAGCAGGCTATGGCTGACGGTAAAGCTCTCGGGCACCTTGTAGTCGGCCAGGCGTTCTGCGCAAAAGCGGCGCAGCGCCTCGGCCTCGGTGTACTTGTCGTCGCGCAGGGTCACAAACACATGCACGCGCTCGCCCAGTACCGGGCAGGGTTTGGCCACGACGGCGGCCTCCAGCACATCGGGGTGTTCGCACAAGGCGTTCTCCACCTCCACGCTGAAGATCTTGTAGCCGCCCCGGTTGAGCATGTCCTTGCGCCGGTCCATCACATAGACAAAGCCCTGCGCGTCCATGCGGCCCACATCGCCGCTGCGCCAGTAGCCAGCCACAAAGTTCTCCTGCGTGGCCTGTAGGTTGTTCCAGTAGCCCTTGGCCACCATCGGGCCCTTGAGCCAGAGCTCGCCCACCTCATCGGCCGGCAAGGGTCGGCCATCGTCGTCCATCACCGCAATATCGGCGCAAGGCAGCGCCAGGCCTACGCTGGCCAGGTGCGTGCGCGTCAGCTGCGCGGGCATCACCGCTACGGGCGATGTGGTCTCGGTCGCGCCATAGCAGTTGGACAGGCGCAGCCCCGGCAGCCACTGCGCCAGCCGGTCTATGGTCTCGGGCGGCATCGGCGCGCCGCCAAAGCCGCCCACGGTCCAGTGCGACAGGTCATGCTGGCGGTAGTTCTCCTGCAGCAGCAATAGCTGGTACATCGCCGGCACCATGATCGTGAAGCTGATGCGCTCCCGGGCGGCCAGCGGCAGCATATCGGCCGCCTTGAAATGCGGCACCACCACCAGGGTGCCGCCCAGGCCCAGGGTCACCGCCATCAGCGCCACCAGGCCGGTGACATGGCTGAGCGGCACTACCGCGCAGCCCCGCACCGAGGCATCCAGACCCAGCGCCTGCGCGTAGTGCAGGATGGTATGCACAATGCCCAGGTGCGTCAGCATCGCCCCCTTGGGGAAACCGGTGGTGCCCGAGGTGTAGACCAGCATGGCCAGGTCTTCCTCATCCAGCGCCTCGCACTGCGGCAGCGGCGCATGGGCCAGCAGCTGCGCAAAGGCCTGGGCGGCATCGGGCGCGCCGCCCACCACCACCTGGTGCCGCAGCGCCGGCGTCTCGCCCATGCCGGCCACCACAGCGCCCAGCGCTGCGTCATGGACCAGCACCACCGCCTCGCAGTCGCGCAGGATGTAGCCAATGCCGGCCGATTGGTCGCGGATGCTCAGCGGCACCACCACCGCACCGATGGCCATCGTGGCGTAGGAGGCAATCACAAACTCGGGGCCATTGCCCAGCAGCAGCGCCACGCGGTCGCCCTTGGCCACACCGCGTGCCCGCAGAGCGGCCGCTACGCGCAGCACCTGGTCTTGCAGCTGCGCCCAGCTCAGGCGCTGCGCGCCGCAGACCAGGGACTCGGCCTCAGGTTGGCGCCGGGCGGCCTGCAGCCACATGCGGATGACATCGTTGGGCCGCTCGGCAAAGCAGCGCATCTCACGCTGGTCGTAATGGGTTTCCAGCCGCAGCTGGGGGGTGGCTGTGGGGATGGGGGTGGTGGTTGTAGTGGCGGGGGTGGACGCGGTCATAGTCATCAAGCCTCCTGCAGCACGGCTGCCTCGGGCATGCCAGCGCGGCGCGCGGCGCTGGCCAGCGCCTCCTGGCACTCGGCCACCATGCGCTGCACCAGCACTTCGCAGCTGGGCACATCGTTCACCAGGCCTACCACCTGGCCGGCCCAGACCAGGCCGCCATCGACGTCGCCGCTGTGCAGCGCGGCACGGCCTCTTTGGCCGGCGACCAGCGGGTGGATCTCGGCAAACTCGCAGCCGCCGGGCCGGCGCTCGGTGGCCACCACCTGGTCCGAGATCGCGTTTTTCAGCACCCGGCCGGTGTTGCGGAATGTGCGGAAGATCAGCTGGGTATCGCGCTCGCCAGCGTTGACCAGCGCGCGCTTGATGTCGTCGTGGATCGGTGCCTCGACCGTCGCGCAAAAGCGCGTGCCCATGTTCACACCCTCGGCGCCCAAGGCCAGCGCAGCGGCCAGCCCGCGCCCATCGGCAATGCCGCCCGATGCGATCACCGGAATGCGCAGCGCCCGGGCGGCCAGCGGGATCAGCACCAGGCCGGCCACATCGTCCTCGCCCGGGTGGCCGGCGCATTCAAAGCCATCGATGCTGACGGCATCGACCCCATTGCGCTCGGCCGACAGCGCATGGCGCACGCTGGTGCATTTGTGCACGATGCGCATATGGCCGCGCTTGGCTTTTTCGATAAAGGCAACGGGGCTGTTGCCAGCGGTCTCCAGCACGCGCACACCGCTGTCGATGACCGCATCCAGGTAGGCCTCATAGGGGGGCGGCTTGGCCGACGGCAGAATCGTCAGGTTCACGCCAAAGGGCTGGTCCGTCATCTCGCGGCAGCGGGCGATCTCGCGCGCCAGCGCCTCGGGAGTCGGCTGGGTCAGCGCCGTCAGCACGCCCAGGCCGCCGGCGTTAGAGACGGCCGACGCCAGCTCCGCCGTGCCCACCCACTGCATGCCGCCCTGGATGATGGGGTAGCGGATGCCCAGCAATTGCGTAATACGTGTCTTCATAGGATGCCTGTGGCTTGCGTTCATGAATGGGTGGATCAATCAACGGCTCAACGGCCTTGAAACTGCGCTGCGCGCTTCTCGCGGAAGGCGCTGATGCCTTCCTGAAAATCGGCCGTGCCGGCGCACTGGGTAAAGCTCTCCGCTTCCTGGTCGAGGTGGGCGTCGAGGCCGCGCTCCAGGGCGCTGCGCAGCAGCTGCTTCATATGGCCCAGCGCATGGGTCGGTCCCTGGGCCAGGCGCTGCACGAGGGCCTCGGCCTCGGCAGCCAGGCTGTCCTTGGCGACCACGCGGTTGACGAGGCCCAGGTGCAGGGCCTCGGCGGCCTCCAGGTTGTCGCCCAGCAGCGCCAGCTCCATCGCCTTGCGCAGGCCCAGCACGCGCGGCAGGCCCCAGGAGGTAGAGCAGTCGCAGCTTGCGCCTATCAGCGGATAGGCCACGCCAAAGCGCGTGCCCTCAGCGGCAATAGCCAGGTCGCAGGCCAGCATCAAGCCTAGGCCGCCCCCCGCCACCGCGCCCTGCACGGCGCAGACCACGGGCGCCTGCAAGGCCGTCAGCAGGCGGATGCCGCCATGCATGCCAGCAATCAGCTGCGCAGCAGCCTGCTGCGGATCGGCGCGCATTTCATCGAGGTCGCCACCGGCCATAAAGGCCCGGCCTTCGCCTGTGATGAGCACGGCACGCACCTGCGGGTCGGCGGCAATGTCCTGGCAGGCCTCGTGAAAGGCGGCGGCCATGCCACGGTCAATGGCGTTGAGCGCCTGCGGGCGGTTGAAGCGGATATGGGCCACGGCGCCACTGCGCCAGTGCAGCACGCTGCCGTCGGGTTTCTGGTCGGGATAGGTCATCGCAAGCTTTTCAATGGCTGGTGCTGTAGAAGGCGGCGGTGGCGCCCAGGTTGTCGCGTGCGCGGGCCAGCTCGGCGCGGGCAATGGCGCGCAGATGGACCTCGTCCGGTCCGTCAAAAAAGCGCATCGCCCGGCCCCAGGACCAGAGGTAGGACAGGGGGGTATCGGGCGTGATGCCCATGGCGCCGAACACCTGGATGGCGCGGTCCAGCACACGGGTCTGCAGCTGCGCCGCCACCAGCTTGATGGCCGACACATCGACGTGCGCCGCCTTGTTGCCGAACATGTCCATCTTCCAGGCCGCCTGCAGCACCAGCAGCCGCGCCTGGTCGATCTCGACGCGGGACTGGGCGATCCAGTCCTGCACATTGGCGTAATCGCTCAGGTGCTTGCCAAAGGCGCGGCGGGTGAGTGCGCGCTCGCACATCATCTCGACCGCCAGCTCACACTGGCCAATGGTGCGCATGCAGTGGTGCACGCGGCCGGGGCCCAGGCGCGCCTGGGCCAGCGCAAAGCCGCTGTGCTCCTCGCCCAGCAGGTTGCTGACAGGCACGCGCACATCGGTATAGGTCACCTCGCAGTGCCCTTCGGGGGCATGGTGGTGCATGATCGCCACGTTGCGCACGATGTTCAGGCCCGGCGTGTCCAGCGGCACGATGACCATCGAATGCCGCTGGTGGCGGGGCGCATCGGGGCTCTCGTCGCTCACCCCCATGACGATGGCGAACTTGCAGTTGGGGTGCAGCGCGCCGGTGGTGAACCACTTGCGGCCGTTGATCACGTACTCATCGCCTTCGCGGCGGATGGTGGTGCAGATATTGGTGGCATCGGACGAGGCTACATCGGGCTCGGTCATCGAGAAGCAGGAGCGGATGCTGCCGTCGAGCAAAGGCTTGAGCCAGCGCTCGTGCTGCTCGGGCGTGGCAAACAGGTGCAGCAGCTCGGTGTTGCCGGTATCGGGCGCATTGCAGTTGAACACCTCGGCCGACCAGTAGACCCGGCCGATGATTTCGGCCAGCGGGCTGTACTGCATATTGCTCATGCGGGTGCCGGGCTCATCGTCGCGCAGACCGGGCAGAAAAAGGTTCCACAAGCCAGCCTCGCGCGCCAGCTGCTTGAGCGGCTCAACCACTTCAGTCGGGTAGGCGCCGGTGGCGGCGATGCGCTCGTAGTCGTGGTAGCGGGGCAGCACATGGCGTTCCATGAACTGGCGCAGCGTGCGCTGCATCTGCTGCGTGTCCTCGGGGTACTGGAAGTTCAAGAGCTTCTCCTCGGTAAAAATTCAAAACACCGCCGCTGGGGCATCGATGGCCTCCAGCCCGCGCCGGGCCAGGGCCTGGGCCATGGCGCCCACCTCCGAGGCGTTGTCGGCCACCGCATTGCCCCGCGCGGCGCGGGCGGCAATGCCTTCAAAGATGACGGCCCAGCGCATGAACGCAAAGGCCCAGTGGAAAGGCGCGGCCTGGCGGGCCGGATCGCTGCGGCCGGCGCGCTGGTAGAAATGCGCCAGGTAGTCGGACTCGGACGGAATACCCAGCGCTGCCAGATCCAGCCCGCGCAGCCCGCCAAACTCCTCGGGCAGGGTGCGCCAGGCCACGGTGTTGAAGGCCACATCGGCCAGCGGATGGCCCAGGGTGGACAGCTCCCAGTCCAGCACCGCGACCACCTTGGCTTCGGTGGGGTGGAACAGCAGGTTGTTGAGCTTGAAATCACCATGGGTCAGCGTGGTTTCGTCATCGCTGGGGCGGTTGGCGCCCAGCCAGGCCAACAACTCATCAATGGCCGGGTTGGGCGCAATGCGCGACAGATCCCACTGCTTTTGCCAGCGGTGCAACTGCCGCTCAAAAAAACCGCCCTCCTTGCCAAAGCCCTCCAGGCCGGCGGCGCGCCAGTCCACCGCATGCAGGGTAGCCAGGGTGTCGGCCATCGCCAGGTAGATCGCGCGGCGCTCGGCCGGGCGCATGCCGGCGATCGCGTTGTCGTTGAAGACGCGCCCCTCGACCTTTTCCATCAAGTAGAAGGGCGTTCCGACCACATCGCTGCCCGCGTGGTAGAGCAGCATCTGCGGCACGGGCAGCGCCGTGTCTGCCAGCGCCTTCATCACGCGGTACTCGCGGTCCACCGCATGGGCCGATGGCAATACCTCGCCAGCGGGCTTTTTGCGCAGCACCATGTGCCGGCTGCCATAGCTCACAAAGAAGGTCGGGTTGGACTGCCCGCCGCCAATCGCCTGCAGCGCCATCTCGCCCTGCAAGCCTGGCAACTGCGCGCGCAGAAAATCGTCCAGGCGGGCTGGGTCAAAGGCTTGCGGGTGGCTAGAGGGGGTGCTGGAGGAGGTCATCGAGCAAGGAGTTTGGGTGGGTTGCAATGGCGTGCAGGCAAAGCTGCGCCCCGGCCGTCCGCAGACGGCATCGCGGTGTTGACGTTGGAGAAACGGGCGCTTAGCTGCGCGCAGGACGGCGTAGCACTACAGCGATGCTGCAGAGGCTGCAGAGGGGGTCAGGTGCGCAATCCGCCTGGCGATGGGGCATGAACATGGCTTGTCTCCTGTCTTTGCTATTTTTAGCCATCATGGGGCCAGCCGCCCCACCCTGCCCCCACCCGATGTGGGTGGCTCGGGTTTCCCCCTGCGTTGTTGGCGATCAGCCCTGCACCAGGCCCAGGTCGCGCGCGCGGGCCACGGCATCATCGCGCCCCACCACCTTGAGCTTGCCGTAGACATTGCGCAGATGCCATTTGACGGTCTCGGGCGAGATGCCCAGCACCTGGGCAATGCGCTTGTTCGACATGCTGTGCGCAAGCGCCCGCAGGATCTCCAGCTCCCGCTCGGACAGAGGCTCGCTCAGCCCCGCATCGGCGGGCTGCGGCTGGGCACGGTAGCGCTGCGATTGCTGCTGCAGCCGCTCCACATAAAACGCGAGCAAGGGATCGGAGGCGCCAAAGGCCTGGGCACAGGCCCCGGCCAGCACCAGCGCGGGTTCGCCCAAGTCCAGAATGCTGCGCACCAGGCCCAACTGCTGGCCCTGCAGCAAGGCATCGCGCATGACCTCCAGCGCCTGGTCCTGGTGCCCCAGGCGGCTCAGCAGCAGGGCGCGCAGCACCAAGGTGGCGCAGCGGTCGCGCCGCTGCAAGAGCGCGCTGTCGTCCTTGCCGCGCTCGCCCAGCGCCTCCAGCGCAGCACGGTCGTCGAGGTTGGCCTCGTGGTACAGCGCCTGCGTGTAGCGGGCCATGCCGGTGATGCGCAGGCTCACGGGGCTGCGGGCATCGGCATGGCGCTGGGCCAGCAGCTCAATCTGGCGCAGCATCTGGCGCGCGCCTTCCCTGTCGCGCATCTGCAGCAGGCAGCGCACGCGCTCGCCCATCGCAAAGGCCAGCAGCCGGTCCAGCGAGCGGCGCTGCGCGATTTCTTCGATCCGCGCCAGCCCCTCGATCGCTTCGAGCGGGTTGCCGTCCAGCCGGCTCAGGCGCGCGCAGACCAGGGCCACGGTCACCAGCGCATCGGGCAGTACCACGCGCTCGGTGGTGTCCAGCCGGCCATCGAGCAGCTGGCGCAGCTCGTCGAGCTCATTGGTCTCATACAGCACGGCCGCCAGGTAGGCGGCGGCATTGCAGGCCATCTCGCTGTGGCGGCCCAGCGCCTTTTCGGCATGGGCGAGCGCCTCGCGCAGCACCGGCTCGGCCTGGCGCACATCGCCGGCATACAGCCACGAGAGACCACGCAGCGATTCGGTCATCAAATGGCCAAAGGCCGAATCGAGCAGCGGCGAGCCGTCGTCGCGCAGCGGGGGCGAGCCGCGCAGCACCTCGCGGGCCTTGTCGTACTCGGCGCTGTGCCCATACATCCAGCCCAGCAGATTGCGCTTGCCGCCCACCAGCACGGCATCATCGCCCTGCTGGATGGACATCAGCTCGGGCAGCAAGGCCTGCGCGGTGCCCAGGTCGTCCTCCTGCAAGGCCAGCGAGAAGGCCAGCAGCACGCAATGCGCGCGGCCTTCATGGTCGCGCTCGCCCAGCTGCGCGCGCAGCGCATTCAAGGTCTCATGGCAGGCGGTGAGCTTGTAGTAGCACAGCTGGGTCCAGCCCAGCCACAGCAGCAGCGCGGGACGCGCATGGACGGTGGCGCGCGGCAGCTCGGACACCGCACGCACCAGCTGCTGCAGCTGGCCGTTCAAAAACAGCTCGCGCGCCCAGCGCTCCACCCAGTGCACGGCCTGGTCCATGTCCCCTGCCTCGACCGCATGGTGCACGGCATCGCGCAGGTGGCGCCGGGCGCCCAGCCATTGCGCCAGGGCCGCGTGGGTGCGCTGGCGCTCGGCCTGCGGCAGCGATTGGAAGCGGGTGAGCAGCAGCTCGCGAAACAGCGGATGGAAGCGGTACCAGCCCTGGCTGTCGGCATCTTGCAGCGGCAGCACAAACAGGTTCTCGCGCTGCAGGCGCTCGAGCAAGGCGGGGCCGACGGGCTCGCCAGCGATGGTGATCGCCAGCGCCTGGTTGAAGCTGCGCGCCGCAGCCAGCCGCGTCATCGCATCGATCTCATCCTTGTCGACCCGGCACAGCACCTCGCGGTTGAAGTAGGCGGTAAAGTCCTGCGCGTTCTGCACCGGCGACGCGGGCGTGCGCGGCTGCAGTGCCAGCAGCTGCAGGCCAGCGGCCCAGCCAGCGGTTACCTCGAGCAGCTGGCGCGCCACGGCCGGGCTGGTGCTGCGCGGCTGGCGGGCCTGCAGAAACTGCTGCACCTCTTCCAGGGTAAAGCGCAGCTCGGTAGGCCCGATCTCTTCGAGCAAGCCCTGGTCGCGCAGGCGCGCCAGGCGCAGCTGGGGCATGCTGCGCGAGACGATCACCAGCCGCAAGGCGGGCGGCGCAAAATCCAGCAAGGTCTGCAGCGCCGCGCCCGCGCGCATGTCGCCCATGTTCTGCCAATCATCGATCACCACCAGCAAGGGCCGGGGGGGGGGGGGCGGAGCGGCCCCCGCGGCGGAGGGGAGGGGGACGGGCCCCCCCGCGCCCCCCCCCGCGGGCGCCCGGCGCGGCC
>NZ_JBBGZC010000013.1:0-89126 GCF_037479395.1 Comamonas sp. MYb21 | reverse complement strand
CCGCGCCGCGCCCGGGCTCTTGTCGCCTTGGTTCTGCCAATCTTCGAACACCACCACCACGGGCCGGCGGCGCGCAAAAAACGCGCGCAGCAAGGCAATGACGATGGCATCGGCCCGCGCCTCGCCACCCCGGTTGGACAGCAGGCGAGCCTCGCGCGCGATATCGCTGTCGATGCGGTCCAGCGAATCGAAGAGCGCCGCCATCAGCGCCTGGCCGTCGTCGCCGGGCTGCACCGTCACCCAGGCTTCGTCATGGCCAAAGGTCAGCGCTTGCGCGCGCCACTGCAGCGCCAGCGAGGTTTTGCCACTGCCCGCCGGGCCGTGGATCAGCAGGCAGGTTTTATGGCGGGCCTCGGACAGGCGCGCCAGAAGATGCTTGCGCTCAATGCGCCGGGGCTCCAGCCGGGGAAGTGTGTGGTTTGTCTCGGTCACTGTTTTTATCAATGCGCGGCATGTTTATCCCCTTATGGTGCCACGACTTCTATAGGCGCTCGATCACCGTCACATTCGCCATGCCCCCGCCCTCGCACATGGTCTGCAGCCCGTAGCGGCCGCCGCGCTGGTGCAGCGCATGGACCAGGGTGGCCATCAGCTTGGAGCCCGTACCGCCAAGCGGATGGCCCAGCGCAATAGCGCCGCCGTTCACATTCATGCGCGCGGGATCGGCCTGCAGCGCCTGCTGCCAGGCCAGCGGGATCGAGGCAAAGGCCTCGTTGACTTCGTAGAGGTCGATGTCGCTCAGGCGCATGCCGGCCCGCTTCAAGGCCAGTTGGGTGGCGGGCACCGGGGCCTCCAGCATGATGACAGGGTCATGGCCCAGCACGGTCATGTGGTGGATGCGCGCCAGGGGCTTGGCGCCCAGGCGGCGCAGGCCGCGCTCATTGACGATCAGCACGCCGCTGGCGCCGTCGCACATCTGGCTGGCATTGGCTGCGGTGATCAAGCCGCCCTCCTGCAGCAGCTTGACGCTCTGAATGCCTTCCAAGGTGGCTTCAAAGCGGATGCCCTCGTCCACCGCATGCAGGTCCTGCGTCAAGGCGCCGCTGGCATCGCGCACTGCGATAGGCAAGATCTCTGCGGCAAAATGGCCGGCGCGGCTGGCGGCAGCGGCGCGCTGGTGGCTTTGCAAGGCGTAGCGGTCGAGCGCATCCTTGTCCAGGCCGTATTTGCGCGCCACCATCTCGGCACCGACAAACTGGCTAAAGACGGTATCGCCGTAGCGGCTGGCGATGCCGGGGCTGTGGTAATGGCCCAGCCCGGCCTTTTGCGCCAGGCCGCCCGGGCTGCCCATGGGCACGCGGGTCATCGATTCGACGCCGGCGGCAATCACCATGTCCATCGCGCCCGACATCACCGCCTGCGCGGCAAAGTGGATGGCCTGCTGCGAGGAGCCGCATTGGCGGTCGATGCTGGTGCCGGGCACCGATTCGGGCAGCCTGGAGGCCAGCACCACATTGCGCGCCACATTGCTGGACTGCTCGCCCACCTGGCTGACGCAGCCCAGAAACACATCGTCCACGGCGGCCGGGTCGGCATCGACACCTTCGACCAGCGCATTGATGACCTGTGCGGCCAGATCCACGGGATGCCAGCCGGCCAGTTGGCCACCTCGGCGGCCACCGGCCGTGCGTTGCGCCGCCACGATAAAAGCTTCGGACATGGAACTCCTTTGTCTCGTCATTGTGTAGAAGATGCTCGGGAAGAGTTTAGGCGCCCCCCACCCCGGCCCGACCACCCATAACGGGTGGCTGGCGAAGTTTGGCGGCAGCGCGCAGCCCCCTCGTCCTACAGACGGGCGGGCAGCGATTGGCGAAGATGGCGACCCATAATTACCGGGGAACCGCATGGATACCACCAACAACAATACAGCGGCCGATCCGACGCCTCCTTCGCCGCCGCTGATCCCCACCCAAAGCGGCACCTTGGAGCTGCACGACATCACCATCGTCGACAAGGTCAAGCTCAGAAAGGCGATTTCTGCCGCCGCGCTGGGCAATGCCATGGAGTGGTTCGACTTTGGCGTCTATGGCTTTGTCGCCTTTGCGCTGGGCAAGGTATTTTTCCCCGATGCATCGCCCAGTGTGCAGATGATTGCCGCGCTGGGCACCTTTTCGATCCCGTTCCTGGTGCGCCCTTTGGGCGGCATCTTCTTTGGCGTGATGGGTGACAAGTTCGGGCGCCAGAAGGTGCTGTCGATCACCATCATCATCATGGCCGCCAGCACTTTCTGTATTGGGCTGATACCGTCCTACGCCAGCATCGGCATCTGGGCGCCGATCCTGCTGCTGCTGTGCAAGCTGGCGCAGGGCTTCTCGGTGGGCGGTGAATACACCGGCGCCGCCATCTTTGTGGCCGAGTTTGCGCCGGACCGCAAGCGCGGGTTTCTGGGCAGCTTTCTGGACTTTGGCTCCATCGTGGGCTTTGTCACCGGCGCGGGCGTCGTGGTCTTGCTGCAAAGCCTGCTGAGCGAGGCGAGCTTTCTGGACTGGGGCTGGCGCGTGCCCTTCTTCCTGGCAGCGCCCCTGGGCCTGGTAGGCCTGTACCTGCGCCATGCGGCCGAAGAAACGCCCGCCTTTCAGCAACAACTCGACCAGATGGAAAAGGACGACCAGGAGGACGTGGAGAACCGCCCACGCATCTCCTTCAAGGAAATCGCGACACGCTACTGGCGCCCCTTGCTGGTATCGGTGGGCCTGGTGCTGACCACCAATATCACCTACTACATGCTGCTGACCTATATGCCCAGCTACCTGTCGCACAACCTGCACTACTCCGAAGACCATGGCGTGCTGATCATCATCGCGGTGATGATCGGCATGCTCTTTGTGCAGCCGGTGATTGGCCTGGCCAGCGACCGCTTTGGCCGCAAGCCGTTTGTGATCGTTGGCTCGATCGGCCTCTTGGTGCTGGCGATTCCCGCGTTCCGGCTGATCATCAACGGCCAGATCGCGCTCATCTTTGTTGGCCTGTTCATGCTGGCGATTGTGCTGAACTGCTTTACCGGCGTGATGGCCTCCACCCTGCCTGCGATGTTCCCGACCCGCATCCGCTACAGCGCGCTAGCCGCCTCGTTCAACATCGCCATCATCGTCGCAGGCCTCACGCCCACCATCACCGCCGCCTTGGTCGATTCGACCGGCAGCCTCTACCTGCCCGCCTACTACCTGATGTTTGTCGCAGTCGTCGGCATCATCACCGGCATCTTCATGAAGGAAACCGCCAACCGCCCCCTTCGCGGCGCCACGCCAGCGGCCTCCAGCAAGCAGGAGGCCAAGGAGCTGCTGATCCAGACGCTGGACCATATCGAGCAGAGCGTGGACGATATCGACGCCGAGATTGCCAAGCTGCAAGAGCAGATTGCGGCGCTGGAGCTGCGCAAACAGAAGTATGTTGATTTGCATCCGCGGCTGGATTGAGTGGCGTACCGCTTAGGCACTACCAACATCGCAACACAAGGCCCTGCAAATTGCCTATTTGTAGGGCTTTTTTTCTTCTGAACCCGCTCGCCATGCTTTCACCGCTCACCCGGGCTCCAGTGCGACACCAGAGCTGGGTACCTGCCACCCTGATCCGGCGAGCCCTACCGTTCACCAAGATGACCCCGCCGCCGGTGCCATCCTGCTGTCACGCGTGTTGGGGATGCGTAGCGGTGGCTTCGCTAGACTGCAGAAACAACAACCATTCATGCAAGGAGACAACCATGCAACGCCGTACTTTTGCCGCTGCCGCAGCCAGCATTGCCGTTGCGGGCGCTGCGGGTTTTGCCGCGCCCGCCGTGGCACAGGCTGATTACCCCAACCGGCCTATTGCGCTGATCGTGCCCTATGGGGCGGGAGGTGTGAGCGATGTGGTGGCCCGGGCACTGGCCCTGTCGATGGGCAAGCAGCTGGGCCAGTCCATCATCATCGAGAACAAACCGGGTGCCGGGGCCTCGATGGGGGTGATGGACATGAAGAATGCCAAGCCCGACGGCTACCGGCTGACCTTGAGCCCGGTAGCGATATTCCGGCAGCCGCATATCCAGAAGGTGGCCTACGATCCGGTGGCCGACCTGAGCTATGTGGCGGCCTTTATGTCGTATGACTTTCTGCTGGCCGTAGCGCAGGATTCGCCGTTCAAATCGGTCAAGGACATTGTCGAGCAGTCCAAAAAGCAGCCCGGCTCGGTCGACTACGGCACGCCCGGCAAGTTTTCGGCCAACCATGTGCTGATGGCCTTGCTGGAGAAGAAGGCGGGCGTGCAGTTCACCCATGTGCCGTACAAGGGCGATGCCGAGGCGGTGAATGCCTTGATTGCGGGCCACACCAAGACGGGAGTGTTTGGCAATACGGTGCTACCGCATATGCAGTCAGGCAAACTGCGTGCGCTGGCCATTGCCTCGGAAACACGCCCTCCCGCCTTTGCCAATGTGCCGACCTTCCGTGAGCAGGGCTATGACGTGGTAACGCCATCGCCACTGGGCATCGCTGGCCCCAGGGGCCTGCCGCCCGAGATTGTGCGCAAGCTTGAAGCCGCCGTGAAATCTGCCATGGACGACCCCACCTTTCAGCAGTCGGCCGCAAACTATGGCGTGCGGCTGGAGTACCGCAATGCCCAGGATTACAGCGCCTTCGCGAAGAGGGCCTTTGCTGAAGAAGGCGCGATTGTGCAGAGCATTGGGCTGGATTAAAGCGTCGCTGGTAGATTGACAGGTGCCGGGGTGAGTGCCAGAGCCGTCATCAGCTTTTTGCAGACTGGCCACCCACTCATCCCGCCTATAGCGTCGATAAGGAACTGAGCAGCGCGCAGCCCTGAGGCTGTGTGGCTGCCGCTCTGAAGGCAAGCCAACGCACATGGATGGCGTCCTTCATGTCGAACCGCGTAAGCATGGCCCAGCGCCTGGCCACGGACATGCGCCGCAATCAACGCAGGCCACACCCCGACAAGATGCGATTCAGCGATGAGTGAAGAACACACCACCCCAGACGAAGAAAAACCCCTGAGTGAGAACACTCAGGGGTTTGCTTCTTGGCGGAAACGGAGGGATTCGAACCCTAGAGAGTGAGTTTTAGAGCGTACTTAGGCGGCTTTTTCAGAGGTGAGCTATCCGCCTGGATACGCTGGAATTAGCTCATTTTGGGGCAGATTTAGGGATGGCGACCATTTGTCTGCTTGTGTCTAATATGCGCACTTTGCTTTCGGGGCTGCGCGCACTAGGTGTTCGAGATTGTATCTTTACAGTTGCTCGTCGTGGTGCTGAAGTCAATTTGCAGATTCTTTCGTCTATCGCCTCTGGCTTTTGGTTGAGCGCTGCTTTATCGCTATCAAAAAAATCTTTTATCGATAAATGATTTAATTTGCGATTTTCTCGTTGAAAGTATGTATTTTTTATCTTTCCATCTCGTCATAACCCCTTCGAAAATGAACATTATTGCATGATCTTCATCATCGACCAAAATTCGAAAAATTGGACCACCGCTAGCGCCATGTGGATAAGGTGCAATTTTACTTATTTTATTACTGTCATATGTATTTTTGGGTTCATATCTGACTAGTATATTTTCTTCTTTATTTGTGCCATACTTAGCGTAAATATCATCTTCAACTTCATCAGTTATATAGTCCAACGGACTTATCTTAATTTCACCTGAATCTCTTTTGTATTTTGCTTTCCTGAATGGATAACCGAATATGTAATAATGACTCCTGGCATACCCAGGTAATTCATCGGGTTCCTCAAGAGAATGAACACGATACCCATCAAACAGTTCTCGCAATTTGGCGTGAAAACGCAAGTCAAAAATTGCCACATCTAGATCATTATTTTCCGTTTGCGGCGTCATCCATGCTGGGCCAACAAGCTCAATATTCTCCTTTTCGAAACACATAATTAGAGGGTTCGCGCCTCCATTGTCACGAAGCACATGTGCTGCTGTAACTAGGAATTCCACCTCGCGATGCCTTACCAATACGCTTGTGCCTGCTATGCTAAAGAAATCATGCTCTTCATGCTGGAGAATTGGAAACGTTGAATCCAATAGAAAGTCACCACGTTGGATCATGTGCACCGCCTAGTTTTTTAATTGCTGACACCATACGCGACAGTGTGGATTGATATAATACCTCGTGTTCGCATAAATAGAACTCCCGTGAGCACTTTCAAATAATAATCGCCATGCGCATGCTGGACTTGCGCGTTATGATACGTACTGTCTATGGACCTAGCCTTTGTGAAAGCGTGCTGCTGCCGTTGAGGACAGCTGATACCATACCAACATATCTTGATTTTATTCAGATGAATTTTAGACACTGATCAAAATTGCGCCCCTAAAGAACCAATTTTTCCTCTGTTGCGGAGGTTATAGACCGGTGAGAGCATCACCGCGAGCGACGTGGTGGTGCACATCGCGCATACTGTCGTCGGATAGGCCTGCTGTCTCAGAAGCGAATTCCGTCTTCCCGCGACCACCTAAACCGCGACAATTTGTCGGAGTTTCGGAATGCATTGCGTCTTAAATCTCCTTGTGGCGCTTGATGGATTTAGCCCGCTGAGCTGTCGCACGCAGGCCGAATCCAATGGATCCACAGCCCCTTCATCCACGCCAGCGCATACAGGACACTCACAGCGAAGATGCCCCATTGCTCAGCTTTCCAAGAGGCGTAGAACCAGAACGGCTGGCCCAGCATGCCGAAGATGCACGCCCAGCGCCTGAAGTTCTCAGAGCGGACTTGCGACAGCCAGGCGGCAGCTTCACTAGCACTGCGAGGGCAACCTGATCGATCTGCATAGGGGCATCTTCAATACTGGATAAAAATACAGTTTACCCATTGTGCAATGGACCCACAGACGAAAAAAGAGCCTCCACGTTGCTGTAGTGGCGGGGGAGGCTCTTAGGCTTTGCTATAACAAATCAGCAAGCGGGTATCAGCTAGTTTTTTTTCGACGGCGCGAAATGCCCACGGCGCCGATAACTGCAGACAACGCTGCAAGAGCGCCGAATCCCATCGTCGGCACAGGGGTGGCAGCTTGACCAGGAGGAGGCACTGGCTCATCAGTGACAGTGACGGTCACCACTGCAGTATCACAAGCCTGAGGCGTTTCACCGTTGCAAATCTCATATTCAAACGTCACCACTCCCGTAAATCCAGCGGGAGGCGTGTAGATGATCGTTCCATCAGGATTCACGATGGCCTCTCCGTTGGCAGGCTGCGACACGATAGTGGGATTGCCAAGCACTCCAACAGGTGTGGAATCATTGACCTTCACATCAATGTTCACTGATGTGTTGGCTTTTGTGGTGGCACTGTCATCGTCAGCGACGACGGGAAGTTGTGCTTCCACCGTGACAGTCACAACAGCTTTATCACATGCCTGCGGAGTCTCGCCATTACAAATCTCATACTCAAAGGTGACTTCGCCAGAGAAACCTGCGGGGGGCGTATATGTGATAGTTCCATCCGGGTTCACCAGCGCCTCGCCCTGAGTTGGCGGTGTGGTGATTGCTGGATTGCTCAATACACCTGCACTGGTTGAATCGTTACCTTTAACGCTTAATGTGACCGGAGTATTGAACGGCGTTGAGGCGCTGTCGGCATCAGCCACTACTGCGCTACGCTCCTGCGGGCACGCCGATGGAAGTGCCGGGTCGTATGCGATCTGCGTTACAGAAATGTCGTCAATGTAGATGTCATTTCCGTTGGTGACAGGAGACTCATTCCGAAGCGAGAGCTTGGTTTGAATTCCACCCGCAGGCGGTGTACATGTTGGGGGGATGGAAAACTCATAGACAGACTCTTCCCAAACGAATCTCGCCTGGCTATTGATGTTTCCCGAATTGATGATATCCGTACCACTGTTCACTTCTTGGAGGCGCAAAGACCATGCGATTGGCTGGCCGTTCCCCAGATTATTGTTGACTGTGTAGCGCCATACACTAATCCGATAGCTTCCACCGGGTTGCACATCGAAGTTGCGCTCGTAAAAGGAATCAAGGCCACTGCCTGCGTTCAGCACCATCAAAGCCCCATCTGTGGCCCCCGTGAGCTCATAGGTGTGATCTTGGGCGAGGTCACGCCAGTAAGAGCTCGCGGTGGAACTATTCACATTCTGTGGACGCATGATGGTGTAAGTGCCATCAGGGACGGGGCCACTAGCTCTAGGGGTGTAGTAGCCAGGGTCCGCTGAAGGATTCACAGCTGGAACGTAAGCAGATGAAACGCGACCGGCGCTATTTCCGAAGTCTTCATGGAAGATTACGGTTTGCGCACTTGCGGCAGCTCCCGCTAAGGAAGCAAGTACTAACAATGAAGCGGGCAGAAGTTGACGCAGGCTAGAACTCTGAGAAGTAGGCATTGAGCTTTCCGACAAAAGTTATTGAAGTCTGTTGGTGATAGAGAAACCGACTAATCATACTTATTTCTCAATACACCAATTCTTCAGTGCATCTCGTCCTACATAT
The DNA here is from genome assembly GCF_037479395.1 of Comamonas sp. MYb21. Lineage (NCBI taxonomy): Bacteria > Pseudomonadati > Pseudomonadota > Betaproteobacteria > Burkholderiales > Comamonadaceae > Comamonas > Comamonas sp. MYb21. Next base: position 80,688 of record NZ_JBBGZC010000013.1, on the reverse strand, counting down.
CCGGTGCTTTTGCACTACACGCCTGGTCGCTGTCGTCACCGCTCAGCCGGCGCTCAATGTTCACCTGGTCGCACAGTGCGGCTACTTCGGCGTCTCGCCGCCTAAGGTCGCCTCCGAGGCTTGCGACCACGCCGAGGCCTTCTGCAAGCTGGCGGTCGAGGGCTGCGGCTTTATCTGCAAGATCGCTGCGGGCAGCGGCGTCGGCTTGGGCTTGCGCGCGATAAGTGGCGGCTCTTCCTTCGGCACCACGCTGCACCCGCTCAGCATAAGCAAGCTCACGGTGCTGCACATCAGCAATGCCGGTATAGAAAGCCGCCAGGCGGTCGGCGTTGTAGATCGTGTCTTGGGCATGTTTACTCTCCAGTTGTGCAGTGTTGGCTTCGTCGGCGCGTGCGGCTTCGGCCCGGGTGGCCTGGCCCCGGGCCTGCTCAGCCTCGCACTTGGCCACCTGGCCGCTCATGCGCCACCCGTTGACCAGCGCACCGGCGCCAAACAGGGCCAAGCAGGCCAAAATTCGCAGAATTACACCTGTGGTCATGATTGCTCCCCAAGGCACTTGGCCTGGCGCTCAAGCTGCCGGGTCCACACACCCTTGCAGCCTTTCGGCCCCCAGTTCTGTGGCAGTGAGCAATCCCGTCCCGCTTGCTTGCGCCAGGCTGGCAGCGCGTTGCAGGCCTGCAGGTACTCACCATTGAGCAGGTTGCGCCGCATGGAGCTCGAGCGCCAGTTGGTGATGCCGAACTGGTAGGTGAAGTCCATGTACAGGTCATACTCGCCCTGGGTCAGCTTCACCCCCGGCAGGCTGGCCCGGAACATGGCTTCGTCCTTGCTCTTGTGGTCGCGCACAATCTGTAAGGCCCGCTCCTTGCTGATCGGTGGATCGGCCAGCGTGACTCGGGTGCCGTCTTCGTAGACTGTGGAGCCATAGCCAATGGTCGGCACATCGCCCTGCGTGGGGATGTAGGGTGCAGAGCGGAAGCCCTCGGCGCCGAACAGGCTCAGGATCGCCGCAGCAGAAACTGTAAGGGCCGCCACTGCGACCCGCTGCTTGTTGCTCATGACAGGTCCGCCCTTTGCGTCTCGCTCATCTGGCGGTACTCGTCCAGCGTGATGATGCGCGGGCCCAGCCGTGGCTTGATCCACCCCCAGCGCTCGAACGCCGGCCGCCACAGCTTCTTCCAGAACCACTCGCAGATGAGCAGCACCGTATAGAGTGCGGCCACGATAGAGGCGATGGTGCCCCACGGGATGGAGTTCACCCAGTACCAAGTCTCAAAACTGGAATTGACTGTGGCCGCCTGGGCGATCTTGTCTGCCACATCGGCTTGCGCGGCCGTGGCCAACGTCACCGCACTGGTTGCCTTTGCGATCGGCATGCTGATGTCTGTGCTCTGCATCGAGAGACTCCCTCAGAAGTAAGAAAACCCGCCGCAGCGGGTTGTGTTGTGTTTTGTGCCGAGGATTACAGCGCCTGGGCGTAGCCGAATAGCTCGAGCAGATCCGCCTCAGTCAGTTTGAGGCCTACTGCCAGCGCAAGAACCGTGGGGCTGTCCGACTCGATAGCTGCCGACCCCTGCCAGTCCACAAGGGCCCGGTAGCGGTTCACCTCATCGGGGATCATGCTGATTTGCGCCTCAATGTCCTCGTTCTTGATGCCCTTCATGTCGAACAGCGCAAGCAAGGCCTGGCGCTTCGTCACGGTCACCCGCGCAGCGTCCCGGGCAACCTGCTCTGCAGCCAGGCGCTCAGCCTCCAGTTGGGCCAGCTCCTCTTCGCTGAGCGGCACTACTTCCCACTGCTGCAGGTAGCCGTCCTCTGTTTCTAGGGGAGCCAGCTCAACCGCCTTGTGCGTGGCCGCATCAAACGCAGGCTGGTCGGCCTGTGTAACCAGTGCATATTGCTCCGGCGCCTCAAATGGCACAGGAAACGACATGTTGTGCGCGTGCCGGCCGATGATGTCCGCAGGGCTCAGCGGGTAGTCGCCTGTTTCTTTGTCAAAGTACATGCTGCTCCTTTAAATTGCGTTGCCCAGGCGCGTGCCCGCGGCAATCCACGTCACATAAGCGTTGCCGTCGATGTAGTTCCCCGGGGCGCCGCCTGGATAGGGTGAATAGATCTGAAGCAGCGTGTAGTTACCGCTGGCAGATCCAGAGCTGCCTGCTTGGCCACTCTGCCCCAGCGCTCCACCATCGCCGCCCCGGCCGCCAGTTGAGGTGATGCTCCCACCAGTAGACGGGCCACCAGTTGCCTGAGAACTCCCAGGCGTTCCCGGATAGCCTGGCAACAGAGCTAACGGGGTGTAGTTAGTAAAGCCAGAACCGTACCCGCCAACACCTGATGGGCCAGTAGCCTGATAGCTGGTATCAAACGCATTGCCAATCCGCCAAGATCCACCATCCCCCCCGCGCCCACCGGTGCCGAAAATTGTCCCGCCAGCGTTGTCGATGGCGATATTGACCCGGGTGTAGATGCCGAAAGCGGAGTTGATCTCAGCGCCGATTCGGCCTCTGTTGATGATGGTGAGCAAGCCGCTGGGTATGTTGGCGATGGTCAGATTTGACACATCGACCCCTGCATTGATAGTGCAATAAATGGGCTCATAGCCAACCCACCCCGCAGAAATAGCAAGAGCCCGAATATCCGGGCTCCTGACGCTGGCCGCAATGGTGATGTACACCGGGCCTTTAATTAGCCATGGTCGGTATGCCATATCAGAAGTTCGGTAGATAGGAGCCCAACCACTGGTCAGCACCTGTGGACTGCGGCCGGGTGAAGAGGAATTTGTGAATCTTGCCCGCCTGCAAATTCTGCGGAGCTGTACCCGTGCCAATCCACCTCACATTTGCAGGCCAAGATGGGATTCCAGCCACAAGGTTGATTTCCAGCTCAAAGAACATACAGTCCGCAGGCCGATTGATAAAGCTGAATGCCGTGGCGCCATTCATCGTGGTGTAGAAGTAGCTGCGCTTTGATAGATCACACTCCCCTCCAGTAATCACAAGTCCAAGTGGGGTCTGCGCGTCTTTTGCTGCTGATGTCATGTTTATGGCTCGTATTCGATTGTGAAGTAGACGGGTCTGTTTGAAAGATCCTGCCCTTGGTTCGCCGAAAGAACTACGACACACGCCGCAGCGTCTATGTAGGCAGAAAATCTAATGTTCGTCCCTGCACCGTATTCGGGCGGCGTGGAGAACGTGGCTCCAACAGCCAGGACGGATACCCCTCGAATCTTTGAATAGTTCAGGCCATGATTTGAAGCCGAAATAATTGAGGACCCTGCGTTTGAAACTGGCGCTATAACAGTGATCGTCTTGCGCAGTAAAACCTTACCGTCTCCAAACGATGCCCCAGCATTGAAGTTCTGGGCTGCAGTCCAGTTGTTTGCTGAGGCAATTGCAGGATTGGCGGCGGTGTACGCTGTCACCCCACTGATCCGCACCCAGTCATTGGTAGCCGAATCGAACTGCAGCATGATCTGCCAGTTCAGCACGTTCATCACATAGTCCTCGGCGTCCCCGCAGATGGTCTTACCGTTGCGCTGAATCACGGGGGTCAGGGTGCCTGACATGTTCACTGCCGCGACCACCATCCCATGGAACGGACTGGCCGGCAGTTGCAGCACCGAGCTACCGGAACTCATGCGGTACATACCGCGATCCGCCGCGATGGTCGTGCCTGCAGGGCATGGCAAAACGGTGAAGTCGTTGCGGCTCACCTCGCCCCAATAGGTGGACCCCAGGGCCGGCGTTTGGCTTGCAACATTCGCCAGATTGGACTTGAGATACCAGAGGCGTCCAAGATGAGTCACGGTTGCGGGCACAGCAAGGGCACCCGTCAGGCCCGCCCAGTCGCCTTTGTAGTTGGCGGCAGCGAAGGCGCCGTTGGCAGCCGTTTGCACCAGCGCGAGCTGGTCAGCTGCGTCTTGCGCAGAATCTGCTGCATCCTCGGCACTCTGCAGCGCCTCCACAGCGTTGTCATAGACGTTCTGACCAATGGCTGCAATGCGGTTGCCGTGCCCAGGTACGGCCGTGCCCCAATCAAATGCCATGTCGTCATAGGCAGACTCAGGCGTGTTAGGCCCTGGGAACGGTGGCAATTGGGGATCAATTGGTGGTACTGGAGTTGGCATTTAGACAATCCCTTTTACAAAAATGTTGGCCTTGGTAATGGCCTGGTTCTCTGGCGAGAGGTCTGAGGTCACAAAACCGACCGAGCTGAGATAGCGAAACTTTTCCTGCCTGCTGGCAAAGACCGAAACGGGCGTGTCCTTGAGCTGCACCAATGCCGACCAGATGCGGTTTGCGTCCTCGGGGTTGATGGCCACGGGCAGCGTCAGATTTGTGGCACTGCCCCGAGGGACTTGCCTGTAACGCCCATCTACTCCCTCCGTCCGGGTGGTGTAGTTCACAACCTCTGCCCGCGCTGTGTACAGCACGCCAGGCCGGCCAGTGAATAGGCCCATGGTCACCCATGAACCAATCGAGAAGAAGCCCACGCCTACATCATCTGTCGCACCGCCCGTCACCTCCAACGTCACCAGCACTCGGGGGCGCAGTGTGATCCCATCCACTCGGAAGCTGGTTACTGGCGTTTTAGGCCCATAGAGGTAGTTCCACAACGACGGACGCGAGGCACGCAGCGAGCGGTCAATGGGTGGGCTCAAGTCCTCCCCGGTGTCCGCATCCCTCACGGTCAAAGTGAGTCGGTTGCCAATAGGGTTGTGCACCGCAATCCCAGAGACAAAGCGCATGAACAGCACATATTTGGCCGACCCCTTGCGCCCGACCCCTGCGGTCTGTACCTCGTTGTCAAAAGGTGCCCAGCGGTTACTGGGCCGCATATCCTCCCAGGATCGCTGATCGATGTTCGGCGGTACGGTCGCGTCAGTGGGAACCACTGCACACTTCCAAACTCGCCGCTGATAGACCCGCTCAGCACCTACTGCCACTACCTGGCCCGATGTCCATGCCACCTCACCAGCTACAGCGTCCACCTCAGGCACGGAGCCTGGGCGAAACGCTGCATCGGTGATGGGGATGGGGACTAAGACAATTGCCATGCCCCTTCCTTTCTACTGTTGAAGGCGAACCCGATTCACAACCTCAGCGGTTATGACCGATCCGCCATTGGTGACGCGATCCAAGTTATCGGACAGCTTGCGGGCATGCTCATTGACTGACACCACCACCGCCTCAACCCGCAAGAGGATGGCCTCTACACGCGCTGCGCCAGCGGCTGTATCCGGACCACGAGACTGACCGCGAACTGCTTCCATCAGCGCACGGTTTTCGGCCGCAGGGATGATTCGCTCACCCTTGTGGATGTCAGCCGTCATGTCATAGGGAACGAAGTTTGTCCCCACAGCAAACGACTTGCGCTTAACCCACAACCCCTGCTTTGCGTCCCAGTCCCATCCAGCGCCATATACGCTTTGGCCCGCCTGCATAGCGGCCCACTGGTCGGCGGTCAGGTTGCCGGAGCCAACCAACAGATGGCCGTCGTACTCGTACTGCCCTGCGGCGTACTTTTCGACGGCTCCATCCGACCACATAGCCCGGCCGTCGGCAGTGAAGCCGATTACTCGGCGCCCTGCTGTGCCAGCAACGGTCCCTCCCAACACCGCACCACTGCCGCCGGACGAACCGCCGCCACTTGGTGTGCTCCCGCCACCCAAACCAGCCTTGGCTGCCTCTTCCTTCTTGATCCGCTCCTGCTCCTTGGGATCCAGCAGCTTGTAGAGCGCGTTGACGGCGTCGGTAACGCTGAGTGTCGCGTCCACCTGGTCTTCACCAAAGGTCTGCCAGAAGGTCTGGATATCATCCAAGCGCTTGAGCTGCGAAGTGGCTAGGTCGATTTGCTTTTGCGCATCGGTCTTGGCCAACTCTGCGAACTCGCCCAGCTCGTCCAACTGGCCCGCAAGCACCTTCTTGTCATAGTCCAGCTCCGCCTGGGTGGCGTAGTTGTCCATGACAAGACCACCGGTAGCCACGTTGATCGCGCTTTGCGTCTGGTCGTAGTCACCAAAGCCCAGACCTCGGCGAGCGTTCTCAAGCGCCTGCTCGATGTACACCATGCCGGCCGCCGCCTGCGAGTTCGCCATTTCGTCCACGCTCGCACGCAGAGACTTGGCGCTGCCCTTGAACAGGTCCACATAGCTGGACGCCTTTGTGAAGGCGTCCTTTGCGTCCGCTGCAAACTGGTTCCAATACTCCTTTTCACGGGAGATGGCGGCCTGCAGGTTCTGCTGGGCCAGCGTCTTGGCGGCCTCATCGGCCTTAGCCTTGTCCTCGGTGTCCCAGATCTCAACCTGCAGTTTCACCAGCTCTGGATCGTTGAACTTCTCCAGCTCCTTGATCTGCTTGGCGCGCTCCAGGCGGGTTGCCTCCGCATCATTACCCTTGGCGCGCAGCAGTTGAATCTGCAGATCGCCCTTGAGCGAGGCGATGTTCTCGGCCGACGTGTAGATCATGTCGAACACATCCACGAGACCCAGCAAGCTGGCAAAGAGCTTTTGGCCCTCTTCCGTACTGCGGTCGATCCCGTTGATGTATTCCTTGAACGCCTCACGGCTGGCCGGCATGGTCTCGATGCCCAGCTTTTTAAGCTGGTCGTTGAGCAGTCGCGTCTGGTTCTTCACCTTCTCTTGGTCGGTGTAGAACTTGTCGTAATAGTTGCCGGTCGCAGCCGTGAACTTATCAGCGCCGCCGAAAGCGTCAATGATGTCCGAAGCCATGTCAGCGCCAGCCAGCGACGTATCCATGAGCGTAAGCCCAAGCATGTCAAAGACCGAATTCACGCTGTACAGAGAGTCAGACAGTCGGGTGAGCGCCTGCACTGCCGTCTCACCCGTTCGCACGTATTCGCTCATCACGAATACCTGCTCAGTGATCGTCTCCGTCACTTCTCGACCTATGCGGCCATACTGCTGGGTGTCGCCGTCAGTGGGCAGCTCCACGTTGTCCCACACCGTGCGGGTGACTTCACGGGTCTGCTCCTCCCAGTGGCCGAGCACCGAGCGGGCCAACTCCTCATTGGCTTGCGCCAACGCCTGTTGGACCTTGGCCGACGCCTCCTCTTGCGTGAGTCCTGTCAGCTCAAGTCCTTTGCCGCCCGTGTCCGGGTGGATTTCATCCAGGCCCAAGGTCACGCGCATCGCGCGGATCGCATCGCCGTCAAGCCCCAGGCTGTCGGCCCGAGAGGCAGTGTCCTCGCGCATGCCCAGGAACGCATCCTGCAGGACCTTGATGGGTCCCTTAGAGCCTTCGATGGCGCCGTCGTACTGCGAGAGCATCTCCAAGCGGCTGTATTGCTGCTGGATTTGCCGCTCACGGTAGGCGTTGCGCTTGTCATCAGGGTTGTCAGCGATCTCCTTTTTAAGGCGCTCAATCTCAGCCTTGGACTGTTCGATCTCCTTCTCCGCCACAAGGTAGCGGTAGTTAGGGCCACCAAAGAGGCTGCCGCTTTCGCGCATCAACTGATAACCGTAGAGATCGCCGCCCAGCTCGCCAGTGATGCCGCTACCGACCTGCTTTTCCTCCTTGAACATGCCACCCAGATAGGCTGCGATCAGCGGCACAGCCATGACCCAGCCGCCAGCCGCCACCCATTCGGATGCACTGGAAGCCCAGGAGGCCTCTGGAATTGCCGCTCCACCCGCACCTTCTGCAAAGCCGGCCCCTGCTGGTGCTGCGTAACCCGCTGCAGGCGCAGCTTCACCGCCCCACCCCACCAAGTTGGCCAAGTAGCGCGACCCCTGTCCCACAAGACCTTGGCCGGAGTACAGGCTGTAGCCAGTCGATCCAGCACTGATGAGGTTCCCAACATTGCCGCCGGCAGAACCTTCAGATCCGCCGCCAAACAAGCTTGCAAGGAAGCCTGCACCAGCACCTATCAAACCCGTGACGTTCGCGGCGACATTCATCACGAACTTCTGCGCGAATGCCTGGTAAAGGGCATCGGACGCAGAAGTCAAGATGGTGGTCTTGAGCGACTTGCCAAAGGCCTTGAGGCCATCTGCGCCGTTGTTCACGAAGTCAGCAAAACCTTGACGGAAGATGTCGTTGTATTTCTCGGCGTTCTGCAGCGCATACTCTTCTTGTATCTTGCCGATAGCAATCTGGGTGTCCACCTCGGACTTCTCCCAAATCAGCTTGCGCCGCGCCGCCTTCTCGCGCTCGTTGTCATCGCTGTTGTCGCTGTATTTGGTCTTTTCCACCTCAGCGATCTGCTTGGCAACCTCCAGATCAATCTTGCGAACTGCCAGAATCTTGCGGCGGGCCACTTCATCCATCCCCAAAAGAGAAATTCCCTCCTGTTGAAGGGCCAACTCTTCTTTGGCTGCGTCCAGCGACTTGCCCATGGTCTCGCTGAATTTCTTGAAGTCCAGCTTCTCCAGGCCTGCAATCACAGCCTGTTGACCCGCAATCTGTTTGTCCAACGCGGCCATGTACTCAGGATTGGCGATCAAGCCCATGTCGGCTTTCTGCTGCTGCAGCTTAGCCAACGTCATGCGCTCGATCTCTACTCGGGCCTTGCCATAGACGCTCAAAGACGCTTCAAGGCGCGCAGCTTCCTCCCCTGTCGCCTCAGCACTTTTGTACATGCCCTTGATCAGAGCATCCTTGGCCTTCATCGACTCTTCGGAGGTCTCATTGCTTCGCAGCTGCGCGCCCAACTCGTCTGCAGTCGCCTTGGCGTTTTTAAGCTTGGCGACGGTCTTCGCATCGGTCGCCTTCTCCATCTCGGCGGAGATCTTCAGCGACTCGCGCTCGCCAGCATTCAGGTCCTTTGCCGCGAGACCCAGCTCCTGCAGCTGCTTGCCGTACTGGCGGGCAGCTTCTAGCTGAGCTTCAAGACCAGACAGACGGGTGTCGCTCATGCTGACGCCGCCAGTCTTGCTCGGGCCTTTCTCCTTGTACTGGTCGCGCAGGCTGGCCTCGACCTTGGCGAGCTGTTGCGCCAATTCGCTGCGCTTCTTGAGGTCATCCTGGGGGACGAATGACAGCTTATTGTTGTACTCCTCCCGAGCGGCAGCCAGAGCCCGAGTCAGCTTTTCCGACTTAGTCAGATGCTGGTCGAGCGTTTCCTGCCACTTAATCGAAGCCTGGGTGGCTTTGGCGGATACCTCTTGCGCTGCGGCGTTCATCTGCTCAGCCGCGGCATTATTCTCAAGCTGCCACTCTTCAGCGCGCAGTGCCTCGATCCGCTCCTGCACGCGGCGCTTAGTCTCCGCAGTCACGCGGCCGGTTGCAGCTCCACCCCCAGTCTCGCCCCAGCCCTGCTGATCGATCAGCGAGTTCAGCTCCTTGCGCACAGCACCCAGTCGATCATTGATCGTATTGGGGCGGCCCACATTCAGCATTGCATCCCATGCGTCAGCAGCAGCGCCCTTGATGGCGTTCCACGCACGCTCTAGGTATCCCAGGCTTTCCTTGATGGTCTTGCTGCGATCGCGCATAGCGCTGTCCAGCGCATCCATCGCCACCGCTGAGGCCTGGGCAGACTTGCCTTGATCGTTGAGGGCCTTGATCTGCTCGTACACATCAGCTGTGAGGAAATTCATCCCCTCATTGAGCTTGACGACAGCACTTAATGGGTCTTTCTGCAGGTCCGCAAATTGCTTTGCCGTGTCACCCACTGCCTGGCCGGTGGCCTTTTCCCATTCGATAGCGGTCTGCGCATACTTTCGCAGCTGGTCCGCACCGGTCACACCAGCCTGCGTGAAGGCAACCAGCGCTGCAGTCGCCTGCGCTTGAGTACCCACAATGGCGTCAATCTGGCGCGCATATTCCGTCAGTTGTGTGGTGGTCACGCCTGCCGCATTGCCCGACAGGGTGAGCGCCTTCACAAAGGCAATCTGCTCTTGGTGACCTTGATAGTACGCAAGGCCCAGGGTCGCAGCAGCAGCCGCAGCTACAGTGAAAGGATTCACCAGGCCCAACACATAGCCGCCCAATGCCTTTGCTGCAGCGCCAGCGCCACCGAACATGTCCTTCAACTGGCCGCCCTGCTGCAGCAAAACAGTCAACGGCGCCTGGCCTGCCTGCAAGCTCACCACAATGTCGGTGAACTGCGCCGGCACGTTGCGCAGCGCGGCGCTCATGGCGGCCGCACTCATCCCAACTTTCCCCACACCACCCTCTGCCTCGCGGAGCTTGGCAATCATTGGCGCTGCTTGGGTAGCAACACCCAGTTGCGCTGCCTGCAGCTCCAGAAGATCGGCACGGGTCTTGCCGATGGCGCTCGACTGCTCGCGTAACGATTTGAGAAAAGCGCTCTCACTGGCCGCACGTTTCTCAGCGGCCGCCATGCGGTCCAACTCCTGATTCCAGAAGCGCACATACTCTGACGACTTCGCAAGCTGCTGTGCTTGGCGGTGCTTCTCAGCAAATACGTTCTGGCGGCCCACCTCCGCCTCAGCAGCCTTGAAAACCGACAGCTCACTCTCTGCATCGCGCAGAGCCTTGATGTAAGGCTGCAGGCGCGAGGCATCCATGCCCCGCATATCCATCTTGAGCTCGAAGCTGCCCGAGAGGTTCTTGGCAGCCTGAGCGGCCTGTAAAGTTTCCTCGGTGGCCTTGCGCATGGCAGAAGCGATGCGGCTCTCGGCGCGGGTGAGCTTTTCCGCTGCATTCTCAGCACCGTCGCCAATGGCGCCCACGCCCTCAGCGGCCTTCTGACCGGCTTGGTTGACCTTGGCGGCCATCTTGTCGGCGTCATTGCCAATCTGCTGGAAGGTCTGCGAGGCCTCGTTCTCAGCAGCAACAGTGAAGCCGAATTTTTGGTTTTCAGTTGACATGCTGCGCCACCAATAGAAAGGGCCCGCCAAAAGGCGAGCCCAAAATGAAAAGACGCCTCGATGGCGTCGCACCTAATCGCGAGAAGCCTAGGCCTTGGCCCGCTTCTTCTCTTCAGCCTCACGCTCATCCATCCAGATGGATAGAACCTCGGCCTCAATCACCCGGATGCCATCAAACAAGTCTTGGTGGTCTTCGGGAGCGAGTCCCATTCTGTCGAGCTGGTAGAAAAGCACGTTGTAGTCCAGTGCGTAGGCACCGACTGCGCCAGCGCGCCACTGGTTGCGAATCTGCTCCCAAAGGCTCCAAACTGGCTCAGTCTCCGGCCAGAGCAGCACGATGTCTCGCGCGTAGTCCGACCGTTTCATGCCGAAGGCCGCCAGCTCTGCATCGCTGGGCGGCGCCTCGTACTTCGCCCGGGCTACGCTTCGGAGTTTCCCAGGTAGCCCTCGGTGCAAGCTGCACGGTAAGCGCCCCACAACGCAGCGCCGGCCGCTGGCTCTTCGTTGAAAAGCTGCGCCAAGTTGTCTTGGGTCAGCTCGATGTCCTCCAGATTCCAGCCCTTGAGAAATTCCAGAGCACGGGCAGCATTGGATGCCATGCCCTTGACTGCCAGGCTCTCGAAGGTGATCTTCTCGCCGTCCGTGCCGACTTCTGGCTTGGCCTCGGCGTTCTCATCCAGGAACTTGGCAAACTCTTGGCGGGTGCGGTATTTGAACTGGCAAGAGACCTTGGCCTTCTCGCCGCTCATCAGCGGGATGTCAACAAATGCGGTGATGGTTTCGGGACGCTTGCCCAGTACGATTTTTGCCATGATGTTTTCTTTTCAGTGGAGAGGAAAGGTAAAGCCCGTGCCCAGCCGCCCGCCCCACTGAAAGGAGCGAAGCGGCTGGGTCGGTGCAGTGGGTTGCCGCCGATTAGTAGCGGACTGGGCGGCCTTGCAGGGAGAAGGTTGCAGTCACCTGCATCACCTGGCCCTTGGTGAGGGTTGGGCTCTCGTTGAACGACACATAGCCGTTGTAGAGCAGCACCGAACCGTCAGGCAAGGTGACCTTCAGCGCACGGATGTCGCGGCGCTCACCGGCCAGCTTCAGGGCTTGGTAGCCCGCTAGCGTCGGATCGTCACCGATGCCCAGGGTGATGGACTGGGCGCTGGTCACCGTCGGCAACTGGCGCTCATAGTCATCTTCCAGGAAGGAGCCGGTCCAGAATTGCTGGTCGCCGCCAGAGGTCTGGTAATCCAGAATCTGGGAGATCTGCGTCCAGGCCGTGATCTCGCGCAGCGTGCTGCCGGTGGGGCTGGCTGGGAAGCGGTTCAGGTCGGTGGTGTCGGTGCCCGCGATCTCCAGCGTATTGGCGGCCACGTTTGCAGCTTTCCAGATACGCTCACTGATCTTCTGCCAAGGCGTCTTGAGCTCGAAGAAGGAGTTGTTGGGCACCGCATGCGCCGTAGAGGTCAGCACTGCCGGGCTGGCGTTAGAGATGGTGGATACAGCTTTGACTGCGCCGTAGCCAGTTGCAATTGCGACGGTTGCGCCGTCAGGGAGACGAATAGCCATAATTGGGCCTTTCAAGAACGAAAAAACCCGCTCGGCCTTCGCTTTGCGGGTGGGATCAGCCCATGACGGGCACAAAAAAACCGGCCTAAGCCGGTGTCTGGGTGGGTTGCTATCGCTTCCCGGTTATCGAGTAAGACTGCAGGTAGCCTGGCACGTCGTCAGCGTCATCAAGCGCAGTAATCGGCTCGGACAATGGACTGGCGGAAAACTTGTCGGTCGCTGCCAGCACAGCAGCCTGAGCGGCCTGAAGGAGCTTGAGCGCATCCAGGCCGGTGCTGTCATAGGCATTGATCTGGATCTGCGCATTGCGCTTGTCTCCCTGGTTGTTGTCCAAGAAGATGATCGGATCGCCGCCGAGGTGCTGCCAGGTGATATAGCGGCCTTTGGTGCCCGATGGCGCAACGCGCATGAAAACCTGGGGGCAAACCGTCTTCAAGACGGCCTGCAGATCAATTTCAAGCACTTTTCACCCCTTCCTGATGCGTGCGATAAGCGTCTCTTGTGCAGCAGCCAGGGCTGCCGGCATGGCGCTCGATGCGCTGCGCATGAACGCGGTCGCCGGATGCTGCTTAGGGCCGCCTGGCCGCAGAACGTAATAGGCATCCTTCTCTGCAAGCGATGCCCGGCGTTTGGGTTTGGGTGTGCCAACCTTCTCAGGACGAACCAGCGTCACCCACTGCCCTCGCTTGTTGGTGATGGCGACATACCGCTGCGTCCAGCCGTACTCAAGCAGGTGGCCATGCGGCGCCTTCTTGTGGTTCCAGCTGATGTGATATTCGGCGCGCTGGCCAGTCTTGGACTTCTCCGGACTGAAGGCCTGATAGATAGACCGGTCCAGATTGCCAGTCACCTTCCCGATGCCCTGCACGTTGAGCTTCACGCGGTCGTACACCACCTGTGCCGCCGCTTGAGCAGCAGGCCGAATGGCTTCCTTCACCCCGTCATCGAGCTGCTGCAGATACTGCTTTAGCCCGGAGGTGTCCAAATCCATGGTGAAAGTGTTGCGTCCGCCGAGTTTGCGCTGGCCGTTACGGCTGAGCGTTGTATCGCTACGGCGCACCATGTCACACCACCAACTTGCAGGACAGATCAGTGAACTTGCGATCCAGGCCCGGCAACACCGCCTCTATGTCGTAGTTCTGGCCCAGGTGGACCATACGCATGCCAGCGTTGACATCGGTTCTCCAGCGGATGCGCGCCGAGGCCTTGACCACCGAGGTGTCAGCGCCTGAGCGAATGGACTCAACGCCGGAAGGATGCCGCACATAAGCCCAAAGGGAGGCGAAGTCCTCCCATGCTTCAGGCAAGGGCTCACCCACCTCGTTGGCGCCACCAGTTCGGCGCTGGATCTTGATCCGGTCGCGTAGTTGGCCAATCGTTGTCATGCGCCCCCCGCATAGTTGATGTAGGGAGTCACCAGCCAGAGGGCGGCTTGTGGCATCTCTACCGACTCACTGCCCCGGTTCTCATGCAGATGGCCCAGGATCAGCAACACAGCGGAATTGATAGCCTCGTCGACCTGCACATCCAGCGACTCTGGCTCTGGCTCATCGGCCACCACCTTGCGGAAAATCTTGCCCTCGATGGCGAGATAAGCCGCCAGGATCCAGCTGTTTATCAGCATGTCCTCTTCCGGGCCATCTACCCGCAGATGCAGCTTTGCCTGCTCAAGGGTGATTTTCGACATCGGTTACTCCAGATCGCGCTCAGGCTCGAACTGCAGCACCTGGGCATTGGTCGAGCGTGCATAGGCCACCGCATCAGGATGAGCGTCCACACTGCCGGCGTGCGCCTCTGCCAGATCCATGGGGATGCCTTCGATCAGCACACCAGGTTGATAGCGCACATCAGCGATGGTCACTGCGGCCAGCACGCGAACAGCGCGGCGCTCTACCTTGGCGGGCGGGGCCTCTGCTGGCGGGTTGCCTGCCGCAGGTGGGGCCCCAGCCGTAGCCAGGGCCTGCAGCTCAGTGGGTGCGCCTTGATCGCCCGCCGGTGCGCCAGCGTCTGGCGCGTCGGTTGTGGGCTTGGGTTGGGCTTTTGCCATGTCTATTCCTCCAGGTGGGGCCCCGGCCGTAGCCAGGGCCTGGGTTCATCAGGTGGCCGAGTTCTGGTAAACCTTGACGGCGCCGCCAACATCGATCAGGTTGCCACCCGAGCGCATGAAGGCGACGAAGCCCACTTGGCCCAGCAGGGTGAAAGCCGAATCGGTCATGCGGAACACGGTGAGGTCCATCACATCGCGCACGAAATACTTGCTCAGGTCGCCAAACGCGATCGACTTGGCATTGGCAGCCATCGGCGCCATGTGCTGGTTGATCGAGAAGGTGCGGCCCATGATGCGATCAGGAGCGCCGCCAGGGTTGCCAGTCTCGTAGCCAGGGACAAAGATCGGGCGGCCGTTGCCGTCCTTGATCTTGCGCAGGACCTTCAGCGAGTCATCATGGAACATGTACCGCGCCAGCGCGCGGTAAGCGGGGTCCACGCTGTGCTCCAGCTCCACCAAATCTTCATAGGTGATAGTGGCCGTGCCGCCAGTAGCGGCAGTTTTACCCACTGCAGCGGCAGTGATGAGGCCACGAGGCTGGTTCACACCGGTGCCAACCGTGTAGTGGCGGTTGGTGATGCGGCCAATGCGCAGCGCCAACAGCTTTTGCACGTAGGCTTCCAGGTTGAACATGGAATCCTGCAGCAGCTCAAAAGGCAGCGCGATCTTCTTGGACGAATACTTGAAGACCTCCATGGTGACATTGCCGAATGCGGTATCACCAGCACCCACGGCAGTGTTCTGGCCAACAATTTCGCCCTCTTCCGCCGTAGCGTCAGCCGTGGGGAAATTCATGGAAGCACCGGTAGCCGTCTGAAAGACGTGCGCCACGGGACGAACGCCGCCGATCTCCTTCATCGCCTCGATCAGTTGGCGGTTGTACTCAGTGGCCACGGTGTAGCCGCCCTCGGTGCCCGTCGTAGTGGACATGGCCTGGCGAATCTCGGGGCTCTGGCGTGCAACCATGGCCTGGCGCTGCTCAGGCGTCAGAGCGGACAGGCCACCGGCCAGCATGGCGCGCAACGCTTGGGCTTCATTGGAGCGACCGCCGTTCACGGTCGCAGCATTCATTGCAGCCTCGTGCTCGGCGTGTTCGTCGCCCGCCACCTGGTTCACGCGGTTCTCGCGGGTGATCTCGGCATCGATGGCCTCGATCTCGTTGAGCACGGTATCCAGGGCATTGGCATCATCGGCCGTCATGCGCTGGTCGGCGTTGTATTTGCCGTTCAGGGTCTGCGCATCTTTAGCCTTGGCATCGCGGCGCGCACGGAGTTGAGCGAGTTTGCTCATGGATATACCTCATTTCAAGTAATAAAAAAGCCGCCTGGTGGGCGGCTGGGCTCTGGTGCGCGATGCGCTCAGATTCGGGTCATGAGGCGCAAGCGCTGCTGCTGCCGCGCGCGGTGGTCCTCGGTGATGTATTGGGTCGTGTTCTCAGGTGGCTGCTCTGTCTTTGGCTCGGCCGTCTGCTCGTTGTCCTGCGGGCCTTGCCATGGATCCTTGGGTGCATTGGCATAAGCGGACAGGTTCCAGCCGCGCAGCGCTTTGCCGCTGGCTTTGGCGTCCACACCCAACACGCGGTCCACGAAACCAGCGCTCACAGCCTCAGCAGCGGTGAACCACGTTTCAGCCTTGCACCAGGCCTCGATCTGGTCACGCTTCTGGCCGGTGCGCTGTTCGTAAGCGTCGTACATGGTGCCGTCACACTTGCGCAGCAGCTCGGCCACCTGGTCGAAGTCATCTGCATTTCCCATTGCCACGGTCCAGGTCTGATGGATCATGTACTTGGAGGCTTGCGTGGCCACCACCTCGTCACACGCGCAGGCGATGGCGGTAGCGGCGCTGGCCGCGTAGCCCTCGATTTGCATGGTGATATTGGCCTTGTGCTCGCGCAGCGCCTGGCACATAGCCTCAGCCGCGAAAACGTCACCGCCTGGGCAGTTGGTGTAAATGGTGATCTCGTCAGCGTCCAGCGAGCGCAGCGCCGGCACAAAGTCCTGCGGGCAGATACCACCCCACCACTCGGCCGTCAGCCGGTCGCCCACAATCGGGTCGTAGAGGTAGAGGGCTGCTTGCGAGCCCTTGGCCACAATGCGCTGCTCGATAGGCGTGTATTGGCGCTTGTTGTCCTGCAGGAACTGCAGCAGCTTATTTCGATTCATCGTTTTTCCCCTCTTTCTTGCCTGGGTTGCGCTGCAGAGCCGCGTTGGCCGGCATGTTCTCTTTGCGCCGAACCTCGTCAGCACTCATAAATGGCAGTTCGCCCGACCGGCCCATGGCAATGCGGTAGGCCTCATAACGGGTTTTCAGATCAGCTCGCTCCAAGGCCTCAACCATGTGCTCCACAAACAGACGCTCGCGCACCGGCCAAAACTTGCGATTCAGCTCCTGCTTGATCGGCGTCAGATGCCGCTGCAGCGTGTACCGCACAAACCCGATACCTTGCTGCTCGATACCGGTTCCGAAGCTCGATTGCTTGTCTGTGTGGCCGATCATGTGCGGCGGCACGCCCAGAATGCGGCTGATCTCCTCGACGCCGAACAGCCGGGTGGCCAGGATCTCGGCATCCTTGCTATTGATCGACAGCTGCGCCGGCTCCAGTCCGCCCGAGAGGATCAGCGGACCACGGCCGCCGTTCTGCGCACGCACCAGCAACGAAAGCTTGAGTTCCTGCAGCTGCTTGTCGTTCAGCCGCCCGGGGGCCTTGAGCGCATAGTCGATGTTGGCACCGCCCGCGAAAAAGCGGCCGCTGTAGTCCTGGGCGGCGATCTGTGCCCCAATGGCATCTCGGCCGGCCCGCAGGATCGGACTTGGACTGCGCAGACCGTCAAACCCCATGCTGGGGAAATGCAGCACATCGGCGCTGTCCAGGGTGTACTGCGGCCCGCCGTCTGCTGGCGTGATGCGATACAGCACCTTGTCACCCTTGCGGAAAGGATCCACATTCAAGGGATGGTGCGGCTGGAGCGCGATCACCTTCGAGCTGCGCATGCTCGAGCGCACCATTTCCGCGAAGCCATCGCCCTCGAACAGCTTGGAACTGGTCATGTACTCCCAGAACGTGAACGCCGACCAAACGTCGTTAGCGCTCTCATTGAGCATGTACCAGTACTCGTGATCGAATTTTTCCCGTGTTTCTCGCTCGTAGATCGAAATAGGCAGCGAGGCAACCGCGCCTGATACCAGCGCCACGGCGGCATACACCACTGAGACTCGCATGGCAGTCTCGCGGGTCACGTTGACTCCCGCCACAGAGCGGTTGGCCGAGCCAAGCAGGCTGGCCAACTCTTCCATGGAGACGGATCCCGGCGGCATATCGCTCGCAGCCAGGATGCCAGCCCGGTCAAACCCGCCTTCGCGGGCCGCTAGCCAGTCACCCAGCACCCGGCTGCCGTGACTGTTGGCAGTCAGATTAAAGGTTTGCGTCATGGCTAATCCAATGTTTGAATGGCCGGGCCCGATTTGGACTCCGGATTGAGCGCCATGAGGTACACAGCATCGAAAAGGGCCATCAGCAAGTCGATCTTGCCGACGCCGCTGGCGGCCTTGGTGATCGTCACCGCGTTGCCCTGCAGCACCGTCTTGGCGTTACCCACACACCAAGCCAGCAAGGCCATGCCTCCATGCACCAGCTTCTTGGCGGCCACATGGCGCTCGGCAGTCTTGATCGCTCCATTGAGCTGGTAGCCCTGCGGGATGGCCACTACCTGGTCGGCTTCCACCGGGCCAGGTTCGTCGTCAGTCCCCACCAGGGCGTCATAGATAGCTCCCAGGCCCAGGCGGTCAACGCCCACTTTATCCAGCAGGCCTGAATCGACAATCTGCTCAACCAGCGCCACCACCTCTTGAACGTCCTGGCCAACCTCAGCCACCAGCACCAGGTCACCATCCTTAATGAAGTCCTCATACCTGGACGCCTCAGATTTACGGCGCTCCAAAGCAATGGGATGAATCCAGCCCCTGCCCCAGGCGAGCCATCGACCGGTGTCGATCTCGCGGCCGATTACCGACAGGCCCAGCAAGTCGTCCAGGCCGCCGCCGTCAATGCCGACCTCCACAACCTCGGATCGCGCCAGCAGTTCTTCCAGCGAGAAAACTGGGATGGCGGCAGCCAGCCAGAAGTCAGCTCCGCTCCAGCGGTCAGAGCGCAGGTTCATCCCCACCTCGACGTTCATATGCTTGGCAAAGAACTCCTTGAGGCCCTTTTCACCCTTTTTCTGTGCCTGGCTGTAGAGCTGCTCGATGCGCTCCACATCCACCGATGCGCCCCAGTTGGGATTAGTCACATAGGCATTGCTGAGGTCCTTGTGGGCTCCTGCCTCCAACATAGACTTGGGGAACTCATAGATCACCGGCAGAAATTTCCGGTCCACTGTATTGCCGTCACGCACATCACGGGCATAAGCCAGCTTGTCCTTGAACTCACCCGCTGGCGGCTCCTCGGATTGCGTGGTGGCAAAGATCACAAAGCCCTCAGGCCGAGAGGTAAGCCCACCGGTAGCCTCAAGCAGCATGTTTGAGGCCCGGGCCTTCTTGCCAAACTCATGAAGCTCGTCCACGAACACAAACGAGGCCTTTTTGCCGGTCACAGTGGCCTCATCGGCCGCCACAACCTTCAGGAACGCGCCCGTTTCCTTGTGGGTGATCAGCTTCTGGTAGTCGCGGACATCCAGCAGATCCTTCAGCTCATCGTCCGCCTTGATGATGGCAGACAGCGGCTTGTAACTGTTGTTCGCCACCTCGACAGTGGGGCTCAGAATCAGCAGCTCAGCCTCATCTCGCCAGTTCATCAACAAGGCGGTCAGCATGATCGCCGCAGCAATCGTGGACTTCGCGTTTTTCTTGCTCACCATGAGGAAGAACTCATTGATCAGCCGGCGCCCCTCTGGGCTTTCCGCACCGAAGATGGCGCGCACCAGATCCCTCAGCCAGGGCCTGGCCACTTCGCCAATGGTCGGGTGCCCTGCAATGTCGGTCAGCCGAAACTGGCTGCAGATAGCCCAAGCCTCATCTGCTACGTCCGAAAACAGCGGGGGGCTGACTATGAGGCTATCGCCTCGGACAATCCGGTCCTCCCAGTCAATGCACGCAGTTGTCCATTCCATGGCTCATCTCCTCCGCCATGAATGGCTAAATTTTCTTGCCCCCGGATGCCACCAGAGAAACGGTCTGGCCAGCAGGCGGCGGCCGGCGGGCAAACTTCCCGCTGCTGACAGCCTTCTTGCGGTCCTCTGCCTCTTGGCGCTTGGCGCTCATCTCGCCCTTTTTGGCGTGGCAGTACGGCGCAGCTTGGATAGCCATCTGCCGGCGTGTCGCAGGCTCCTCATTTGGATTGCGCATCACCTCCAGCATGTAATCCAGCGGCGTTAAGGCGCTGAGGTCGGCTGGCTTTGGAGCTTCCGGGGGCCGCTCTTGGCCAAACGGCCATTCGGGATTGGTTTTGTACCCCTCGCCATCTACTTGCGCCGGATTCGCCGGGGCGGGCGGCGCTTTCGCTGTCTTGGGGTTCGTTGTGGGCTGTTTCTTTGGTCGGCCAGCCCCAGGCCGCGCGCCACCTCTTGGCATGGCGACCCTCCTTTGATTGTTTGAATTCACCCCCTATGGAATTCATACGGGGGCATTTTTGTGCGAATGCGGAACAGGGCGGTTTCCGTCGAGGGCCTCCTAGCCTTTGGTGGCGTACCCCCATGCCGGGCATGCCCCTCCGGCTTGCCAGATCGCGTCAGGTTGGCTTTGCTCGTGGCAGCCAGTCATCGGGACTATTCCACTTTGGTTTGCAATTCTGGGCCCGCCTGATCGGGGGCCTCGCCCGGCAAGTGCACGTAGGCCTTAATGGTGATGGTCCGAGGTGAGTGGTTGACAACTACTGGCTCAACAACACCATCGACCAATTGCACCCCAAAGTAGATAGGACTGCGCTCCCGCTCTGTGCAGTGAGCGCTTATATAGCAACTTTTGTCGCCTTCAATCTGGTCCGCAAGTTCGCGGAGAAATGCGGCAAACACCTGGGTATCACTGATTTGCATACCGAGAATTATGCATATGCCTTCAGATTGAGGCCGTCCTTGCCCTATCCGCAGCTTCCCGCTTCGTCTTGGCCGCGTGGTGCGGGATGCATCGGGTTGCGTAGTTGCTCTCATCGTCTGCCCCGCCCCGCCACAGGGGGATGATGTGATCGACCTCCTGGCCTGCCGCCACCTTGTTCTCGGCCTGGCAGTCGCAGCACAGCGGATTGGCCTGCAGCCACCTATCCCGCTTGGTCATCCACTTGCGGCCACGGGTGCGGGGGGTTGCAGCGATACGTGGGGCCCTGGCGATCTGCCGTGTCTCCGCCATCTGGATGCGACTTGGCGGTGTGTTGATTCTTGCCATAGGCTCTCCCTGTAAAATCTCGTTACATCGATGTAGGAGTTGGATATGTTTAATCGCCTCGCCCCCATTTTGTTACTGCTTACTTGTCGGGCCGCAAATGCGTACACGGGAAATGAGTTGTACACCGACCTTAGGGAGTTGCGCAAAATTACTGACGGCCAACCCTCAAAAGCTGCGATCAACGTAGGTAAGGCGACTGGCTATGTTCAAGGCCTTCGCGACATGGGAGATGTAATTGGCCTCTTCTGTACACCGAACCAAGCACCTCTTAGTCAGGTGATTGATGTTGTATTCGTTTATCTGGAAAAAAATCCAAAGGATCGTCATGACACCGCGTTGATATTAATCAATCATGCACTGGTCAAGGCCTTTCCTTGCCCTGCAAAAAAATAGACATTTGGCGGCAGGAGTCATCGGGATTTGCTCC
The DNA here is from genome assembly GCF_037479395.1 of Comamonas sp. MYb21. Classification (NCBI taxonomy): domain Bacteria; kingdom Pseudomonadati; phylum Pseudomonadota; class Betaproteobacteria; order Burkholderiales; family Comamonadaceae; genus Comamonas; species Comamonas sp. MYb21. Next base: position 59,487 of record NZ_JBBGZC010000013.1, on the reverse strand, counting down.
TGCGTTAGCGTCCAGCATCTTCAAGGCTGAGGTCAACATTGGCAGAGCTGCCTTAGGAGTCCCCATTGAAACTCTGGGCCAGCCCAATAATTTAGCCTTATGATTCAGCCTTTTGACGTTTGAGGAGGGCCGTGCGATGGGCATATTTAGCGACTGGTTTAAAAATGCGGCGACAAGGGCCGCAACTTCAGATGCTCACCGTCTATTGTCTGTTGTCGAGTCTTACGGCCTGATGGAGAGGACTCAACTACGTGCTGCGACAAACACAGCGTTCGCTTTCATCGTGGAGGACTGTCGGTCACACTCCATCAGCACTTTCGAAAGGGCTGTTCCCCTTCTTTATGACGAGGGCTCTTACGACAATCAGCTCGCAGGAGAGATCAGTAAGCTGAATTTGCGGCTGATTGGCGTTCAGAAACAACTTCATAAAAGCCCTGACGAAGTAAGTCAGTTGATAGCTAGCGGTATTCCGATTTGGCTACTCTCACTCCGAGCGGCGATAAATATCGAGCTATTGCCTCATGCCCGTAGAGCTTGGAATCTCATCGACCAAGTTGACCATGACTACCTCCAAGATTTCCTTGACAGAGTATCGCTAAGCTTGGAGCCCAAACCCTTAGCCGTTGCAGTTAGCCGCGCCAGTAGATTGCCGATCCCCTCTTCCTTCATTCCCAAATGATTTACAAGGTCGCAGGGGCTAGGCTCCAAGTGTGCAGGTCGCGTGTGAGGAGAGCCCGCTCTGCGGTAACTGGCTCTGAAACAATATGTACTTTTCGCTAGAATTACTGATCAATTACTTTGACCGATCATGAAAAAGCTACTCACACTCATCTTGGCGCTGGCCTTATTCGGCTGCGCATCATCTGGCCACAAGTTCAGCATCAAGCAAGCCAATGAGATTCAAAACGGCATGACGCGAGAGCAGGTGGTCCAGATCATGGGAGGAAAGCCGAACTCCATCACCAACCAAGGTAAGACGTTCATCTGGTCTTATGCCAAGGTCAACGGCTTCACGGGAGGACATCGCAGTCGCGCTGTAAAGATTGATTTCGATGAAAACAACCTGTCTTATGGAATTCCACAGGGCGGCGTATACGGCGATACAGAAAAATTCCAATAGCCCCATCAGACAACCCTCATGGGCTGGGGTTGCTGTTCGCTTCTTCAAGCACTGGGAAGCTCTCAGTAGGAGATGCCGCACCTTCATATCGCTCGGGTGCGGGCCGCGCTTGCTGCAGCTGGACATGAAAAAACCCCGCACTAGGCGAGGTATGCAATGAAAATTCGGAAGACTATTTCCCTGAATTTCCGGGTTCGACCGTGCCCCGTTTGACATGGATTTCGAATGGCCCAACGGTCAGTCGATCACCACCATGCAAGACCTTCCGCTTGATCTTGATGCCGTTCATGAGAATCCCGTTAGAGCTGTCGTGATCTTCGATCATCAACACTCCGCGTCGGAAAGAGAACGCTCCATGATCCCGGCTGACACTGGGGTCATCCATGCAGATCTCGCTGTCTAGAAATCGCCCAAAGGTCGTGAAACCATCCTGCAAAGTGAACGAGCGAAGCATCTTTGCTTCTTCATGAGATACGACAATTTCGGGCAACATTCGGCATCCAATATGTGAAGGCGTCACCGTAAGCAGTGGAGGCCTTTAAAACGAGTGCCCTATTCTCGCTCTATTGGTAAATGGACATTGATAACAATAATGAAAGCTGGAACGAAAAGAGCCCTCCGAAGTGGAGAGCTCAATCACTGAGCATTTGCAAACACTGCCGCCTCCACATAGGATATGCGACTCTGTGCTGTTGCTCAGTCAATGGGGTGACTGTACCACACAAATCGGGCAAGCGCAACGACTCGATCCGTAGTTTTTCAGCGTCATTGCGCCAGCCTCAACAACTGCCGCCTCCCAGGAATCAAAGAATCTCGTTCGGTGGATAGCGTCGCCCTGGCGCACTTCGCAAACAGTCCTTCCATTCAGCCCCATGAGCTGGACCTGCCAGCCAGCTTGCTCTAGGACATGCTTCAACTGCGCTCCGGTGATCGGGCTAGAGGCGGGCTGGATATGCTCCAGGCTCCAAGCTCGGGCGAGCACGTCATCCGGTAGCCTGCCCACTCGGCTGTAACCCGAGATGACAATCTCTCGCCGGCAGCCCCAGCAACGACTGCGCCAACCAATATTTCGATCTAGCCACACGCTCCGGTTCTCATGGAGACAGTGGCCCAGGTAGTGGACATTGACCAGGCGCTCAGCCTCGCTCAGTGGTCGCTCCTCACGGTTGGCGCAGCTCATGTCACGCCCCCCTGTTGATCAGCATCTGACGCGCATCACGCAGCAGATCGGCTAGGCCCTGCAGGCTGGTGCCCAGCTTCTTGCATGCGCGGCCTGGGCTGGCTTCCTTGCTGCGCGGGTCAATCACATAGCACCAGTTCAATGCGGCACGGTGCTTCTCAGGCAAGCCGGCCACCGCCTTGGCAACCTTCGCCGCGTCCATAGAGTCCATCAGCTCGGGCGCGACATCACCCGGCTGACGCAGCTGAGGCTGACGAGGCATGCCACGGAACATGGGGCATACTTCGCGGCGCTTAGGACCATGGCACCAGCGCCCCCAATTGGCTAGGCGTGCATCCATTGCACGATGCTCAGGCAACACATGGGTGATGTCCACATAGCCCCGGCCGCTGCGGCGCGCTGGGGTGGATAGTGCTGCTGTCTCTGCAAAGTTCATTCGGGCTCCGTTTCGGTTATTGGGGATGGGTAGCGCCAGCTGGTCGCTGGCTCAGGGTGTTCATGACAAGGGTTGACGCCGTTCGGCATTCGTCCTCAGACCCCAGGTGGATGGGCACCCAGTCAGAACAGGCGTTCTCGACGTAGGCCCGGCGGTTGCACTTGAGCATTGACTCCACTGGCTCTACATGCAGCGCTGATTGGGTTTGGCTCCACAGGAGCACATGCGTTGCCTCTGCTGGCTTAGTAGTCATCGGGATACCTCTTGTGCGCCCGTGTGGCGCCGGTGGTGTTGGTGTTACTGGTGAGGGATTCGGTGGATTCGGACCAACGCTGATACTTGCCCTCGAAGTGCAGGGCCATGTCGCTCTGCCCTAAGTCCCGGCCCTTGATGGCGCCGAGTCCCTTGATGGATGGCTCATCGATGTCGCCCTTCTTGTGGTCCCACAGCACCAGCACAATGTCGGCGTCCTCCTCGATGGCACCGCACTCCTTCAGGTCGGAAAGCTGGGGCTTGGGGTTGGAGCGCTTTTCCACCTCCCGATTGAGCTGGGACAGCAGCGCGATGGTGATGCCCAACAGGCCAGCCAGGCGCTTGAGGTTGCGGGTGATCTCTTCGAGCTGTACGCGGCGATCTTTGCGCTCATCAGTGGCGGCCATCAGCTGCAGGTAGTCGATGACCACCAGCTTGACCTTGTGCTTGCGCACCAGCTTGCGGATCTTCGCGGAGATCTCTGCCAGGTTTACGCCTGGGCAAAACTCGAAGTACAGCGGCAGATCTCGCACGCGCTCCATGGCGTCGGGCACTCGGCCGTAGTCATCAGGGCTGAGCTTGCCCGTCTTGAGCAGGCGCAGCGGCACCCGGCCGAGATTGGCCACCGTGCGGCGCATCAGCTCCTTCTCGTTCATTTCCATACCCAGGAATGCGGAGGGATAGCCCCGCTCTGCCTGGTTGAGCGCCAGCTGCTGGGCAAAGGACGACTTCCCCACGCTTGGCCGCGCAGCTATGACGATCAGCTGCCCGTCATATGTGCCGCCAGCCAGGATGTAGTCCAGCTTCGTAATGCCCGTCTCGCGCCCCAGTACGGCCTTGCCGTCTGCCAGGTCCTCCAACTCGTCAAGGAAAGGGATGGTCAGCTCACCGACCGACTTCGCTTCGGAGGTCATGCGCTCATCAGCGATGGCATCAAACAGCGCCACAGCCTGACCAGAGATTTCTTCGGCTGAGAGCGATTTATCCTTGAGCAACTCGCCCACCTTTGCCGAGGCATCCGCCACCCGGCGCAGCCGGTGCAGGTTGGCAACAATGCGAGCATGGTGCGTGACCATCCGCACCGAGGCGAAAGAGCCGGTCAGGTTGTTGAGGTAGCTCGGCAGCCCGTCTGCATACGCATCATCGACCTTGCCCTGCAGCTCCTGCAGAACCACCACGGGGTCAACATCGCGGCCCGCCAGCACCAGCCCCTCCACCCCGCTCCAGATGCTCTTGTGCAGTGGATGAGCGAAGCTGCCGGCCGACACATGACCAGCGGCCTGGTCAAAGGCCTCTGCGCCGCCGCTCAGCAGCGCTCCCAGAACGCTCTGCTCCGGAACAAGCGACGGGTCTTTCCACATGGGCACCGCCTCAGCGGGGAACTGCGATTCAAAGTCTTGCATGTCAAAGCCACTTCTTGCGTTCATCGTTTCTCCTTGCGGTGGCTTTCCCAGGCGCAAACGTGCATCTCAGCACCATCGCGCAGCCGGTCGAATGCCCGGGGGCCCAAGACTGGCCTCACATCCTTGGCGTGCAAGTTGGACAGCACCACAGTGGGCCGGCCCAGCTTGTAGCGGCGGTCGATCACATCGAGAATTTGGGTGCGCTCGGCCTCCTTGTCGAAGCCCACACCGACCTCATCGAGCACCAACAGGCCAATCTCGCCCAGTCGGTCAATCACCTCGCTCTCGGTTTCGGCGTCTTCGTCACGATTGCGCCCCCAGGTAGCGCGCAGCATCCGCACAATCTCCCGGGCGCTGTAGATCGCAGCAGGGATGCCGCGCTCACGGATGAGGTGGCTCACGATTGCGCTGCCAAGGTGCGTCTTGCCGGTGCCAGGCGGCCCGATAAGCCACAGATTGCGGCTGCCATCCAGGTCCACGGATTCAGCAAAGGCCTGGCACGCAGCAAGCACGACCGTTTGTGCGGGCTCCCTTGCCTCGTAGTTGTCGAACGATGCGCGCAGCATGCGGCCTTCCATGCCGCTGCTGTCAATCAGTTGCGCCAGCACCTGGCCAGCCTCTGCAGCTTTTTCCCGCTGACGGTCCAGCGCCTCTTGCGCCTGAATCTCCGCCTCCACGCAGCCCCAGCAACGCGTCCAGCGGCCTGTCTCTGCGTTCACGCGGGAGGTGTAGTCCCCATGGGTGGGGCAGTTTTCATTTCGTGTATCAGTCATCCCCAGCTCTCCGCACCTTCGTAGTAGCCCTTATCGAATTCCTGCTGCTGGGTGCCAGCTGTCGGCCCGCCTCCAGAACGCTTGCCAACAGCTCGCATACAGGCAGCCTTCATGTACTGCGCTGGGTCTGCCGGCCTGGCCACCACAGCGGCTCTCACTGCCTCTACCACCACCCCCTCCCCGTAGTCCTTCACAAGCTTGCCGACAAAGCTCCCGCACTGCGCCTTCGGCATGCCGGCCTGCATCAACAGCGACTTCCCTGCCTTCCAAAGCTCATCCTTCGGCAGCTCTGTTGGCAGACCGGCGGCATCGCCGCCCGTAGCGTTAGCTACGGTGTTATTTATCTCTTCTCTTCTCTTCTCTTCTCTTTCTCTAGCTCCGCTACTTGGCGGATTTCGTCCGAATCCTGTCCGGCGTTTGTCCGCTTGTTGTCCGCATCAGATGCGGACGGCTTGCGCGAATTTGCTTTTCTCTGGGCTTCTGTAGCGCGACGCTTTGCGGACGCCCCGTTGTGTTCGGTGAAGTTTTCCAAGCAAACTCCCTCGGGCCTTTCCGCAAGCCATCCGATTTCGCACAGGGCTTTTCCAAGACCAGGCACGCCCGTTTTGCGGTCGATCTGCCGCAAGGTCAGGCCAGGCATCAGGCCGTCTTCAGTGTGTTGATCAGCAGTAGTCCACAGCCAGTAGAGCCCGCCGATTACTGCCGCCTCAGTGGTCTCGGTGGCGTCCACCAAAGCGGCCACCCGTGGGTCATCCCACAGATTGCCGCGCATCTTGATCCAGTCACCTGCCATACTCAGCCCTCCCTCTCCAGCGCCTGGCGCTTGGCAGCGCGGATTGCGCGGATCAGGGCATCCACGTTGGTGACTGCCACGAAAACATTGCTGGAGGCACTCTGCAAATCAGAAGGCTCCTGGGTGATGACGATTTGGCCGCCCTGGGCGAATGAGACTTGAATCTCGTCTTGCTGCTGTACTGCTATTGGCATGTGTCCACCACAAAATGAAGGAACACCACAGATAGAAGGCCAGCGGCCGGCAGGTGGTGGATCTGCTGTGCGGGAGCTACCCTGGCCGCTGGCATAACCTTTAAGCCGCAGCGTCAGCGCGCACAGCGCTCTTGCCTTGTTTGTGCTTTGCTTCCACGGTCTGGATCAGCAACTGGACCGCAGCCAGCGCCTCTGCAGCTTCCTTATGGATGCGGGCCAGGTCGTTGTCTGAGATCACGCCATCTGCATCGCCTTCCAGTGCGGCGCTGACCACATGAGACAGCTCCTGCGTGACGCTGGAAATCGAGCGATGCACGCATGGGCCGCCTTCCATCTCGACCACGGGCAAGCGCACAAAGCCTCCGCCATCGGCCGCAATCGCATTCACAAAGTCATGGCAATGAGGCGTGTTGGCCTCGATGCAGATTTCAGAAATTAGCGTGGCGGTGCTCAGGCCCAGCTTGAACTTCGGATCGCCAGACAGCTCCTTGCGCAGCACCTCGGCGGTCTTGCCGACCCGGGGCGCCAGGCTCTCGTAACCGCCTGGGTAGTTCTTGGCCATCTGGCGCAGTGCATCTTGGGGGTTCATATCCGTTACCTCTGTTTCTGGATGTTGTTCAACTGGCGCAGCTTTCAGATACTGGCTGCATGAAAACGCAAAACACCTCCGCCACCGCCCGCCGCCCGCAACTGCTGGGCAAGCAGATCCACAACAGCATGCGAACCAGCGTCACCACCAACGTTGATGCAGATGGGCGCACCACTCGCACGCTCCAAACCTCATGCTTAGAGGTGAATTGGATAAGCGGGGAGGCAGTCATTCGGTTCACGGGTAGCCGGGTGGAAATGGCGAAGGCTGCGGCCTAAGCGGTGGCTGGCTCGATGAGATCTGGCCAAATCAGATGCCAGTCGTTGGGCCGAAGATCTTTGCGGCTGACCTTTCCAGCGGTCAGTCGCTCGATGCGCAGGCAGTAAATAACTGGCACTTGCTTCTTCCATTGCCAGACAGCAGCCTTGGTGACACCTAAGGCCACCGCTAGAGCTTGTTGAGAGCCGACCACTTCGGCGGCGGTGTCAATTGGGTTTTGCATCGCCAGAGGATAGCATTTCTAGACTTTACAGGCAATATATTCTATCCACATTGTGTAAAGTATTTCTATACGATTGCTATATGGAACTTAATGACTGGGTGCGCGCGGCTCGCAAGCACGGAAAACTCACACAGGAACAGCTTGGTGAAGCTGTTGGGCGCACTAAGGCCAACGTCGGTCATTGGGAGAAAGGCCTGCACTCGCCTAGCTTTGAGATGGTTCAGCGCATCGCAGATGTCACTGGCTATCCGGCACCAAACTCAACCACAGCTCCAGAAGCAAATGCAGATGAAGCGCCCAAGCTGCGCCAGGCTCGCGCCATCCCTGTAGTGGGAAGCGTTAAGGCCGGTGATGATGGCTACCTTGAAGAACTGCAATACCCAGTTGGACATGGGGAAGGCTTCGTGATGTACTGGGCCCAAGATCCTGGTGCGTATGCACTGAGAGTCAAAGGCGACTCAATGCACCCACGGTACAGGGCTGGCGAGTTTGTAGTGATCACCCCAAATATCGAAGCACAGCCCGGCAGGGATGTAGTGGTGGCGCTGAATAATGGCAAGAAGTTGCTGAAGCTGCTCAACTGGTCGCGGGATGGCGAGGTGCAGCTGCTGAGCATCAACAATGGGTACACGCCAATGACCATCGACATGGTCGACATTGATAAGATCCATCGCGTGGCAGGAAGCGTGCCACCCGATGCGTTTGAACCTTATTGATGGAATCGAGGGGACATGAAAAAGTTTGCTATCACAATTGCTGCAACAGCAGCTCTTACAGGATGTGCGACCGGGCCAACGCCGCTAGATCGCTTGCAGTCTGCGGCTTACCAACAGGTTGTTCTGTACTCCAGTGAGTCTCAGATGTTTCTGGACAGTGGGAAGTCTCAGGATGATCTGAAGGCAAGCGCTCAGGAAGCAATCGCGCGCAACCTGAAAGATCCAGCTGCTGCTCAGTTTCGCAATGTTCGTGTGATGCATTTCACCAATGGCAAAGTTGTTTGTGGAGAGGTCAACGGTAAGAACAGCTACGGCGCATATGTTGGCTTTAAGCGATTTGCCGCAAGCAACAACTCTGGGACCATTGAGTCCACCGGCAACCGATATCCACACATCGATGTGGCAGCAAATTCCGGAATTGACGCCGCCTGCTTCTAGGTTGAAATCACTTCACCTTCAAGCCGCCTTAGGGCGGTTTTTTGTTGCCTGAAAGAAATCTATCTCCCTTGTGAACCGCACGCAGCCACGCAGAGACTATTTTTTCTATTCATCAAGGGATAGGTTAGCTTGACATTAAGGATAGATTCACTATACTTCAACCGTCGCAGCAACAAAAAGCGATCCAGCCACCCCGAAGCGATTGGTATGCGTAGGGACCTAAGCCGGTGAATCACCGCTGGCAGCTGGAGGCCAGGCCCAACACACCGGGATGACCACGCAGAAGTTGCAACAGGCGATGGGTGCCAGTGATCGAGCGAGCCCCCCTCCAGGTCTTTAAAAAGTCAGGCGCCGATGTTGCGTGCCCCGCCTGTGGGGCATTCGTCCGGCCAATTGCATCAGCGGGCACGGCCGCTGCTCTGCGCGGTGCCCAGCCGTAGCCCTGCAAGGCTCAATTGGTGAGGTGAATGCGACCGAGAACAGGAACGGCAATGCTGGTTGGAATCCCAGCACGCCTGCCCGGAGCGTATCCGGGCGGGAAACCCAAGCCTTGTGACAGAGGGCTTAGGCCTCCTCTAGATAGATTTGATAGAAATCAAACAAAGAAACGATAGCTAACATTTAAAGCACACGCATCATGAAATAATCTATCGAACTCAAACCATCGACACAAAAATATCAATGAACGATTCGGCCAAGATTTCCAGTTTGCTGTCCACGCGCACTACGCGGAGGCTCGCAAGAGCTGGCATAGACACCATTGAACAGATCCGGGCGAACTACCCCGAACGACTGTTGCGCGTCGAAGGATTCGGCATCACCTCTCTTCGCGCCGTTGAGGCAGCATTCTTCCCTGATCAGAAATTTGATCCGAAGGCAAGGAAGTACGAGAGACACGTAAGTGCATCCGCAGCATCTATCCAAAACGATGCCAAGAGTCTGGCCTAGCCCCTCAGCAGGTGGCCCGCGCCTTGCGACAGAAGACTTAGGTTTTAAATCTATAACGGAAGAATCTGCCAGGCTGAGCCGATGCCAAAGGCTGCTTTGCACTTCGGGCAGGACTCGGAGATTACTGGGATAACGTCGCTGCAGTTTGGACAGGTTCCTTTTGGAGCGCTTTCAAGTAGTGCTCTGTCACTAGCATGTTTCAGAGCCTTTAGATCCCGTACCTCTAGAACCGGGTCCTTCCAATCCGAAGTGACAGTCAGCCGGCGCAGTGCAGCACCATGCGCTTCTCGATCTATAGCTCCTGCCGCCAACTGGTTATCCAGAATGTTTGTTCTATTAGCAATCCAACTGGGCTCCAGACGGCGCAGCTTCACAAAGACAGGCGCCAGCGCGATCCTCAGAGCACTAGGCTCCATCCCCGAATAGTGAAGGTGGATCTCGCCGAAGTTGGCTATGAAAGTGAGGAAGGTATGGATTTTCGTGCGTGTGGAAATGAGATTCAACACCGCAGCTATCGCCATTCCTTGAAGCGCTCCCTCGACTCCAAATCCACCCCCGACAAACCCGCCCCCTGTAGTGACAGAACCCGGGCCCGAGATATTTAGTTCGGCAAGCTCAGCATAGCTAAACAAAGCACTTCGTCCTGGCCCAATAAAGTTCACTGCCCCCTCATCAAACTGCACGCTCAAGGTGCCCCCGGCAGCAAACGGAAAGCCGTTAGCGCCCAAGACCGTGCATCCCTCCAAGCGAAACTGACCCTCAGCGGACATCGACATTTCGTAACCTCCTGTATCCGGAGATTATGCCCTTGGAGTATTCGTTTAATCGGTTTTCGCCGGTCCATGCGCGTCCTCCTCCGCGCTTGGTTCGCCCTTCAGGGCCCGGCACCCTTCAACCCAGCCCGCCCCTGAGCGGGCATTTCCATTTCTGGAGCCCAACATGGCTGAAAACAACTCTTCCGCTCCTCTCCGCTGCGGCAGCTGCGGCGGCCCCGTAGAACGCGAACCACAGCCAGGCGAAGGCCTGCCCTGCGGCCACTGATAACCCGCCCACCCGGGCACTGACAACGGAGCCGCAATGGCCGAACAAATCACCCTCGCCTACCGACTTTTCACCATGCGCCGCTGGGCCGGCGCCAGCTGGGCCACGGCTGCAGCCTGGGCCTGTGGCCTGGTCTGGGGCAACGTGCGCAACGACGGCCGCGCAGAAGTTGAACGCGCTGTCCGCCAGCGCCTGTAAGGACACCAGGACCGATAACCAAGAATTCCGCGCCCTCTTCTCACTTCCTCCCATCGCGCTCAGCGCCAGCACAGCACTGGCCACCGTGCAGACGCCCGCGCCAAAGAATGAAACCGGCGACCGTGAGCTCGACGCAGTGCTATGGCTGCGCGATTGCATCAAGACGGCACACCCGGCGCTGATCGAGAATGCGCTGGAGGCCTTCAAGAAGATCAAAACACCCGCCAAGGACCTTGAACGGCGATACAGCGACTACCTGGTGCGAGCAAGTGGCGGCAACGCTTTGGCAGCTGTATTCGGTGGCTTTGACTTTGCCAACCTGGAGGACTTAGCCCAATCGTCCGTCAAGAAAAAGGCTCGCCAGGATGAGGCTCTAGCTCGCTTTGGAAGTGAGAAGGCGCTATTCGAGATGACGCCAGCGGAGACGCTCTGCAAAAAGGCCGTGCGGGGACTCAAGCGCGATAAAGACTGGGGCGTGTACGACCTAGAGGAAGCAGCTGCACGCTTCGCCAAGCACCCAGAGCTTGTGCCGCATACGCTCTCTGACTGCCTCTATGAGCAGGACTACTGGGACTCGCTCTACTGGCTGCGCAACATCTTTTCTATCTACACCAGTGACGCCGATCCTGCCGGCCGCGCACACGACGATTACTGCTTTGCAATGCTGGCCAAGATCCCACCACGCTCCAAGGATGAAGCGCTGCAGGTGTACCAGCACCTGGAGGACAAAGACGGGATGGACCGCAACGAGACCCCGGACATTCTGCGCAACCTGATTGCCGGCGGCTGGCAAAAGGTTGCCCTTTGCAGCCGCAGTGGATCATGACTTCTTCTTGGAAACCTCTGGTGCGACGACAGGCCTGGGAGTTCTTAGACGGCGCCCCTTTGGCTCCACAGGAGTAACTGTATTGGACGGGGCTCCAGCGGCCCAATCGGGTACTTGAGAAATATCGGGCATGTCCGGAGGACCGTCTGCATACGACTCGAAGACGTTTGCTAGAAACGAAGCCCTTCTGATCAAAGCCGCCATCTCTGCAAACAGCTCCTTGGGATCCTTCTCGCGGTATTCACCATCCGGATCCAGCGAACCAATGCTTTTTGGTGCCTGAATGTAAGCCTCTGGAGCCTTGAGCCCTTTTTCAAGTAGGAACACAAGTTGTGCATTGAAGCTACGGCCAGCTTTGTCAGCGGCCGCATGTATGACCTTGTGCAGATCAGGAGGGACCCGCAGCGCGGTCCGGATGTAGTCGTCTTGTGCCATACCCCGATTCTATGCGACGGCTTCAAAATGGTGTTGACACCAAAATGAAGCCGAAGTACATTAAAAACCAGCTTCAAAGTGAAGCCGATCAGGAGTGATCTATGCAAACTCAACAAGATCAGGTCACCTTCACCCTAAGAGTGCCCATTGCATTGCAGGCAGCTGCCAAGGCCCATGCGAAGCAAGAGCACATCAGCTTGAACAGTCTGATCGTTCGTCTATTGGAGCGCGAAGTCGCGCAGAAAGGAACCCCATGAAAGTGACAACAGATAGCACCGTGACCCCGCAGATCACGGTCGATACCGAGCGAGACGATGCCTTCAAGCTCGGCGAAGAGACGGCCCACGAAACCTGGATTCAGCACTGCGAGGGCGACACCGTGGATGAAGCCTCGTTTCACATGGCCACCACTGTCATGGAGCAATTCGTGATGGAAGACCGGGAGAACGCGACCGCTTACGCCTATGGCCTGATCCGCGAGCTGCTGCGCAAGTCCCGCAAGCCCGAGGGCACCCCCGCAAACCTGGAAGGAGTACCGCAATGAGCAATATCGTCAAGATCAACGACACGGACCTGCAGGTGATCGAGTACCGGGGCCAGCGCGTGGCCACACTCGCACAGATTGATGAGGTGCATGCCCGTCCGGAGGGGACAGCCCGCCGCACATTCAATGAGCACAAACATCGTCTCGTTGAAGGTGAGGATTTCTATGAAGTGACTGCGGACGAAATCCGTACGCAGTCGCTGGGCGATGCTTTCGCGCCGCGCACTGCTAAGGGCATCTTGGTTACCGAGTCTGGCTACCTGATGTTGGTGAAGTCCTTCACCGACGATCTAGCCTGGCAAGTACAGCGCCAGCTCGTCACTGGTTACTTCCGCGCCCAGGAAGTTGCTGCGCCGCCCAAATCTGCCCACATTCGCGGCCGCACAGCGCTGGAGCAGGTGAAGCTCATTAACTTCGTCGGCGATGCCATCAAGAACGTACCGGGCATCCGACTTGGCCGACTGGCGGCTGCGAAGCTCAAAGCGTTCTCCGAGCAGACGGGCCTGGATTTCAGCGACTTTCGCCGCGCCCTCCCTGCACTGCCACTGGACCAGATGGTCCACTTGAACCCTACCCAGATCGGGCAGCGCATTCAAGAGCAGACAGGCCGGGCTAAGGTGAGCGGCCAAGCAGTCAACAAGGTGCTGCTGGCACTGGGCCTGCAGCGCAAAGTGGAGGACGGCTACGTTCTGACAGAGGCCGGCACCAAGTTTGGCGAGATCCACGACTACAAAGCCGAGAACGATCATTCCGGCCTGCAGATCGACTGGTATGAGTCTGTCGTCAACGTGGTGCGCGACAACTTGCCCGCCGAAACAACCAAGCGCAAGACCTCCAGCAGCCCCGCACAGTCTGGCCCACAAGGCTCTGCAGCGTGACCCACCAAAGCGAAACCCCTGAGCGCTCTGACCTGCTCAAGGGTTTCTAGACCCGCCACTCTTTCACAAGGACCGAATCATGTCCGAGATTATGACGCCTCCCAAAGCGGAGGCCAAGCGGAGCCCTGCGCGCCAGCAGGCTAAGCACGGCAGTCCAGTGCCGCCGCAACCCACAGAGGCCGAGCGCCTGCAGAAGGAAGCGCTAAAGATTCTTCACTACCTCTGCACCGAGTTGTCTGAGGCTGAGATGAAGGGTATGCCGGAAGCATTGGGTGCAGCAATAGATTGCGACACCGTGATCTTTCACCTGCTTAATCCTGATCAAGCTGACGGCCCTCCCATGGGAGCGCTCGCAAGCCTGGAACTGTTGCGCTCCCATGTGCTCACCACTTCTTCACTGATCGAAAAGGCCTCACGCCCAGACATGCCAGTGGCCATAGCAACTGCAGCTGTGCTTGAGCATATCGACCAATATGCGGAACGCCTGCACGCAGCAATTGCAGGCCTGCCAGGCACGCTGGAAGCTCTCCGGGCCTTGACCACCTTCGCTGGCATCAGGACATTCCGCGACCGCCCGATGCCGCCGATCCGCCGCATTGAGCCACCGCCACTGGGGAAGACCCATGCTCAACAGCGCCGAGTGCTTGAGTTCGTCGCCCAGCAGGCAGGCACCGTGAACGAGCTGCTCATGCAGATGCAGGCAGACTCAAAGATCGGCTACGAGAGCCAAGTGTTGCTTGGTGGGGCTCAGGCCATTACCCAATACATCGGCGCTGCTGCAGATGATGCCCTGGGTGGCGACATCGTCGGGGACTTCGAGCGTTGGACCTATGGGCCCAATTTCGCAGAAGCGGGAAAAGGAGTGCAAGCATGAATGCCGTTCTTGAAAAGCCACCTGCAAAAGCTCGCGGCCGCAAAGTGGCATCCTTCGCACCAGTTCCTGCGCAAACGCCAGCGAATTCAATTTTGGAAGACTCAGCCCTGTTTGCAGAAGTTGGAGACTTCTTGGCGCAGGCCAGTGGAACCGATGAAGATCATGCATTCAGCGGAGAGTCCGACCGGCTGCTTTCCATTGGAGCCATGATCGCGTTCGATGCCGCCAAAGGTCACTTCTCGAACTCGAATGCGGAGAACACCGTCTACGACATAGCGGCATGCATAAATTCTGCACGGCTTGTACCTGGCGATGACGAATCAGTGGAGCGCACGCTGCACATCAACAACGCCGCGGAGCGCCTGGCGATCATTGCCGGCATGCCTGTGCATCAAATGATCTTCACCGATGTGCCACGGCCAAGTCGGGAGGCTGCGCCAGCACCAAGTCCCACTCCACTCGATGGAAAACAATTCTCTCAAGAGCAACTGAAAGAGTTGTTTTGGCAGGCTCATTTGCACATGGACTGCGCCCGCCATGTCCTCAACCACTATGCCGACGAAGCTGGTGAGGATGTAATTTTCGCCTTCCGGGATCTTTTGAACGCTTATCTCAGCGAGACAGAGGCGAGGCTTGACCGCGATGAAGTGGGAACCCTCACGAAAGGCGACCTTCCTGACGCGTCTACTTCCATCTGCAAGTTACTCACTCTGACTGTGCCATACGCAACTGAACACGATGACGGCGTGCTGCACGGGGTGAATTACCTGCTCACAAGCGCCAAACGGATCACTGATGGTGATTTGGGAGTTCTGGGATGAGCAGCGGGACAACGAAAAAACTGCAGGCCGGACAAAAGGCTGCGGGCCCGACCAAGTTGGCCAAGGTTGAGACGGTAGCCCTTTGGCATGCCGTCAACTGGATGGCAATCGTATTGCGCGAATGGAAGCGCGACGGGTTCAAGAATGAGCAGGACCAAGCACAGCATGAGGTGCAAAGCCTGCACCTCACCACCGCAAAGCGGGCGCTGAGCAAGGTCAATAAGATCCGAAAGGAGCCATGATGGTCGCACGATTTGTACGTATCGTCAAATTCTGCGCAGAGACTGGATACTCTGATCGCGCAGTTGAGACAAAGATTCACCGGGGAGTTTGGATTGAAGGCAAGGAATATGTTCGCGCCCCGGATAACAATATTTTGATTGATATGGAAGGTTATAACCAATGGGCCGCAAAGCAACGACAGGAGGTGTTAGACCGCGAGGCGACCGCATAGAGGTTCGTTTCACCTGGAACGAAAAGCAGGTATCCCCTACGCTCGATCTTCGCCCGACCGCCGCAAACCTTAAACACGCAGCCAGGCTGCGAGCCACCATAGTCGAAGAAATCAAGCACGGAACCTTTAGCTTCGCAGCGCATTTCCCCGACTACAAGCACCTGCAGCAACATCAGCCAGAGAGCGAAGCTGGCATGCGGACATTCCTAGAGTGGTCTAAGGTATGGGTCACTCTCTCCGCCCGGAGCTTGGAGTATTCAACTCACGCAATTTATGTTCGCCACCTAAATGCATATTGGATTCCCACATTTGGAAAGCTGCGGCCAGAGAAAATAAGCCATGAGATGGTACTCACTCATTTGGCTACGTTGAGCAAAGACCGGATTGATCTAGAAACCGGTCGCAAAATGAAGGGACTATCCCGCAAAACTCAGAATAATATTCTGATCCCATTGCGCGGGGTATTCGATCTAATCTGCAAACCACCAAGCCGCATTAGCAATCCAGTAGAAGGCATTGATAACCAGAAGATCCAGAAAGCAAACCCCGATCCTTTTGCGCCTGATGAGGTTGAGTTGATTCTCAAGGAAATGCAAAAGCGCTTTGGGGATGTGATGACGGATTATTTCGAGTTCTCGTTTTTTGCTGGATTGCGAGCTAGCGAACATATAGCGCTTCGCTGGGAGGATGTGGACTTGCGCAAGGCCACGGTACTTGTTCGCCGCTCCAAGGTCATGACCATGGAAAAGGACCGCACTAAAACCAACGTCGAGCGCACTGTGGAGCTGAACCAGCGCGCCGCCAGCGTGATCCAGCGTCAGCGGGCAAGAACCGCTGCAATGAATGCGGAGGTGTTCTACAACCCGAATACTGGAGCGCCCTATCACGATGAGCAATCGCAGCGCCGGGCCTGGCGTCTCACCTTGCGCGCCATTGGCGTGCGTTACAGGGCACCGAAGGAATGCCGGGACACCAGCGTAACCCTGGCGCTCATGGCCGGCGCGAATCCCATGTGGGTGGCCATGCAGCACGGGCACTCTGTGCAGGTAATGATGCGCGACTATGCAAAGTGGATTCCGTCAGCGGATCGAGGCGCCAATCTCGCAGCAGTCAATGCAGCGATCACCACCCAGGCCACACCCCGAAAAGAAGCGATTTAGGGATGGATTAGGGATGACTAGAGAGCGCACCACCTAGGCAAAGAAAAAGCCCCAAGTGAATCAATCACTTGGGGCTTATCTTATTGGCGGAAACGGAGGGATTCGAACCCTCGATGAGGCTCTACACCCCATACTCCCTTAGCAGGGGAGCACCTTCGGCCACTCGGTCACGTTTCCAATACAGCTATTCTAACCTGAAAAATCAGGCCGATTTGGAAACTTCTGCAGAATCCAGACCAAAAGCGGTGTGCAGGGCACGAACAGCCAGTTCCAGGTACTTCTCATCGATCACGACCGAGGTCTTGATTTCGGAGGTGGAGATCATCTGGATGTTGATGCCCTCTTCGGCCAGCGCGCGGAACATGGTCGATGCGACGCCCACGTGGCTGCGCATGCCGATACCGACAATGCTCACCTTGCAGATGTTGGGGTTGCCGATGACTTCGTCAGCGCCGAGCTTGGGCACGACTTCTTCGCGCAGCAACTCAACCGTGCGGTTGAAGTCGCCCTGGTTGACGGTGAAGCTGAAGTCGGTCTTGCCGTCCTTGCCGATGTTTTGCAGGATCACGTCCACATCGATGTTGGCGTCGGCCACCGGGCCCAGGATCTGGTAGGCGATGCCGGGGGTGTCAGGCACGCCACGGACAGAGATTTTGGCTTCGCTGCGGTTGAAAGCGATGCCCGATACGAGGGCCTTTTCCATCTTTTCGTCTTCCTCAAATGTGATCAGAGTGCCCGATTTGGCCTCTTCATCCAATGCAATATCCCAGGGCGTGAAGCTCGACAGCACACGCATTGGCACTTTGTACTTGCCGGCAAATTCCACCGAACGGATCTGCAGCACCTTGGAGCCCAGGCTCGCCATCTCCAGCATTTCCTCAAAGCTCACGGTCTTGAGGCGCTGTGCGGCCGAGACCACGCGCGGGTCGGTGGTGTAGACACCATCGACGTCGGTATAGATGAGGCACTCAGCGGCCTTCATGGCGGCTGCCACGGCGACCGCCGAGGTGTCCGAGCCGCCACGGCCCAGGGTCGTGATGTTGCCGTTCGGGTCAATGCCCTGGAAACCGGTGACGATGACCACGCGGCCTGCGTCCAGATCGGCACGCACGCGCTGGTCGTCAATCGATTCAATGCGCGCCTTGGTGTAGCTGTCATCGGTGCGCACCGGCACTTGCCAGCCGGTGTAGCTCACCGAGGGCACGCCTTCGGCCTGCAGCGCAATGGCCAGCAGGGCCGACGAGGCCTGCTCGCCAGTGGCGGCCAGCATGTCCAGCTCACGGTAATAGGACTTGTCTGCGCGGCTGGGTGCCAGCTCACTGGCGAGACCCAACAGACGGTTGGTTTCGCCACTCATGGCGCTGGGCACCACCACCATCTGGTGGCCAGCCCTTGCCCACTTGGCGACGCGTTTGGCGACATTGCGGATGCGCTCGGAAGAGCCCATCGACGTGCCGCCGTACTTATGAACGATCAGTGCCATTGAATATCACGATGACGAAACACGAAGCTCGGCGTTGATGCAAAGTGTTTTGGCACGCCGTCGGAATCGTACATTAGTCAGACCAAAACTGGCGGATTGTACCAATCGATGACATCTCTGTGGCGCTGTATATACCCACGGCCCACTTTTATATGGATTTGGTGGCCCCGCGTGGTGCAGCGCTGCAGCTGCAGCAGCAGTTGCGACAGCTGCGCAGCGCTCGGCGTCTGGCCATGGGCCGTGCGCAGCCAGTAGCGCAGCACATTGGCCATGCGCGCCTCGCTCAGCGCCTGCAGCGCGCCAATGCGCGGCGGCGCCCCGGTGGCCTGCAGGTCGATCCGCGCCAGCTCATCGAGCAGCTCGGCCGCCTGCGCTGCGTTGGCACTGCTGCGCGCCACCGTCTGCGCGATCTGCGGAAAGGCCTGCACCAGGCCGGGCATCACCTGCTGGCGGATGCGGTTGCGTGTGTAGCGGGTGTCGGTGTTGCTGGGGTCTTCGACCCAGGCAATGCCCAGCGCAGCCAGGTCAGCACGGATCTGCGCACTGCCCAGCCCCAGATAGGGCCGCGCCCACTGCAGGCCAGCGCGCTGCCACTGCGCGCGCATGCCCGCCAGGCCGGCCACCCCGGCGCCGCGCGACAGCGCCAGCACCACGGTTTCGACCTGGTCGTCGGCATGCTGGGCCAGCGCCATGGTCTGGATACGGCCCTTCGCTGCCTCGTCAGCAGCCAGCACGGCCTGGGTCAGCGCTTGGTAACGCGCAATGCGTGCGGCATCCTCCGGGCTTTGGCCGGGCAGCGCATGGGCATTCACCGCCACCACCATCAGCGGCACGCCCCAGGCCGCGCACTGGGCGCGGCAATGCGCTTCAAATACCGCGGCTGCGGCCTGCAGCCCGTGGTTGATGTGGATGGCATGCACCTGGCCTGGAAAGCGCTGCAGGCAGGCCCAGAGCAAGGCGGTGGAATCGGCCCCACCGCTGTAGGCCACAGCCAGCGGCAGTGCGGGCTGCCAGCCGTTCAGCGCGGTAACAATGGCGGGCTCAGCCATGGCGCGCGCCCCACAGCAAAAAGCCTCCGCAAAGGGAGGCTTGGCAGCAGCGGCGCAGCATCAGCGGCGGCCAGCAGCGCGTATCAATGCTCAGCCTTGGTGTCCGAGAAACGGCCATAGCTTTGCAGGCGCTCGTAGCGGCGGTCCAGCAGCTCGGCGGGCTTCAGATCGGCCAGCTGGCGGAAGGCATCGCTCAGGCCGCGCTTGAGCAGCGCCGCCATTTGCTTGTGGTCACGGTGGGCGCCGCCAACGGGCTCGTGGATGATCTTGTCGATCAGGCCCAGGGCCTTGAGGCGGTGGGCGGTAATGCCCATGGCATCGGCCGCTTCCTGGGCCTTGTCGCTGGTCTTCCACAAGATGGAGGCGCAGCCTTCGGGGCTGATGGTCGAGTACACCGAGTACTGCAGCATCAGCACCTGGTCGGCCACCGAGATACCGAGCGCGCCACCCGAGCCACCTTCACCGATGATGGTGGAGATGATCGGCACTTCCAGCTGCGCCATTTCATAGATGTTGCGGCCAATGGCTTCGGACTGGCCGCGCTCTTCGGCGTCAATGCCGGGGTAGGCGCCGGGCGTATCGACAAAGGTGAACACCGGCAGCTTGAACTTCTCGGCGGTCTTCATCAGGCGCAGCGCCTTGCGGTAGCCCTCGGGCTTGCTCATGCCAAAGTTGCGCAGGGTGCGCTCCTTGGTGTCGCGGCCCTTTTGGTGGCCTACCACCATGCAGGGGTTGCCATTGAAGCGTGCCAGGCCGCCCACGATGGACAGGTCATCGGCAAAGTGGCGGTCGCCATGCATTTCGACGAAATCGGTGAAGATCTCGTTCACATAGTCCAGGGTGTAGGGACGCTCGGGGTGGCGTGCGATCTTGGTGATCTGCCAGGGGGAAAGCTCGCTGTAGATGTCCTTGGTCAGCTGCTGGCTTTTCTTGCTGAGCTGATCAATCTCTTCAGAGATATCGACTGCGCTTTCGCTTTGCACATAGCGCAGTTCATCAATTTTGGTTTCCAGCTCCGCAATCGGTTGCTCGAAATCCAGGAATGTTCTTTTCGCCAAAATGATTCTCCTCGAGAAAAGCCGCAGGCAGCCTTCTCATAACGACCGACAGTGTAACCGCATGCGGCCAAACCAGATCAATCTGCATCCTGCCCCAGTGGCATGGCATTCTGGGAGCGCCAGATCAGCCAGGCCGCGACACTCGCCCAGGGTTGCCAGGCCTGGGCCACCTCGCGCGCATCGCTGCGGCTGACGGCCTCACCCGAAAAATAATGGTCGCTGATGCCCTGCAGCAGCGCCGCATCGTCAATGGCCAGCACATTGGGCCGCCCCAGATGGAACAGCAAAAACATCTCCGCGCCCCAGCGCGCCAGGCCGCGTTGCGCCATCAGCTGCTCGATGACCGCGTCGTCATCGACATGCACCCAGGACAGCGCATCCTTGGGCTCTTGCACAAACCATGCAGCCAGATCACGCAGATAGCCCAGCTTGCGCTGCGGCAGGCGGATGGCCTTGGCCGCCTCGTCCGTCAGGGCCAGCATGGCCTTGGGGCTAGCCGACCCGAGCGCTGCCACCAGCCGCTTCCACAGCTGGCGCGCCGAGTTGTCGGACAGCTGCTGCCAGACCACCGAGCGCATCAGCAGCGCAAAGCCGTCGGCCTCGCGGCGCAGCATCTCGCCGGCATACAGCGGCGCGAGCCGGCGCATCACCCGGTCCTTGCGGGCCAGATGTTTGCAGGCGACGGCCCAGTCTTCCGCAGACAGCGGTTTGTTGCTGATACCAGGCATAGGGCTAGACGGACCGCGTCAACGCCAGGGAGAGAGTCAGACCACCAACAGCGCGCATCAGGCCCCTGCCTGCACTACCGTCCAGGTCGTGCCTTGGGCGGAATCCTTGAGCTCCACCCCTTGGGCCAGCAGCTCGGCGCGGATGCGGTCCGATTCCGCATAGTTCTTGGCCGCCTTGGCAGCGGCGCGCAGCGCAATCTGCGCCTCCACATAAGCGGCATCCACGGTGGCGCCCGCTTGCAGGTAGGCGGCAGGGTCGGCCTGCAGCAAACCCAGGGTAGCAGCCAGTGCCTTGAGCAGCCCCGCCACCGCAGGCGATTTGCTGCGGTTGACTTCGGCAGCCAGCTCAAACAGCACGGCCACCGCTTCTGGCGTGCCAAAGTCCTCGTCCATCGCCGCCTTGAAGCGCGCTGCGCTCGGGTGGCTCCAGTCGATGGTCACCGGCTCGGCGGCGACCAGGCTCAGCGCCGTATAGAGGCGCTTCAAGGCATTGCGGGCGTCGTCCAGGTGCACATCGCTGTAGTTGAGCGGGCTGCGGTAATGGGTGCGCACCACAAAGAAGCGGATGGTTTCTGCGTCGTAGCGCTTGAGCACATCGCGGATCGTGAAGAAATTGCCCAGGGACTTGGACATCTTCTCGTTGTCGACGTTGATGAAGCCGTTGTGCATCCACATCTTGGCTAGTGGCTGGCCGTGTGCGCCTTCGCTCTGGGCAATCTCGTTTTCGTGGTGGGGAAACTGCAGATCCGCGCCGCCGCCATGGATGTCGAAGGTCTCACCCAGCAGCGCGCAGCTCATCGCCGAGCACTCGATGTGCCAGCCCGGCCGGCCCGTGCCATAGCTGCTTTGCCACTTGGCCTCGTCGGGTTCGGTGGGCTTGGCGCTCTTCCACAGCACAAAATCCAGCGGGTCGTCCTTGCCGTCCTGCACGGCCACGCGTTCGCCGGCATTGAGCTCGTCGAGCGACTTGCCCGACAGCTTGCCATAACCGGGGAACTTGCGCACGGCATAGTTCACATCGCCACCTTCGGTGCGGTAGGCCAGGCCTTTTCCTTCCAGCTGCGAGATGATGGACAGCATCTGCGGGACGTATTCGGTGGCACGGGGCTCATGCGTGGGCCGCTCGATGCCCAGCGCATCGGCATCCTGGTGCAGGGCCTCGATCATGCGGTCGGTCAGGCTGCGGATGGTCTCGCCGTTTTCCACGGCGCGGCGGATGATCTTGTCCTCAATGTCGGTGACATTGCGCACATAGGTCACCTTCAGGCCGCTGACGCGCAACCAGCGCTGCACCACATCAAACGCCAGCATCGAGCGCGCATGTCCCAGGTGACAGAGGTCATAGACCGTCATGCCGCATACATACATGCGGACATGGCCCTGCTCAATCGGAACAAATGACTCCAGCGCACGCGAAAGCGTGTTGTAGATGCGCAAACTCATGAAAAATTAGCGTGGTTGTGGTTGAGAGAGGGAAAGACGCCTGGCGCCCTGCCCCGTTCCGCGTCCATCCTCTTGACAGAGGCTGGGGCACGGGTTTGGCAGCGCCTGCCCGGGCACCGCCGCCCGGCAGGAACCGCCGAACCGTGTATGGTAGCTGATGCCCGAGACCATGCCCTGCAAACCATGGCCGCCCGTCGTTCCGGGGCGCCAGCCCCCTCAGCTACAATGCGCTGCAGTATAAGCCTGCAGGCCACTTGCACGCGCCCAGCGCGCCCGAACCCTATGAAGTTAGTCAGTTGCCTTTTCTCCCCCCTGATGCCCCGTGCCGCCTTGCTGGCGCTTGCGCTGAGCTGCGGCGCCGCCTATGCGGACGAATACACGGCTGTGGAAAAGCTGATCCAGTCTGGCCAGACCGCATTGGCCCTGGAGCAGCTGGAGCCCAAGATCCAGCAGGCCCCGCGTGACCCGCAATGGCGCTTTTTGCAGGGTGTGGCGCAGATGAACGCCGGCCAGCGCGACGAAGCCACGGCCACGTTCGAGAAACTGGTGCAGGAATACCCCGAACTGCCCGAGCCCTACAACAACCTGGCCGTGCTCTACGCCCAGAACAACCAGCTGGAAAAAGCCAGCCGCGCGCTGCAAGACGCCGTGCGGGCCAACCCCGGCTATGCCACCGCCTATGAAAACCTGGGCGATATCTATATCCGCCTGGCCGAGCAATCACTGAGCAAGGCCAGCACGCTGGCGCCGGCCCAGCAAGCGCGGCTGCAGCCCAAGATCAGCAGCCTGCGCCTCTTGGTGACCCGGGCCCAGCCTGCCGCTGCTGCAGCACCCGCTGCCGCAGCGCCGGCTGCCCCGGCAGCGGCGCCCGACGCAAAAAAGTAAGGGCCTTGCCTTGAATCTTGCACCGTTGGCCCTCAACTCGGTGCAACGCATAGGGTGCAAACGCACACCGTGCAAACGCAGACGCTGCAACGCCCATGATTTGCGCGCAGCGCAGGATGCCTTGCGGACCCCGCAGCGCCCTGCGCTGGCCATCTACCGTATTCAACGACAGAGGAAACCGATGCCTTCCAAACGACACACTCTTTCCATTCTGGGCGGCCTGGCACTGGCCGGCGGCATGTTGCTGACGAGCGCCGCGCAAGCAGCGGACCAGCCCCGCGTGAAACTGGCGACCTCGATGGGCGACATCGTGGTCGAGCTCAATCCAGAAAAAGCGCCCAAGACGGTGGCCAACTTTCTGCAGTACGTGAACGACAAGTTCTATGACGGCACGATCTTCCACCGCGTGATCGGCAACTTCATGATCCAGGGCGGCGGCTTCACCCCCGATATGCAGCAAAAGCCCGCGCGCTCGCCGATCCCACTGGAGGCCAACAACGGCCTCAAGAACAACACCTACACCATTGCAATGGCCCGCACGGCAGTGCCCGACTCGGCCACCGCGCAGTTCTTCATCAATGTGCAGAACAATGATTCGCTGAACGCCCCCAACCCCGATGGCCACGGCTATGCGGTGTTTGGCAAGGTCGTCAGCGGCAATGACGTGGTCGACAAGATCAAGGCCGTGCAAACCGGCAATGCCGGCCCGCACCAGAACGTGCCCAAGACCCCGGTCATCATCAAGTCGGCCACCGTCGTCAAGTAAATGGCCCTGCCGCTGGCCCCCAACCGGGCTGCGGCGCCCTTCCCACCTTTCTCAACAGGAAACACACCATGAGCAATCCACAAGTTGAACTGCATATCAAAGACTACGGCGTCATCACGCTGGAACTCGACGCAGACAAAGCCCCCAAGTCCACCGAGAACTTCCTGAGCTACGTCAAGAGCGGCCACTATGACGGCACGATCTTCCACCGTGTGATCAACAGCTTCATGATCCAGGGCGGCGGCTTTGCATCGGGCATGGACCAGAAGTCCACCCAGGCGCCGATCCAGAACGAAGCGCAAAACGGTCTGAAGAACGACCAGTACACCGTGGCCATGGCCCGCACCAGCGATCCCCACTCGGCAACCGCCCAGTTCTTCATCAACGTCGCCAAGAACGACTTCCTGAACCACACCTCGCCCACGCCTAGCGGCTGGGGCTATGCCGTGTTCGGCAAGGTGGTCCAGGGCAACGACGTGATCGACAAGATCAAGGCCGTCAAGACCGGCTCCAAGGGCATGCACCAAGACGTGCCCAAGGACGAAGTGCTGATCGAAAAGGCGGTGGCCCTGTAATAGGCGCCACCATTTGCATGGACAGCCCAACCGACACCCGCGCCGCAGACCCCCATGAGGCGCTGCGCGCCCAGTTGGCCACCACGGCAGTCCATGCCTTCGCTGCGCCCCCCGCCTGGCGCAGCATCGAATTCATCTCCGATCTGCATCTGCAACCCCAGCTGCCACTGACCTGGCACAGCTGGCAGCGGTACCTGCAAGCCAGCACGGCAGATGCGATCTTCATGCTGGGCGATTTGTTTGAAGCCTGGGTCGGCGACGATGCGCTGGACGAGACCGGCAGCTTTGAAGCGGCCTGCGCCCAGAGCTTGCGCGAAGCCAGTGGCCAGCGCGCCCTGTTCTTCATGCACGGCAACCGCGACTTTCTCATCGGCGCGCAGTTTGCCGAGCGCAGCGGCATGCAATTGCTGCCCGATCCCAGCTGCCTCACTTTTCTCGGCCAGCGCTGGCTGCTCAGCCATGGCGATGCGCTGTGCGTGGAAGATACCGAATACCAACGCTTTCGTGCGGTGGCACGCAGCCCCGCCTGGCAGCAGCAAATTCTGGCCCAACCGCTGGCCCAGCGCCGCCAGCTCGCTGGCGCCATGCGCAGCCAAAGTGAAGCGCGCCGCATGCGCGAAGTGATCACTGCCGATGTGGATACCCAGGCTGCTCTCGCCTGGTTGCAGCAGGCCCAGGCGCCCACGCTGATCCACGGCCACACCCATCGCCCTGCCCGCCACGCGCTGGATGCCGGCCACGAGCGCCTGGTGCTGAGCGACTGGGACACCGACCTGGAACCCGCCCGCGCCGAAGTGCTGCGCATCGATGCCGCCGGCCTGCAGCGTATCGCGCTGGCCGATTACCTGGCCCGGCCGCCACAGCAAGGACGCTGAGATGGCCTGGCTGCAGCGCACCTGGTCACGTCTGCGCGCGCTGGCGCGCCCCGTGCCCGAAATCCCCGCCGCCCTGTGGTTGCAGGTGCTGCAAAAATACCCGTTCCTGCAAGCGCTGTCGCTCGAAGAAAAAGCCAAGCTGCGCGCCTTGAGCGCGCTGTTTCTGCGCCAAAAACAGTTCTCGGGCGCGCATGGCCTGGTGGTGAGCGATGTGATGGCGCTGACCATTGCCGCGCAGGCCTGCGTGCCGCTGCTGCACCGGGGTGAGGCGCAGCAGGCGATTGCGCTCTACGATGATTTTGTCGGCATCGTCGTGCACCCCGGCACGATGGTGGCTGCGCGCGACATGCACGACGAGGCGGGCCTGGTGTCGCACCGGCGCATGATGCTCGAAGGCGAAGCGATGCAGCATGGCCCTGTCACCCTGAGCTGGGCGGCCATCGCGCAGGACCCGCTGCAGCAAAACGAGCGCGGCACCAGCGTCGTCATCCACGAGTTCTGCCACAAGATCGATATGCGCAATGGCGGTGCCGATGGCTACCCCTCGCTGCCCGGCCATTTTCTGGGCCTGGCGAGCGCCGCCGAAGCACGCCAGACCTGGGAGCGCACCTGGGCATCGGCTTTTGACGCCTTTCGCCATGCGATCGCCAAATCCCAGCGCTTTGGCGAGCCCGCGCCCTGGCTGGACAGCTATGGCGCCACTGCACCGGCCGAGTTCTTTGCAGTGGCCTGCGAGGCCTTCTTTGTCAACCGCAGCCACTTCGCGCAGGAATGGCCACAGCTCGACCGCATGCTGGCCGGGTTGTTCCGGCCGGGCGCCGGCTAAATACGGACCTTAGCCGCGCTGCGCCTGCGTCAGCGCCTGCAGCCAGGCCATGCTGTCTTGCAGCTCTTGCGGGTGCAGCTCATGGCGGCAGGGGTACTCGTGGTAGCGCAGCTCCAGCGGCGTGGCCTGCAGCGCTGCGCGAATCGCATGGGCCTGCGCCAGCGGAATCACATTGTCGGCCGTGCCATGGCTGATCCAGGCTTGGCGCCCAGCCAGTTGCGCCGGGGCGACCTGCTCTGCCGCAATCTCGGGCACAAGGCGGCTGTGCCACACCATGATGGCCTGCAGCAGCTGCGGCTGGGTCAGCAGCGCCGACAGCGACATGATGCCGCCCTGGCTGAAACCACCCACCACCACCCGCTGGGCCGGTATCTGCAAGGCCTGGGCTGCCTCGGCACAGGTCTGTGCGACAAGCGCGCGGCTGGCTTTTTCCTGCGCGGTGTCGATGGTGCGGCTGCCGTCGGGGTTCACGCCAAACTGGAACCAGGCATAGCTGCTGGGGCCAAGGGTGTAGGGCGCGCGCAGGCTCAGCACATGGAAAGCCGGTGGCACCATGCCCGCCAGGCCAAACAGATCCTGCTCGTTGCTGCCCACGCCATGCATCAGCACCAGCAGCCAAGGTGCTGGGGTATCCACCGCAGCGGCGCGGTACAAGTGGTGAAGGGGAAGGTTCAACATGGCAGCCTTGGTCGAAAAAAATTGGCTGCATCGTACCGCAGCCTTTGCAACCATGGTGGCAACCACAGCAAAACGCCTTGCGGTGGCTGGGGCGCCGTCGCTGGCGCCCCCTACCCAGCGCTGATGGCTTATTTCTTCGGGTGCAGAGCCACCCAGGCCAGAAAGCGCTCCATGTAGCTGCGCAAGAACTTTTCGCTGGCATCGGCCACCTTGCCATCGGCGCTGACCAGGCCATCGGTCCAGCGGATAAAGCCTTCGGGCTGCGCCATTGCCGGCATGTCCAGAAACACCAGAATATTGCGCAGATGCTGCTGGGCCATCGCCGTTGCCGGGCCACCCGTGGAGGTGCCAATGATTCCGGCGGGGATGCCGTTCCATGCGCCACTGCCATAGGGGCGGCTGGCGCCGTCCAGCGCGTTTTTCAGGTAGGCCGGCACCGAGCGGTTGTGCTCGGGTGTCACAAACAGGATGCCGTTCTTGCTGCGCACCTTGTCTTTGAAAGCGGTAAATGCCGCCGGGTAGGCGTCGGCATCGTCGTCGCGGTTGTAGAAGGGCAGCGCGCTCAGATCCAGGAACTCGAAGTCCGCCTGGTCCTGCACCAGGTTCACCAGGCCATGGGCCAGTTGCTTGTTGATCGAGGTCTTGCTGTTGCTGCCAACGATCACGCCAATTTGGGGTTTTGCCACGGTCATTCTCACTTTCAGGACATGCAGAGGAGAGGAAAGCCTCTGGTTATACCCCTGCTTGGTGACGACCGATGTAGGCCAAGGCGAACAGCGCGGCCATGGCCGCGCGGTGACTCACTTCGCGATGCCACTGCCGCAGGCCTGGCCTGCCTGCAGCTGCCAGACCTGGGTGCTGCCCAGGTGCAGGGCTGGTGCAGCAGCCGCCACCACCGGCATCTGGCGCTGGGCGGCCTCGGCGCTGCCCACCACCCACAGGCGCTGCTGTGGATGCGCGCAGGCATAGGCCTGCAAGCCCTGCGCATCCAGCAAGACACGGCTGCCCAGCTGCGGCGCAAATTGCGCGGCATCGCTCAGCTCCTTTTTCCAGTTGTCGGCCTGCTGGCCTTCGGTGCGCCAGTCGTCCACCACCAGCGGATCGGCCATCGCGGGCAGGTAAAAAGGCACTTCGTAGTACAGGTGCTCCAGCATCACCAGCCGGTCCGCCGACTGCACCGGCAGGCTGCGCAGTGCGCGCCACTGGGCCTTCGCAGGCACGGCCACCGTGCCCAATACCACCGCCAGCGCCATACACAACAGCGCGGCCAGGGCCGCAGTGCGCCGGCCCCAGCGCTGCCAGCCAGCCGCTTGCACCAGACGCACCACCGCGTAGGCCAGCGGTGGCAGCGCCGGCAGCACATAGCCCACGATCTTGCTGTGGGGCACCGAGAAGAACAGCACAATGACGGCAAACCAGACCAGCATCAGCCGGTCCAGGCTTTGCACGAAAGCCGGCGTTGCAGGCCGTGCTGCTGGCAGCGATACCGGTGCGGCAGTTTGTTTGCGCCTCCAGCTGCGCCAGCCAGCAGCCAGCGCCCAGCCGGTCCAGGGCAAGGCGGCCAGCGCGATCACCGCGAGATAGAACCACCAGTGCTGGGGGTTGTTAAAGCTGCTGCCGGTGTAGCGCTGAAAGTGCTGGGTGACAAAAAAGTAGTGGAAAAAACCGCTGTGGCGCTGTTGCGCCATGAACACCCAGGGGCCAGCAATCAGCAGCACCGGCAGCCATGCCGCTGCGTGCAAAGGCAGCCACCATTGGCGCCAGCGCCGGTCCCAGACCAGCCAGAGGGCCCAGACCATACCGGGCAGCACCAGCGCAATCAGGCCCTTGGCCAAAAAACCCAACCCGGCCCAGGCGCCCGCCGCAGCCAGCCAGCCCATCCAGGCCATGCCCCGGATACGGCCGGTGGCCTGGCGCGCCTCCAGGGTCGCCATTGCGGCGCTGCAGATGCAAGCCGTCAGGCAGCCGGCCAACAGCATGTCCATATTGGCGTACTGCGCGGCCATATAGGTATAGGGCATGGTGACCAGCACCACGGCCGCAGCCACGGCCACCGACTGGCTGGCATAGCGCTTGAGCAGGACCAACAAGGACATGGCCGCCAGCCATGCGCCCAAGAGCGATGGCAGGCGCGCCACCCATTCATGCACACCCGCAAGCTGGAAGCCGGTGGCCGCCAGCCAGTAGTACAGCGGCGGCTTGTGGAAAAACGGCAGGCCGTTGAGCGCAGGCGTCACCCAGTCGCCGCTGCGCAGCATCTGCAACGCAGCCACGGCGTACCTGCCCTCATCCGGATCGCTGAGCGGCCGCAGCCAGGCCAGCACCAGCAGCCACAGTGCCACCAGGACCGCCATGCGGGCCTCGATCGTCCAGGCAAAGCGGGCGGGCATGGCCCGCGCAGAAGCAAGGCTGTGCATGCCCTACTCCAGCGATGCCGCCTGCGACGCAGGGCGTGGCGCTGCGGCGTCTTGCAACGCGAGCTCGGCAGGGTCTTGCACCACCGGCCCGGCATGCCGCCACAGCCAGCCGTACAACAGCGCAATCACCCCGCCCAGCGCCGCGCCGGCTGCGATATCAAGCGGAAAATGCACGCCGCAGTACACCCGGCCCCAGCTCACCGCCAGCGCCACGGCCACGATGGCGGCGCCGCCCAGGCGCAACTGCCGCAGCCATAGCAGGCAAAAGCCCAGAGTAAAGAGTGAACTGGCATGCGCGCTGGGCAGTGAGCCCCGGGCGGCATGGTCAATATAGGCGGGGCTCAGCCCCATCACGAAGGGGCGGGGATGCCCCAGCCAGACGGCGAGCCGGTGCGCCAGCAACACGGCAGCGGCGCAGCACAGCATGCTGCCCAGCAGGTACAGGCGGTCGGCCGGCCGCTTCCACCACAGCCACAGCAGCGCGGCCCCTGCCAGCGCAACGCCGTCCATGCCCAGCCATCGGGCCAGCTCCAACACCCAGGCCGTCGGTGCAAAGCCCCCGGCCATCCATGCAAACCATTGCAGATTCAATGCTTCCATCGCAAACCTCTCACGCAGAAGGCCGCTCTGGATGGGTGTTCACCCGGCAACAGCGCACTCTGTAGGTTGGCACTGTGGCGGGCGGAGCTTACCGATGTCTTAATGCATGAAAAAAGACGATAAAGAATTTAAATGCGGCTGTCTTGCACGACGGCACCGGCGGCGATAGTGATCACGCGCTGGCACTGAGCGGCAATGGCGCGGTCGTGCGTCACCATGATCAAGGTGGTGCCCGCTTCGCGGTTCAGGTCCATCACCAGCTGCATCACGGCTTCGCCGGTGGCAAAGTCCAGGCTGCCGGTGGGCTCGTCGGCCAGCAGCACGGCAGGCTGCACGACAAAGGCGCGGGCCAGTGCCACGCGCTGCTGCTCGCCACCCGACAGCAGCTTGGGGTAGTGCGACAGGCGCTGGCCCAGGCCCACGCGCTCGAGCATGGCGGTCGCCTGCTTGCGGGCATCGCGCTGGCCGGCCAACTCGAGGGGCAGCATCACGTTTTCCAGCGCCGTCAAATTGCCCATCAATTGAAAGTTCTGAAACACAAATCCCATCGTGCGCGCACGCAGCGCAGCCCGGTCATCCTCGCTCAGCGCAAACAGGTCCTGGCCTGCAATCCGCACCGTGCCCACGCTGGGCGTATCAAGGCCCGCCAGGATCGACAGCAAGGTGCTTTTGCCCGAGCCCGATGCACCGACAATCGCGACGGTTTCTCCCTGCGTGATGCTAAAGTCCACATCACGCAGAATGGTCAAACTGCCGGTCGAATCCGAGACCGATTTACCCAGGCCCTGGGCCACCAACACCGCCTCAGGCGCCTGCGATTGAGAAAGCACTGCATCTGTCATGACAACCAATCTTTCCTCCAATGATCGAACACCCGTCACGCGACGCCGGTGTCTTCGCAGCATCGTAGCGTTGTCAATGATGTCCTCCGCCGCTATAGGTTTTACAGCACAGGCGGCTGCACCACAGGCGCCCGCCACGATTTTGGTCGTGGGCGACTCGATCAGCGCCGAATACGGCATTGCTCGCGGCACCGGCTGGGTGGCGCTGCTGCAGGACAAGCTCGAACAAAGCAAAAACGCCAACGCCTACCAGGTGCACAACGCCAGCATCAGCGGTGACACCACCGCCGGCGGCCGGGCCCGCTTTGGCCAGCTGCTGACGCAGCACAAACCCGGGATCGTCGTGCTGGAGCTCGGTGCCAACGATGCGCTGCGCGGCCTGCCGCTGGCCAGCACCCAGGCCAACCTGGCGGCGATGGTGGACAGCGCCCAAAAGGCTGGCGCCCAGGTGCTGCTGCTGGGCATGCAGGTGCCGCCCAACTACGGCAGCAAATACACCACGGACTTTGCCCAGGTCTTTACCAGCCTGGCGCGCGAGAAGAAAACCGCTGTCGTGCCCTTTTTGCTGCATGGCGTGGCCGATGTGCCCAACGCGGAAAAGAACTTCCAGGCCGACCGCATCCACCCACTGGCCAGCGCCCACCCGCAACTGCTGGCCAATGTCTGGCCCGAGCTGCAAAAGCTGATGAAATAAAAATGTCGCCAGCGCGGTGCTGGCGGCGTTTATAGGTTGGGATCTAACCCTTAGCCAAAGGCTTTTTGCAGCGCTTGCGCCAGATCCTGTTGCAGGTCGTTTGCATCTTCGAGTCCGATCGAAAAGCGCACCACCGTGCCCGGCTGCAGCTGCGATTCGCTCAGCGCGCGCATGCTGCCAATCTTGTAGGGCACCACCAGGCTGATCGGGCCGCCCCAGCTATAGGCCAGCTTGAACAGATGCAGGCTCTCGCAGAACAGGTCGATCTGCTGCTGGCTGTAGCGCGGATCGATCACCACGCTAAAGAGCCCTGCGGCTGCGCCCTGCTTGCCCGCCACGCTGCCCGCGCCACAGAGCTGCTGCCAATGCGCATGGCCCGGCGATCCGGCAAAGGCCGGGTGCAGCAGCTGCACCACGGCGGGCTGCTCGGCCATGAAGGCGGCCAACTGCCGGGCCGCCGCATCTTGCGCGTGGTAGCGCAGCGCCAGGCTGGGCAGGCTGCGCAGCACGGTTTCGATATCGTTCACCCCCACGCCCAGGCCCAGGTGCATATGCGTGGCCTGCACCTTGCGGTGCACGGCGGCATCACGCGTCACGATGGAGCCCATCAGCACATCACCGCCACCGCTGGGGTACTTGGTGAGCGAATGCGCCGACACATCCACGCCCGTGCTGTAGCTGCCGTCGCCATCCAGGTCAAAGCAGTTGAAGGCCAGGCCCGCGCCCCAGGTGTTGTCCAGCGCCGTGGCAATGCCTTTTTGCTGGCACAGGCGCACAAGGCCCACCAGATCAGGGAACTCCATGCTGACCGAGCCGGCCGCCTCCAGCCACACCAGGCGGGTGTTGTCCTGGATCAGGCTGGCGCAATGGTCCACGCGCATCGGGTCGTAGTAGCCGATGCTGACGCCAAAGCGCTGCAGCTCGCTCTCGGCAAAGCCCTTGCTCGGGCCGTAGACGTTGTCGGGCAGCAGCACATGGTCGCCGCTCTTGAGCAGCGCCAGGCCAATCACCGAGATCGATGCCAGGCCGCTGGGCACCAGCACGCAGTGGCTGCCGCCTTCCAGCGTGGCAATGCGCTCTTCCAGGATGTAGGTGGTGGGCGTGCCGTGCAGGCCATAGGTGAAGGCGCTCTTGTCTTTCCAGTCCCAGCTGCGCATTGCCGCCACGTTGGGGAAGAACACGCTCGACGCCTTGAACACGCCGGGCTGCGGCGCTGCAAACGGCGCATCTGGCGCATAGGGGTGGTGGATGATGCCGGTGATCGGTGCCTGGTTTTTGGGGGTGGAGCTCATAGCAAAAAAAGTCGGTCAGAAAACGGAACAGCTGCGGGCTATTGTGCAGCAGATAGGCTCAGCGCCAAGCCGCTGCCACCAAGCCCAGCGCTGCAGGGTTGGCACCCGCCTCAAAGAAGCGGCTGGCCTGCAGCAGTGCCGCGCTGTTTTGCAAGGGCAGCCAGTCGCCGCCAGCGCAGCGCTGCCAAGCCAGCGGCCCAATGCCGCCAGAGGCAGTAGTGACCGCCGCCAGCCAGGCATCGAGTCCATCCACAGGTGCTGGCCACCAACAGGCTTGCTCACCCATGCTCACTAGAACGGGCAGTGTTTGCGCGGATGCGCTCGGCATCACCACGGGTGCATCCAGCGCCGCCAAGGCATCGCGTGCCCAGGCCCGCAGCCCTGCGCGGTAGCCCTTGTCGGGGAACTGCGCCGCCCACTGCTGGCGGTCCGCATCCAGGGCCGCACCCATGGCGCTACTGCCTAGAGCGGCGGCGATATCCAGCGCCGGCTTGCGCGCCACCTGCTCCAGCCAGAGCCGGTAGTCGGCGCTCGGCACTGCGGCGTTGGGCGGGTTGATCAGCCACAGCCCTTGCACGGGCTTGCCCAGCGCAGCCTGCTGCGCCACCAGGGCCTGGGCCAGGCGCGCGGCATCGCCATGGGCCACGACGACCAGCCCCCGTTCGCCATCCAGATGCAAATGCTGGATAAGGTCTTGCAGCATCGCCAGCTGCTGCGCATCGCCCAGCCGTTGTTCCTTTTTGGGCTTGTCGCTGCGCCCCAGGCCCAGCCAATCGGGTGCCAGCACGCGGTCACCCCGCGCGGCCAGGCCGGCTGCCAGTTCGCGAAACAGGCCTTGCTGCGCCGGCAGGCCGGGCAGCAGCAGCCATTGCCGGGCAGCGGCAGATGGCGGTGGGTTCTGGCCCGCGCTGTCTTTGGCATGCAGGCGCAGGCCGCCCAAGGCCGGCCAATCGCTGTAAAAGCAGCTGGGGCAGGCGCAATCCAGTGCGGGGGCAAACAGTGCATCGGAGGTGCGCAGTGCGTCATCACGCAGCGGATGGCCCGCCAGCGCCTGCTGCTTTTGCTGCACGCGGCGCTTGCCAAAAAACTCGGTGAGCAGGGCTGCTGCCTCGTCTGCCAACACCCCCATGGTCACGGCGGTGTGGTGGTTCAGTGCAGCCTGCGCAAACAGGTCCAGCACTGATCCGCCAGCGCCGGTGCGCGGCTCGGCAGCGCCCCAGACCACGCGGTCCAGACGCGCATGCAAGATGGCGCCAGCGCACATCGCGCAGGGCTCCAAGCTGACATACAAGGTACAGCCATCGAGCCGGTAATTGCCCAGGCGCTTGGCCGCATCGCGCAGCGCCTCGATCTCGGCATGGGCGCTGGGGTCGTGTGCGCCAATCGGGTGGTTAAAGCCCCGGCCGACGATCTGGCCATCACGCACCACCACGGCACCCACGGGCACTTCGCCAGCGTCGGACGCAGCGCGCGCCTGCTCCAGCGCAGCGCGCATCCAGTGCGCATCACCAGGCTGGGGGACTAGAGTGATAGGAAACAAAGACATTCAGACCCTCGCCCCAAAGGCTGCCGCCAAGGCCCGGCAGTCATATGCTGTCATTGGTCGGCATCCTTGAGCCGCTGGTCATCTTGCTGCAGTGCATTGTTTAGCTCATCGCGCACCTGCTGTTGAATCTGCTTGCTTTGCGTATGGACGTTGCCGCTCGTGTCGATGCTGGGAACCGTCACCGAGGTGCTGTTCGCTGCTGACGGATCGGCACCCGTGCCATGCAGGTTCTGCTTCATCAAAGCGGCAATGATGGCCATGACCACCAGCACTCCCGCTAAACCGAAAATCGCACGCATGGACTTCTCCCCCGCAGCTTACAAAGCGTCAATTATCAGCCCACAAGGGCTTGCCACCTGCAGGGCCAAGCATCAGCCGCCCATTGCGGAAATCGGCAATGTTGACCGCAGGCCCTGGATATCGGCACTCTGCTGAGATAATGCGCCCCCTATGTCCCTCCTGCCCCACCAGCTCGAACTGCTCTCCCCGGCCCGCGATGCCGATATCGGGATTGAAGCGATCAACCATGGCGCCGATGCCGTCTATATCGGAGGGCCGGCCTTTGGCGCGCGCGCGACGGCGGGCAATGACATCCGGGACCTGGAGCGCCTGATCAAACACGCGCACCGCTTTGGCAGCCGCATCTTCATCACGCTCAACACCATCTTGCGCGACGATGAGTTGGAAGGCGCGCGCCAGATGGCCTGGCAGGTCTACGAAGCCGGGGCTGACGCGCTGATCATCCAGGACATGGGCCTGCTGGAGCTGGACCTGCCGCCGATCCAGTTGCATGCCTCGACCCAAAGCGATATCCGCACGCCTGAGAAAGCCCGCTTTCTGCAGGATGCCGGCCTGTCGCAGATCGTGGTGGCGCGCGAGCTGGATCTGAAACAGATTGCCGCCGTGCGTGCCGCGACCGACCCGGCCCGCACGACAATTGAGTTCTTTGTGCATGGCGCCCTGTGCGTGGCCTATTCGGGCCAGTGTTACATCACCCACGCCCACACCGGCCGCAGCGCCAACCGGGGCGATTGCAACCAGGCCTGCCGCCTGCCCTACGAGGTGCTGGATGCCCAGGGCCGCATCATTGCGCATGAGAAGCATGTGCTGTCGATGAAGGACAACAACCAGAGCGACAACCTGCGCGCGCTGATCGATGCCGGTGTGCGCAGCTTCAAGATCGAGGGGCGCTACAAGGACATGGGCTATGTGAAGAACATCACTGCCCACTACCGCAAGCTGCTCGACGAGATCATCGAAGAGCGCGAGTTCTCGGATGCGCCGCTGGCGCGTTCCTCCTCGGGCCGCACCAGCTTCAGCTTCATGCCCGATCCGGACCAGAACTTCAACCGCGAGTTCACCGATTACTTTGTCAATGGCCGCAAGGACGATATCGGCGCCTTTGACACCCCCAAGACCCCGGGCCGCGCGATCGGCTGGGTCACCAAGGTGGGCGAGAACTTTGTCGAACTCGAAGCCTCCAGCCGCGACACCGTGCTGCACAACGGCGATGGCCTGTGCTACTACGACCTGCAAAAAGAGCTGGTCGGCATGCAGATCAACCGTGCCGAATCGGTGGATGCGAAGAAATCGCTGTGGCGCGTGTTCCCCAAGGACCCGATTGCCGGTTTCAAGGACCTGCGCAAGGGCCTGGAAGTGAACCGCAACCGCGACATGGCCTGGGTACGCACCCTGGACAAGAAATCCAGCGAGCGCCGCATTGGCCTTTGGGCCCAGCTCGGCCAGACCCCGGATGGCTTTGCGCTGACCCTGACCGATGATGACGGCTTTGTCGGCAGCGCCAGCCTGGTGCAGCCGCACCAAGCCGCCACCGACAGCGAGCGGGCCGAAGCGAGCCTGCGCGACCAGTTGGGCCGCTTTGGCACCACGATTTTCTCGGTGCATGACATCAGCCTGCAGCTGGACCAGCCCTGGTTCATCCCCGCCTCTGCACTGAACCAGCTGCGCCGCGATGCTGTGGCTGCGCTCGAAGCCGCCCGCGAGGCCGGCTTTGTGCGCCTGCCGCGCGCGCTGCCGGTGGAGCCGCCTGCGCCCTTCCCGGAAGACACGCTGACCTACCTGTCCAATGTGTTCAACCAGAAGGCGCATGACTTCTATGTCAAGCATGGCGTCAAGGTGATCGATGCGGCCTACGAGAGCAAGGAAGAGGAAGGCGAAGTCTCGCTGATGATCACCAAGCACTGCGTGCGCTTCTCGATGAGCCTGTGCCCCAAGCAGGCCAAGGGCGTCATCGGCGTCAAGGGCACCATCAAGGCCGAGCCGCTGCAGCTGATCAATGGCAAGGAAAAGCTGACCCTGCGCTTTGACTGCAAGCCCTGCGAGATGCATGTGGTCGGCAAGATGAAACGCTCGGTCATCAACCAGCATGCCAAGGAGATGCAGGAGTTCCCGATGCAGTTCTACCGCACCCGGCCTGCGGTGGTGCGTACTTGAGCGGGCGATCCGCCCGCACCAAGAAAAAAGCTGCAGAAGCCAAGCTCTGCAGCTTTTTTTTCACCAAGGCCCAGGAGCTCAGGTCAATCCTTCGTCCCGGCTGTCCGCAATGGACAGTCCCTTGATAAAACCGGTCAGGTGCTGGACTCGGCGCTTTCGCGCGACTCCAGTGCACGGTTGATGCCCAGGGCCGCCAAGGTACAGACGGCGCCCGACAGCAGATAGAGGCAGACAGCGATCAGGCCGAACTTGGCCGACAAGCCCAGTGCCACCAGCGGTGCAAAGGCCGCGCCCACCAGCCAGGCCATGTCGGTGGACAGCGCAGCACCGGTGTAGCGGAAGCGCGGCGAGAAGTTGGCGGTGACCGTGCCGGACGACTGGCCGTAGGACAGGCCCAGCAGCACAAAGCCGACGATGATGAAGATGTTGTTACCGGTCACGCCGCTGGACAGCAGCTTGGGCGTCGCCAGGCTGAACAGTGCAATCAGCACCGCCATCGCGCCCAGGGTGTTACGCCGGCCAAAACTGTCTGCCAGCTTGCCCGAGGCCACAATCGCCAGCGCCGCGCAGAAGGCCCCCAGAATCTGCACCCCCAGCACATGGGTGATGGGCTGGTCCGAATAGAGCGAAATCCAGGACAGCGGAAACACGGTGACCAGGTGGAACAGCGCAAAGCTGGCCAGCGCGGCAAAGGCGCCGATGGCCACGTGGCTGCCCTCCTCGTCGATCAGGCGGGTGACGCTGACGGGTTCGAGCTCGCGCTCCTGCATCGCCTGGGTATAGGTCTGGCCCAGCACCAACTGCAGCCGGGCAAACAGGGCCACCACGTTCACCGCAAAAGCGACATAGAACGGGTAGCGCCAGCCAAAGCTGAGAAACTCGGCCTTCGAAAGCGCGCTGTACAGGTAGGCGAACAGGCCGGCGGCCAGCACAAAGCCCAGTGGCGCGCCCAGCTGGCCGATCATCGCGTACCAGCCTCGGCGGTTGCTTGGCGCGTTCATCGCCAGCAGCGACGGCAGGCCATCCCAGGAGCCGCCCAGTGCCAGGCCCTGCGCAAAGCGGAACAGGGCCAGCAGCCAGATGGCGGTGCGGCCCAGTACCTCATACCCGGGT
Source organism: Comamonas sp. MYb21 (assembly GCF_037479395.1). NCBI lineage: Bacteria > Pseudomonadati > Pseudomonadota > Betaproteobacteria > Burkholderiales > Comamonadaceae > Comamonas > Comamonas sp. MYb21. The sequence goes on along the minus strand of NZ_JBBGZC010000013.1, from coordinate 21,588 downwards.
AAAAAGGCGATACCGACCGTGGAGACACCCAGCAAAAACAGGGCGACTGTCATTTTGGCGGCACGTCCCCAGCGGCGCTGGATGGCCATCGAGATGGCGGTGCCGACCGGTCTGGCGACAAAAGCGATGGAAAAGACCGCAAATGACAGCAACGTGCCATTGAGCTGCGAAAAGTTGGGAAAAAAGACGCTTGGAAAGACCAAGACCGCCGCTATGCCAAATACGAAAAAATCAAAATACTCTGACGAACGGCCGATAATCACCCCGACCGCGATCTCGCCAGGTGTTACATCTTCTTCAGAATGGGCACGGGGACGGGGATCAGCACCGGGGGTGCCGCCGACAGGAGATGCTGTGTAACCGAGACTACTCATACAAAAGCTCCTTCCTCAAGCTGTTACCGGCCTGCTGAGACCGTACCTTTACCAGGAGCCTAGCTGGGTACTTTCTGAGAGGGCGTAGGACAAAATGTCCAATCGACAGGCCTGCCTCTAGCATTTACATTTGGGGGGATTTTGCAATCCATGTTTATACCTAAGCGCGCTAGCCGTGCCCTTTCGCATGCCTGATCTGAAAAAACTTCACGGGCCCTCACGGCTCGTTGCGGCGTTACTGGTTGCCGCCAGCCTTGCAGGCTGTAATACCGTCGTTCTCAACCCTGCGGGTGACGTGGCGGCGCAGTCCGGCAATCTGGTGATCATCGCCACGTTGCTGATGCTGATCATCATCGTTCCGGTGATCGTGCTGATCCTCTTGTTCGCGTTCAAGTACCGCGAAAGCAATGAGCCCGCCGACTACGATCCCGAGTGGCACCACTCCACGGTGCTGGAGCTGGTGATCTGGTCCGTTCCTCTGCTGATCATCATCGCGCTGGGCGCGCTGACCTGGATCTACACCCACAAGCTCGACCCCTACCGTCCTCTGGACCGCATTGACGCCAACCGCCCACTGGCTGCAGACGTCAAGCCGCTGGAAGTCGAAGTGGTGGCCATGGACTGGAAGTGGCTGTTCATCTACCCCGAGCAAGGCATTGCCACCATCAACGAGCTGGCTGCGCCCGTGGACCGTCCGATCCGCTTCAAGCTGACCGCCACCACCACGATGAACGCCTTCTACGTGCCTGACCTGGCCGGCATGATCTATGCCATGCCATCGATGCAGACGCAGTTGAACGCCGTGATCAACAAGCCTGGCGTGTACAAGGGCATGAGCTCGCACTACAGCGGCTCGGGCTTTGCCGGCATGACCTTCAAGTTCCACGGCCTGAGCAATGGCGACTTCGACGCCTGGGTGCAGAAGGCCAAGACCGAAGGCGCGACCCTGGACCGTGCGGAATACGTGAAGCTGGAAAAGCCCAGCGAGCGCGATCCTGTGCGCCTGTTCAGCACCGTTGACAGCACCCTGTACCACGCCGTGCTCAACCGCTGCGTTGAAGCGGGCAAGATGTGCATGGACGAGATCATGGCCAAGGATGCGATGGCCAACATGAAGGCCCGTGCAGCTGCAGGCAAGAGTGTTTCGCTGATCCCTGAGGACGACGTGTGCACGGTGGCCAACGCCCCTGCCGTGGTCGCCTCCCTGGGCGAGCCAGCGCCTGGCACCCCCGTGGCGCAGTAACCCCATCGAGAATTTTCAAAGAGACTCAATATGTCCGTAGCTACAAACGTAAGCCATGACCCGCTCCTCGGGCGGCTGACATGGAATGACATACCGATGGTGCATGAGCCCATCGTGTTGTGGACCTTCATCGCCGTGGTCCTGGGCGGCCTCGTGGTCGTCGCCGGTATCACCAAGTTCAAGCTTTGGGGTCCGCTGTGGAAGAACTGGATCTGCTCCATCGACCACAAGAACATCGGGATCATGTACATGATCCTGGGCCTGGTCATGTTCCTGCGCGGCTTTGCCGACGCGATCATGATGCGTGGCCAGCAGGCGCTGGCCGCCGGTGAATCGATGGGCTACCTGCCCCCGCACCACTACGACCAGATCTTCACCGCCCACGGCGTGATCATGATCTTCTTCGTGGCCATGCCTTTTGTGACCGGCCTGATGAACTATCTGGTGCCGCTGCAAATCGGTGCGCGTGACGTGGCCTTCCCGTTCCTGAACAACTTCAGCTTCTGGATGACCACCTCCGGCGCCGTGCTGGTGATGGCCTCGCTGTTCGTCGGTGAGTTCTCCACCCTGGGCTGGCTGGCACTGTCGGGTCTGGGCGAGTACCACCCGGGCGTGGGTCTGGATTACTACATCTGGGCGCTGCAGATTGCCGGGGTCGGAACGACCTTGTCCGGTATCAACCTGATCGTGACCATCATCAAGATGCGCGCGCCTGGTATGAACCTGATGAAGATGCCTATCTTCACCTGGACCTCGCTGTGCACCAACGCGCTGATCGTCGCCTCCTTCCCGATCCTGACCGCTGTGCTGGTGCTGATGACCCTGGACCGCTACGTCGGCACCAACTTCTTCACCAACGAGCTGGGCGGCAACCCCATGCTGTACGTGAACCTGATCTGGATCTGGGGCCACCCAGAGGTCTACATCCTGATCCTGCCTGCGTTCGGCGTGTTCTCTGAAATCGTTGCGACCTTCTCGCGCAAGCGCCTGTTCGGCTACACCTCGATGGTGTATGCGACCGTGTGTATCACCATCCTGTCCTGGCTGGTGTGGCTGCACCACTTCTTCACCATGGGGTCCGGTGCCAGCGTGAACTCGTTCTTCGGCATCACGACGATGATCATCTCGATCCCGACCGGCGCCAAGATCTTCAACTGGCTGTTCACGATGTACCGTGGCCGCATCAAGTTCACCGTGCCTATGCTGTGGACCGTGGGCTTCATGCTGACCTTCACCATCGGTGGTATGACCGGTGTGCTGCTGGCCGTGCCGCCTGCTGACTTCGTGCTGCACAACTCGCTGTTCCTGATCGCCCACTTCCACAACGTGATCATTGGTGGTGTCGTGTTTGCCGTGTTCGCCGGTATCAACTACTGGTACCCCAAGGCCTTCGGCTACCGCCTCGATGAGTTCTGGGGCAAGGCATCGTTCTGGTTCTGGTTCTTCGGCTTCTGGGTTGCGTTCACGCCGCTGTACGTGCTGGGCCTGATGGGTGTGACCCGCCGCGTCAACCACTACGAAGACACCTCGCTGCAGATCTATTTCATCATCGCTGCCTTCGGCGCCGTGCTGATCGCTCTGGGTATCGCCTGCTTCTTCATCCAACTGTTCGTCAGCTACCTCAAGCGCGACCAGCTGCGTGATGTGACCGGTGACTGCTGGAACGGCCGTACGCTGGAATGGGCTACCTCGTCGCCTCCTCCCCAGTACAACTTCGCCTTCACGCCAGCCGTGCATGACAGCGACGCCTGGTGGGACATGAAGAAGCACAGCTACAAGCGCAAGCTCGACGGTTTCGTGGAAATCCACATGCCCAAGAACACCGGCGCCGGCTTCGTGATCTCGATGATCGCCCTGGTCTTTGGTTTCGCGATGATCTGGCACATGTGGTGGATCGCAGGCATCAGCTTTGCCGGCATCGTGTTGGTCTCGATCATCCACACCTTCAACTACAAGCGTGACTACTACATCCCTGCAAGCGAAGTAGCAGCCACCGAAGAAGAACGTACCCAACTGTTGGCCCGCCATGTCTAATCACAACACCCTCGCCGGCGCGACCGGTACCCGTGACTACTTCCTCAAGGAAGAACCGCACGTTGAAAATGGCACCGCTCTGGGCTTCTGGCTCTACCTGATGAGCGACTGCCTGATCTTTGCTGCCCTCTTCGCCACCTATGGCGCGCTGGGCCGCAACTATGCAGGCGGCGCAGGTGGCGCCGAGCTGTTCGACCTGAGCCTGGTGGCCATCAACACCGCCTTGCTGCTGCTGTCGTCCATCACCTTCGGCTTTGCCATGCTGGCCAAGCAAAAGGGCTCGGTCAAGGGCACCGTCGTCTGGCTGATCATCACCATGCTGTTTGGCGCCGGTTTCCTGGGCGTGGAACTCTATGAGTTCCACCACCTGATCCATGTGGGCGCTGGCCCGCAGAGCAGCGCTGCGATGTCGGCCTTCTTTGCACTGGTGGGCACCCACGGTCTGCACGTGACCTTTGGTCTGGTGTGGCTGGTGGTGCTGCTGCTGCAAATCGGCAAGCACGGCCTGACCCGCGAGAACAACCGCCGCCTGATGTGCCTGTCGATGTTCTGGCACTTCTTGGACGTGGTCTGGATCGGCGTCTTCTCCTTCGTATATTTGATGGGAGTGCTGTAAATGAGCGCACAACATAACCACGCAGCACACGGCCACGATGACCACGGTCATGACGATGGCCCACACAGCACCTTCTCGGGCTACATGATCGGCTTTTTCCTGTCGATCATCCTGACGGCCATCCCGTTCGCTGTGGTGATGGGTGATGTGTTCGAGAACCGCACCACCACCGTGGTCGTGATCGCCTTCTTCGCGGTCGTGCAGATCATCGTGCACATGGTCTACTTCCTGCACATGAACGGCAAGATCGAAGGCGGCTGGACCCTGATGTCCACCATCTTCACCATCGTGTTCGTGGCTGTGACCCTGGCCGGTACCTTGTGGGTCATGTACCACATGAACACCAACATGATGCCTGGCCACAACCACAACCCGGCCGCCGTGACCCAGCAGCAACCTGCTGCCAGCGAAGGCCACACCAACCACTAAGCTGTTTTGACCAACGAAACGCAACGGAATGCGCAGGGCCAGCCCCGGCATTCCGCACTTTTTCAGGCGATGCTCGCAACCGTGGGCATCGCCTTGTTCTTGGGCTTTTGCGCCTTGGGCACCTGGCAGGTCTACCGCCTGCAGTGGAAGCTCGACCTCATCGAGCGGGTCGAGCGCCGGGTGCACAGTGCGCCCCAGCCCGTACCTGCAAAAAGCAACTGGCCCCAGCTCGATGCCAAGGCCATGGAGTACCAGCCCAGCCAGCTGCAAGGCCAGTGGCTGACGGACAAGACCGTGCTGACCCAGGCCACCACGGCGCTGGGTTCGGGCTTTTGGGTGCTCACGCCACTGCAGCGTGCCGATGGCAGCCAGGTGCTGGTCAACCGCGGCTTTGTGCCCGACGCCTTGCGCCGCGACTGGGCAGGCGGCCCGCAGCTGACAGCCGCGACGCCCACGGGCGAGGTCAGCGTGACCGGCCTGCTGCGCGCTACCGAGCCCAAGGGCGGCTTTCTGCGCGACAACGACCCGCAGGCCCAGCGCTGGTTCTCGCGCGATGTGCAGGCCATTGCACAGGCCCAGGGCCTGGCGCAAGTGGCACCGTTCTTCATCGACGAAGGCCTGCCCGATGGCAGCGCCGAGCTGGTGGGCGAGCAAAAGCGCAGCAGCGCGAGCGACCTGCAAGGCCAGCAGTGGCCACGCGCAGGGCTCACGCAGGTTCGCTTTGTCAACAACCACCTGGTCTATGCGCTGACCTGGTATGGCCTGGCCCTGATGGTGGTGGGCGCCACCTGGCTGGTGCTGCGCCGACGCAAGGGCGCGCGTTAGCCACAGTGCAGTTACCGGCGCTTAGCGGCGCCGGTAACACTGGCAGGCGCAAGGCCTGCCGCCTGCGGCGCATTCCTGCGGCACAGTCCTGCGGCACAATTGCACGGTGCCACTGTCCATCCCCTCCCCTTTTCAGGTCACCCACACCACCGACCGCCAGAACATGCAGCTGCTCATCCAGCTGCGCTGGCTGGCGGTGGTGGGCCAGGTGGTCACCATCTCGCTGGTCCGCTGGGGCTTTGACATCTACCTGCCGCTGTACGAGATGTTTGCCGTGCTGGCCGGCCTGGTCATCACCAACCTGATCTGCGTCTGGTGGCTGCGCTGGCGCCAGCACGATATCTCGTCCAGCGACCTGTTTGTGGCGCTGCTGGCCGATGTCGGGGCGCTCAGCCTGCAGCTCTACCTCAGCGGCGGCGCCAACAACCCCTTCATCACCCTGTTCCTGCTCCAGGTCACCCTGGGGGCGGTGCTGCTCAAGCCCTTCTACGCCTGGGGCATTGTGGTGGTCACCGGCTGCTGCGCGGTGGCGCTGGCCTTTTTCTACCAGCCGCTGCAGATCATGAGCCACCGCAGTGGTGCCATGCATGCGCTCTACCTGCTGGGGCTGCTGATCAGCTTTGGGCTCAATGCCATCTTGCTGGTCTCCTTCATCAACCGCATCATGTCCAACCTGCAGCTGCGCGATGCGCGCCTGGCCGACCTGCGCCAGCGCGCGGCCGAGGAGGAGCACATCGTGCGCATGGGCCTGCTGGCCAGCGGCGCCGCCCATGAGCTGGGCACGCCGCTGTCGACCTTGGCGGTGATTCTGGGTGACTGGCAGCGCATGCCCTCGATCGCGCAAGACAGCGAGCTGATGGAGGACCTGCACGAGATGGAGCACCAGGTGCAGCGCTGCAAATCCATCGTCACCGGCGTGCTGCTGTCGGCCGGTGAGACGCGCGGCGACGCACCCCAGAGCACCACCCTGGTCACCTTCATGGACCGGGTCGCCGCGCAGTGGCAAAGCCACCGCCAGCCCGGCAACTTCGTCTACCGCAAGCAGGTCGCGCGCGATATTCCGATCATCTCGGATACCTCGTTGCAACAGATGATTTTCAATGTGCTGGACAATGCGCTGGAGGCCTCGCCGGGTTTTGTGCAGCTGGTGGTGGAATGCCCCGCGCAGGACGATGCCCAGCTGGTGCTGCAGGTGACCGACAGCGGCCCGGGTTTCAAGAGCGAGATCCTGGCCCATCTGGGCAAGCCCTACCAGTCCACCAAACAGCGCCCTGGCGGTGGCCTGGGCCTGTTTCTGGTGATGAATGTGGCCCGCTCGCTGGGCGGCCATGTCGAGGCCCGCAACCGCGAGCAGCACCTGGGCGGCGGTGCAGCTGTACGCATCAGCCTGCCGCTGGCCTCCATTGCCCTGGATGACGAACCACACCATGACGCCAACCCAAGAACGCCTCTTACTCCTGGTTGAAGACGATGCCGCCTTTGCCCGCACGCTGCGCCGCTCCTTCGAGCGCCGTGGCTACCGCGTGCTGCATGCCAGCAGCGCCGACGAAGTGGCGCAGCTCTTGCAGACCGAGCGCCCGCAGTATGCAGTGATGGACTTGAAGCTCGCCGGCCACGCCTCGGGCCTGTCCTGCGTGCAGTTGCTGCATGCGCAAAACCCCGAGGCGCTGATTGTGGTGCTGACCGGCTACGCGAGCATCGCCACCGCGGTCGAAGCCATCAAGCTGGGCGCCTGCCACTACCTGGCCAAGCCGTCCAACACCGACGACATCGAGGCGGCCTTCAGCCGGGTCGAGGGCAGCACCGAGGTGGACCTGACTGCCGCCACCACCTCGATCAAGACGCTGGAGTGGGAAAAGATCCACGAAACGCTGGCCGAGACCGGCTTCAACATCTCCGAGACCGCGCGCCGCCTGGGCATGCACCGCCGCACCCTGGCGCGCAAGCTCGACAAGCAGCACGTTCGCTAGGGGCCTGTTCACAGAGGCTCAGGCAGCGTCCATACAGGCCTGCACCAAGGCCTGCAGCACCGGTGACCGCTGCTTGCCCTGGCGCTGCAGCAGCGAAAACTGGCGCCGCATCGGCGGCAACAGGCTGTGCAGCACCGCCAGCTCGCCGCGCTCGATCCAGGGCTGGGCAATGACGCGCGACAGGCAGCTGATACCCGCCCCGCGCGCCACGGCCGTGCAAATGGCCTCCGAACTGCCCAGCACCGCTGCAATCGGCCATTCCCGCAACTGGGACAGCACGGTGAACTCCACCGCCTCGCGCGTACCCGAGCCCTCTTCACGCAGCAGCCAGCGGCAAGCGCCCAGCTGCTGGGCGCTGACAGGGCTGTGGCCGGCAGCAGCCACCAACGCATGGCCAGGCGCGGCAATCAGCACCAGCTCATCCTCGCGCCAGGGCTGCACCTCCAGCGCCGGCCAGTGGCTCACCCCTTCGATAAAGCCCAGGTCCACACTGGCCTGGCCCACCGCTTCGGCCACTTCGCGCGTGTTGCCAATCACCACCTCAAACTGCACCAGCGCATAGCGCTGCATGAAATCCGCCAGGATGGCGGGCAGCACATGGTTGGCAATCGTGGTGCTGGCCGCCAGCCGCAGCACCACGGGCGCCATCGGCTCGGTCTGCTGCGTGGCCTGCTCCAGCTGCGTGGCCTGCTCCAGCAAGCCCTGCGCTTGCGGCCAGAGGCTGCGCCCCAGGTCATTGAGCACCAGGCGCTTGCCGCTGCGCGCAAACAGCTGCGCGCCCAGGCCCACCTCCAGCTGCTGCAAGGCGGCGCTCACGGCTGATTGCGACAGGCCGATGGTCTGCGCTGCAGCGACGGTGCTGCCGCTGTGGGCGATGGCGCAGAAAACCTCCCACTGGCGCAGGCTGAGATGGAGCATGGGGATGGCGCCCAAGGCGCTTGGGTTGATGAAAAAATATCTACCTATTTTATCGATAGATATTAACCAAACAATTAGTTATACAGATATAAGAATAATTTCTATAGTGACTCCATATCGCCCGGCAGGCCACCACTTTTGGCCCTGCCAGGGCCTCTGGAACCACCCATGTCACTCGCCCCCCTCTCCCTCCCCCAACTGCGCAACAGCCACTGGCTCGACAGCGCCAAACGCCTCGTGCCGGGCTTGCTGCTGTGTGCGGCCATTGCCTGGTTGGCCAGCACGCTCGCAGCCCTGCCCTGGTTTGGCAGCCATGGGCTGAGCGCGCTCACGCTGGCCATCGTCATCGGCATGCTGGTGGGCAATACCGTCTATGGCTGGGTGCAGGCGCCGGCCGCTGCGGGGGTGGGCCTGTCCAAGCAGCAGCTGCTGCGCCTGGGCATCATCCTCTATGGCCTGCGCCTGACCTTCCAGGACATCGCCGCCGTGGGCGCCAGCGGCGTGCTGATCGATGCGCTGATGCTCAGCAGCACCTTTGTGCTGGCGCAATGGCTGGGCCAGCGCTGGCTGGGGCTGGATGCCCGCACCAGCATGCTGGTGGGCGCGGGCAGCGCCATCTGCGGCGCAGCGGCCGTGCTGGCCACCGCCCCGGTGGCCAAGGCGCGCGCCGATGATGTGGCAGTCGCCATCGCCACCGTGGTGGTCTTTGGCACGGTGGGAACCTTTTTGTACCCTGTGCTCTACCAGTGGCTCGCGCCCAGCCTGCAGATGAGCGAGGCCGGCTATGGCCTCTGGGTGGGCTCGACCGTGCATGAAGTGGCGCAGGTCGTCGCTGCGGGCGGCGCCATCAGCAGCAGCGCGGCCGATACCGCCGTGGTCGCCAAGATGGTGCGGGTGATGATGCTGGCCCCGTTTCTGATTGCGCTGTCGCTGTGGCTGGCCAAGCGGCCTGGCAATGAAGCACCGGCCCCGCAGCCCGCCACCAACGGCGCCGTGCAGGCCCGCCAGATCACCATTCCCTGGTTTGCCTTGGGCTTTGTCGCGGTCGCGGGCATCCATTCGCTGGGTGTCATCCCGGCGCAGGCGCTGGCCATCGGCGTGCAGGGGGACAACGCGCTGCTGACGATGGCAATGGCCGGCCTGGGCCTCACTACCCATGTGCGCTCGGTACGGGCTGCGGGCATCAAACCCTTGCTGCTGGCCCTGGTGCTGTTTGTCTGGCTGGTGCTGGGCGGGCTGGCGGTCAATACCTGGATTTGAGGGGGCTCTGCGGCCTCTGCGGCCTCATAAGCTCATACCCAAAAAATCGTTGGCCCGGCGCGCAAAACTGCTACAACGGGCAGGCATCTTTCCGCCAACAACAAGGATTCCAACACCATGCGCATCGAGACATTGGCCGTTCACGCAGGCTATTCGCCCGACCCCACTACCAAGGCTGCGGCCGTGCCCATCTACCAGACGGTGGCCTACGCCTTTGACAGCGCACAGCACGGCGCCGACCTGTTTGACCTGAAGGTGCCGGGCAATATCTACACCCGCATCATGAACCCGACCACCGATGTGCTGGAAAAGCGCGTGGCAGCGCTCGAAGGCGGCATTGCCGCGCTGGCGCTGGCCTCGGGCATGGCAGCGATCACCGCCGCCATCCAGACCCTGGCCGAAGCGGGCGACAACATCGTCTCGGCCAGCACCTTGTATGGCGGCACCTACAACCTGTTTGCGCATACCTTTCCGCAGCAAGGCATCGAGGTGCGCTTTGCCGATCCGCGCGACCCGGCCAGCTTTGGCGCCTTGATCGACGACAAGACCAAGGCCGTGTTCATCGAGTCCATCGGCAACCCGCTGGGCAATGTGACCGATATCCGGGCGCTCGCCGATGTGGCCCATCGCCATGGCGTGCCGCTGATCGTGGACAACACCGTGCCCTCGCCCTATCTGCTGCGCCCCATCGAGCATGGCGCCGACATTGTCGTGCATTCGCTCACCAAGTACCTGGGCGGCCATGGCACCAGCGTGGGCGGTGCCATCGTCGATAGCGGCACGTTCCCCTGGGCCGAGCACAAGGCGCGCTTCAAGCGCTTGAACGAGCCCGATGTGAGCTACCACGGCGTGGTCTACACCGAAGCGCTGGGCCCTGCGGCCTATATCGGCCGCGCGCGCGTCGTGCCGCTGCGCAATATGGGCGCGGCCATTTCGCCGCAGAACGCCTTCCAGATCCTGCAAGGCATCGAGACCCTGGCGCTGCGCATGGACCGCATCTGCGAGAACACGCAAAAGATTGCCGAGACGCTGCAAAAGCACCCCAAGGTGGCCTGGGTGCGCTATGCCGGCCTGCCCGACCACCCGGACCATGCCACCGTGCAAAAGCAGTCGGGCGGTCGTGCCTCGGGCATTCTGTCCTTCAGCCTCAACGCTGCCGATGGCGAAGGGCGCGCTGCCGGTGCCCGCTTTCTGGATGCGCTGCAGCTGTTCACCCGCCTGGTCAATATTGGCGATGCCAAATCGCTGGCCACGCACCCGGCTTCGACCACGCACCGCCAATTGGACAGCGCAGAGCTGGAGAAGGCTGGCGTGAGCGAAGGCATGGTGCGCCTCTCGGTCGGCATCGAGCATGTCGATGACCTGCTGGCCGATCTGGAGCAGGCGCTGGCCCAGGTCTGAGGGGCCGTCGCGCATAAAAAAGAGCCGCTTTCATAAAAAAGAGCCGCTTGCAATAAGCGGCTCAATCACAGTGCTCTTTGGCTCCTGAACCACCAGGAGCGGGTTCTAGACCCCTTTTAGAAACGGTAGCCCACACCGACACCCAGCAGCCAGGGATCCACCTTGAAGGTGCCCACCTTGGTGCCCGCCGAGCGCACGTCGGTCTTGATGTAGACCTTCTTCACGTCGACGTTGATCGACCAGTGCTTATCGAGCATGTAGTCAAAGCCGATCTGCAGCGCCGGGCCAAAGCTGTTCTTCTTGATCGATGGATCGAGCGCGGCTTCAACAGCGGGTGCAAAGTTCACGTTCGAGAAGCGCGTGTAGTTCACACCAGCGCCCAGGTAGGGCTTGAAGGCGCCCATATTGGTGAAGTGGTACTGCGCGAGCAGGCTGGGCGGCAGGTGCTTGAGCGTGCCGATCTTGGCGCCATCCGAGCGCAGATCGTGCTTTTGCGGATAGGTCAGCACCAGCTCGGCCGCGATATTGGGCGTGAAGAAGTAGGTCACATCCACTTCGGGAATCGTCTTGTCATTGATCGACAGACCCAGGCCGGTGGAGTCCTTGTTGGCGCTGTCCAGATGCACGGCGCGCACACGCACCTGCCAAGGGCTTTGCGCCTCTTGCGCCATCGCCGCGCCCGACGCCATTGCACATACAGCTGCCGCTGCCAACATCATTTTTTTCATCGTCATTGCCCTCGCTGCGAGCTTGCTCGCATGGATTGAAAAGTAGCTGAACCCAGGCCGCATCTGCATGCCCCCACCCGCGCCAAGCGCCGTATCTGAAGGCGGCAGAGCAGTTTCTGCTGTCCATGCCTGCATCTTCTGCTTAAGCGGGCTGCGCGGCCCTGACCCAGATCAACGAGACAAAACAAGCGATGAAAAAAGGCGGCCCGCTGTTGCGATGCCGCCTTCTGCTTCTTGCTGCGCCGCACCCGAGAGGCGCGGCCAGCAGCCATGCGCTGCTGCTTGCGATCAGTGCCCGCGCAGCTTGTGCCAAGCCTCCACCGCCAGCACCACCAGGCCACCAATGGCTGCACCAACAGCCACATGCACCAGCGTTGGGGCCAGCAGTGCCACCACGCCACCCATCGGGGCTACGGTACTCTCCAACCAGTGCTCGATCGGGCCAATGCCATGCACCAGCAGGCTGCCGCCCACCATGAACATCGCAGCCGTTCCGACAATCGACAGGCCACGCATCAGCCAGGGCGTAAACGCAATCAGGCCCCGGCCAAAAGCCTTGGCAGCGGCACTGGTCTTGCGCATCAGCCACATGCCCACATCGTCCATGCGCACAATACCGGCGACCAGGCCATAGACAAACACGGTGATCGCCAGCGCCACGGCCACCAGCACTGCAAACTGCTCCCACAGCGGCTTGCTGGCCACAGTGCCCAGCGCGATGGCGATGATTTCTGCAGACAGAATGAAATCGGTACGCACCGCACCCGCCACCTTGGCTTTTTCATAGGCCACAGGGTCCATGTTTTTCTCGCTGGCAGCCTTCACGGATGATGGCGCCACGCCCATCTGCGCAGCCTGCTCGGACTCCTTGACGGCATCATGGGGCGCCTGTTTGCCGGGCTTGTGGAACAGGCTCAGCACCTTCTCCACCCCTTCAAAACACAGAAAAGCGCCGCCAAGCATCAACAGCGGCGTGATCAACCAAGGCGCAAAAGCACTGATCAAAAGCGCTGCCGGCACCAAGATGACTTTGTTTTTGAGCGATCCCTTGGCCACCGCCCAGACCACCGGCAACTCCCGGTTGGCCTTGACCCCAGTCACCTGCTCGGCGTTCAGCGCCAGGTCATCGCCCAGCACCCCCGCCGTCTTTTGCACCGCCACCTTGGTCTGCGTGGCCACATCGTCCAGGATGGCCGTGCTCTTGCCCGCAGCCGTCTTGGTCATCAGCGCCACATCGTCGAGCAAGGTCGCAATATCATCGAGCAACATCAACAAACCAGCACCAGCCATTACGCACTCCCTGTCTAAATTCGGTGGCAAATCATAGCGATTTCACAAAGCAATGCCGTGTCAGGCCCCGTAAAACGGTGATTTCTACGTTTTGTTGGAGCTTGTTCACAAAACTTTATGCAGGCCTTGTCAACAACTTCAGCCTGCGGCCCGTTGTACACCCATCTACACCAGAAAGGTGAAAGGACTGAAATGACTGAAGTGTTTGCTATTTGGCCTGAAGACGAACGTGACCGTAAGCGTGCTCCTGCCCGCTTCTGATACCAGCGCAGCCTGCAAGCGGTTGAGCCAGAACTAAAAACCCGGCACCCGCAGCGATTGCAAGCGCACTGATCTCTCTCACTTTAGCCCCGCTTTGCGGGGCTTTGTTTTGCCTGTAGCAACGCTCCTACAGCGCAAAACGCAGCCAAGCCCTCTGCCATGCCCGCGGAGGGCTTTGGCTTTTATACGGCCACCATGTGCTCGTACAGGATCAGCGAGCCAATGGCGATCAGCACGACACCACCTACCGCCTCTGCCCAGCGGCCGGTGATATGGCCCAGCACGCGACCGACCATCACGCCCAAGGTCACCATCGCAAAGGTGGCAAAGCCAATGCTGAGCGCAACAACGGTGATGTTCACATCCAGAAATGCCAGGCCCACGCCCACCGCCATCGCGTCGATGCTGGTCGCAAAGCCGGTGGCCACCAGCAGCCAGAAGCCATGGCGCGCGGGCCGGCTCATCTCGGGCTCATCGGCGCTTTGGAAGGCACCCAGCACCATGCGGCCGCCCAGCACCAAGAGCAGCACAAAGGCAATCCAGTGGTCCCAGGCCTTCACATAATCGGCCGCGGCATAGCCCAGGGCCCAGCCCACCAGCGGCGTGATGGCTTCGATGACACCAAAGATCAGGCCGGTGCGCAGCGCCTCCGACCAACGGGGTTTGACAAGGGCAGAGCCTTTGCCAATCGCGGCGGCAAAGGCGTCGGTAGACATGGCAAGCGCCAACAGGGAAATGGAAGCAGCGTTCATCGGAGGTTCTTCTAGGACAGTCGGGCATGAGCACAACGGCATGCCACCACTGCCCGACCGAGGTCGTGCTGGCATGCCGATGGTCTCGCCAACCGAAGAACGGATGTCTGCGCCACAGCATGCGAAATGCCGAGTATGTTGACGCAGACGCTTCCAGCGCGGAAGCAGGCTACTCCCCAAGGGAGCCCGCAGTCTAAACGCTGCGCAGCGCTTCGGAGCACATGGCCCCAAACGCGCCAAGTTCTTTAGGAATGGATCGCATCTCTGTCTCTGCACGCGAGAAATCAAAACCAATCCTAGCTAACCCCCCGCGCGCAAAACAAATGCTGTGATTGCGCCATGTAGCATTTTGAGGCCGCTTAATTAACTCTATCTAGGACATAAATTACGCTTGCGCGTGCATTTGGCTTTCATCTTGAATCCGGAAGCCAGGCTCGAATGTTTCATGTTTGAATCATCCCCTGCGGGAAGGTGGGCTGGGTATCTTGCAGAGTTCCCCTACCCATTTATGGCCCACAGAGTCGAAAAGAAAAACATAAAAATAGACAAAAACCATTTACCGCAGCTTTCATTCTATTGACATCATTAGACACGCGTGGCCAGCCGTCTATTACCCTGGTCATTATGAATTTGAGAAATTTAGATTTTATTACTATATTAAAATCATTTTCATGATCCAACTTCAATAAAACATTTTTTGAAAAATCTCTACTGGCATATATTAAATCACTCAATTCATTGCAGCTTTAGAGGCTTCTGACATATCAATAAGTCATCCGCATTAACAAATCGCACCAAATGGTTATTCAATACATCACCTTAAAAGCTCGCGTAGCACTTTACAAGGCATAGGTAGCAGATAACTGTTTTATCTATGCGATTATCCAGAATGCCGTCAGATGGAGAGGCGAGGTAAAGAAATTTACAATCAATATTTAGCATTTATTTTCTTTTTAAATAAAATCCATATAGGGCCGATAAAAAAACCATTGGAGTAATGGCATTTAAAATATTATTCAACCGATTACCTTCTTTTGAAAAATAATCGTATACACCAATCATAATCAAAATCAAAACAATATGAAATATAGCAATGCGATGGCTATTTTCATCTGAAACATAATTATTCGAGGACATCAGTAGCGCCACAATAAATCCTATCCCCAGCATCATGTTTAAATCAATGCCTCCGAAAAAATAAAAATACAGGCATAAGATAAAAAATAACACAAGATGCATATATCTTGATTCTTTTATTGAAACATTTAGCTTCTCTAGTTCATTCATTTTTTTCCTTCTCAATAATTTGATTTTTTACAAGTCTTATCGGATTCATTTTCAATCGTCGCTGTTATGCTATTAAGTTTACTTTATAGTAATTTTTTCTTAAAAAATAGCTGCATCTTCAACAAACCCTCCAGGCATATACTCATCAACTAAAAATACAGCTACCAGCAATAAGAATATGTTATAAATCATATTATTTACAGCTCCTGATTGCATAAGATATGCGACATTATCCACTGAGCACAACACAAAGCCCATACTAATATTCTTATCAATAGATATCTCCCCACATCCTCATCATGAGCGAGAAGCTTCATACTGCTACTAAATTCTCTAAAAAGCCATGCTTTACCAGCATACGGCCCAAGCAACTGGCGATATCTCCCAATCTAGCCAGCGGTGATATCACTTATATTTTTTATAAATAATAAAATTTATAAACAATGCAACAAAAGGCGACCCAAAATAAATACACGAGATCATAACTTCAAGATTCTGAGAATACGGTATAAGCAGAAGAGTCCAGGGCAAGAAAAATAATACAGCTATATTTACAATATACAAATAATTTTTGCTCTTCATCCCGAGCAGCAATGCTTGTAGTATTGGTGCGAACCAAAGCAAAGTGACAAAAAACGCAACTTCTATAGCATCTTTACTCACAAATGCATACGCATTTCTTGAGTAGGTTAAAAATACAATCAGTATTGATATATTCAATTGCAAGGACATGAGAGATTGAATTTAGATAGATCATTATCCTTATACGCTTTTAATGCTGCTGTGGTTTCTGTGTAGAGTGGATGATTTTTATTTGGTGGCGCAACAATCTCCGACATAGCGTGCAATATTTGGCGAGGAAGTCCATAGTTTTCTGACCAAGCCTTCTGCCCTTTATGGACGGGCGAAGTGGCATCTTGTATTACATGAAGAGCGACTCCAAACATAAAAAGAGATTCCTGTTTTTTCCCCTCAGCTTTAATTCAAAAGATTTCTTCATTACATCTTGAATGAGATTATTTGAGCTGCTGCACGATTGATTTTTATTTTGCGCGGCATCTTTATCCCTCATTGCATGCATAAACGAACTGGCTGAAGTCTGATTCGGGGGTGAATCTGCCCAAACTTGCCCTTGATTAATCATAGATAACTCTGCTCTCGAATAATCGTAGCCAAATGGCATCATGTAGCCTTGATAGTTTGTTACATTCTGATGTACATAGAATCCAAGCTGTGATGCCCATAGACCCAGCGGATCAATCATCGTCACTGGCCGCGAGGCATATAAAAATTTGTTCCACCCGCCACTCAAGCCAATGGGGTCCTGATTTACGTAGGCTCCTTGTTGCCCCTCATAATACCGATGCCGGTTGTAATAAAGCCCCGTATCACCATCCGCATGTTGCCCCGGCAGCCTGATCGGTTGGTACAGCCCGCTGGGGTTATGCTCCGCCCGCACATTGCCCCAGGCATCCAATTGCACCGCCCAATCCACCCGGGTGTCTTCTCCGATCAAGGCATGGGGCGTTCCCAGGTGGTCGCACAGGTAATGCCGTATCTCGATGCTTTGCGCCGCTTCCTCGCGCTGGCTGGTCACCGTTTGCTCCAGCTCCTGGAACTGCTCGTACATAAAGCGCTGCACATCTGGGGGCATCGCCTGGATGGCGATGTTGTGCTGCATCGAGGCATTCATCGCTTTGATATCGGAGAGCACGCCGCGCAAGGCGTCTTGCACCAGGCCGGGCTGGGTGTTGGACAGGAGTTGGTCGGCCAGATCTGGCTGAGCATCCCATTCGTAGTGGATGACGGAGGTGGCACTTATCTGCGCGCTCAGATATTCCTCGGACAAAGTGCCGCACAGCTTGGTTAGGAGGTTCGGGCTATCTATTGCTCAATCTTGCTGTAAGAGCTACGACGCTGCACCGCTATCTGCCTTAGATCAACCAAAAATTAGCCAATAACTGCTGTCTAATAAGCCATCCTTTGGTGTTTTAGATATGATTTTGAGAAAAATTCACTCCTTATAAATCGGCATGAGGGTTATCTTTCAAAAAAATTAATTTAAAAATTTTTAAATCAACGACTTTTACCCAATCTACTTCGGAGAAAAATGAAAAATTTTAATAATATATAATAATATATTAACTGTATGCTTGTATATAACAGGATGTCTTGCAAGTTTGGCGATAAGATTTGCCCTTTGTTTTCTAGGTAAAAGTATGCCGGGCTAAAAATCAATAAAATGAATATGCCGGAGTGAATTAATGTATAGCCTATTTTCAGTAGTATGAGTGAGAGTATAATTACCACCACATAATATATTAATAGGTTGCGATTGGAGTGGTTAACATTTACAGTCAACTAAATTTCCTTGGGTATACTGATTCATTTTGCTAATAGTTTCTTCCATGTGTGGCCCCATATGCTGCTTCGACTCTATGGTGTGCTGATGAAGATGTTTAATATAAGGCCCATGTTTGCTTGCATCTCCTGTCCACTGTTGGAAGCCTCTATGAGCAGGAGAAGTTGAGTCCATTACAGCATGAAGCCCTCTGCCCAGCTGCGCGCATGCAGCTTTTTTCGCCAACGTTGATCTGGCATTCGCGAGTTGATCCTGAAATTTATTCAGCTGACTTTTAATATATTCACAATATAATTGCTTGGCTTCTTCTGGCGTGTTTTTCACCGTGGACATTGCGTGTTTTGCAGAGTCAAGATTCGATGATCCTTGATTGTATAGATAATCTGCTTCAGCACTCCCACTCTTAATTGCTTCTCTAAATACTGAAGGTAAATCAGGGAATGCTTGATCGATAAATATATTGTGTGCGCCAGTAGACCACAGTCCGAGCGGATCTAGAAATTGATTGGGATTATTTCCGGCATAGTTGTTGAATAATAGCCCGCCTGATATACCTAAAAAATCTTGATTTATATAGATTCCTAAGATTGATTCATAATACCGATGCCGGTTGTAATAGAGCCCCGTATCCCCATCCGCATGCTGCCCCGGCAGCCTGATCGGCTGGTACAGCCCACTGAGGTTATGCTCCGCCCGCACATTGCCCCAGGCATCCAATTGCACTGCCCAATCCACCCGGGTGTCTTCTCGGATCAGGGCATGGGGCGTGCCCAGGTGGTCACACAGGTAATGCCGTATCTCGATACTTTGCGCCGCTTCCTCGCGCTGGCTGGTCACCGTCTGCTCCAGCTCCTGGAACTGCTCGTACATAAAGCGCTGCACATCTGGGGGCATCGCCTGGATGGCGATGTTGTGCTGCATCGAGGCATTCATCGCTTTGATATCCGTGAGCACACCGCGCAGGGCGTCTTGCACCAGGCCGGGCTGGGTGTTGGATAGCAGCTGGTCGGCCAGATCTGGCGGGGCCTTGGTGGCGCGTCGCAGTTGGATGAGCGGGGTAAAGCTGCCGGGCTCATAGATGGTGTGGATGATTTCGGGCTGGGCTGCGCCGTTGTTGTCCTGGTTATTGGTAGCGTTGAACCGCTCGGTGTGCACCAGCCGGTCACCATCCCAGCCGAAGTAGTCGGTGCCGCTGTCTTGGCTGGCTGATGAATTGGCCGGGTGGTTGTATTTGGCCAGGCGCCTGCCAAACGCATCGTAGCGGTAGTGCTGCAGGTGGTGTTTGCCGCCTTCTTGCACATGTACCTGCACGAGCTGGTTGCCTGTGTCCCAGTGCAGGTCCATCTGGCGGCCGGTGGTCTCGTCCAGGCTTTGGACTCGGTTGCCTCGGCTGTCGTAGCGGTAGTGGGTTTTGGCGCCCTGGCTGCTCTTGTCTTCGCTGTTTTCGTAATAGGCTACGCGGTTGCCGGCCCAGCGTTGGGTTCTCGGTAGCGGTTGGTGGCTGGCGGGGTCTTGGCTGGCCTGCAAGGGGTTGAAGTCGGGGCGCAGCAGCTGCTCTGGGGTGATGGGGTTGGCCTGGGCGCTGGCGCGCTGCTGGGCGCGCAGGCGGTCGGTTGCGTTAAGCTCGCCGGTGATGGTTTCACTGATGCTGGCTTGGCTAGTTGTTCCCGTGATGGGCAGGCGATTGCCTGCGGGGTCAAACTGCCAGCGCTGGGCTCCGGCATGGGGGGTGTCTGCGCCTGTGAGGCGCCCTGCTGCATCGTAGGCAAAGCGGCTCATGCCTGCAGGGCTTTGGATGCCGACCATTTGGCCCAGGCTGTCGTAGTGGTAGTGCTTGGAAGCCAACGCACCCAGCACGGCTTGGGGTGGTCTTGCTGTGTGGGCAGTGTGGTGAACGATATGGTGGGTGTCGGCAGTGCTGCCCACATTGCCCCCGGGTAACGGGTCCAGCATATCGGGCAGGCTTGTGCCTTGCTCCAGGCCGCTCCACTGCATGTGGGTCAAGCGCCCTGCGGTGTCCCAGCGGAGCCCACGGACCAGCGGCGTGATGGCCTCGATGACGCCAAAGATCAGGCCGGTGCGCAGCGCCTCCGACCAACGGGGTTTGACAAGGGCAGAGCCTTTGCCAATTGCGGCGGCAAAGGCATCAGTAGACATGGCAAGCGCCAACAGGGAAATGGAAGCAGCGTTCATCGGAGGTTCTTCTAGGACAGTCGGGCATGAGCACAACGGCATGCCACCACTGCCCGACCGAGGTCGTGCTGGCATGCCGATGGTCTCGCCAACCGAAGAACGGATGTCTGCGCCACAGCATGCGAGATGCCGAGTATGTTGACGCAGACGCTTCCAGCGCGGAAGCAGGCTACTCCCCAAGGGAGACCGCAGTCTAAACGCATCGCGGCGCTTCTGGACGCATGGCCCCAAGCCAAGGGCGCCAAGCTCTTCAGAAATGGATCGCATTTCTGTCTCTGCATCGAGAAATCGGAACCGTCCCAGCCCAATATCCCGCGCGCAAAACAACTGCTGTGGTTGCGCAATGGAGCATTTCGAAGCTACGTGATTAACTCTATCTACGACATAAATTACGCCTGGGCGTGCATTTGGTTTTTTATTGTGAATCCGTAAGCGGGGCTGGAATGTTTCATGCGTGGGTCATCCTCCGCGGGGAGGTAGGCTGGGCGTCTTGCAACATTCCCATAACCCATTTACTCCCAATATCAATCAGACTGCCCGATTAAAAAATTTCAAATCCTAAGAGTAAAGCCATTAATGGTAAGTATAAAATATTAAAACTTCTTTTTCAGTTATTAAATAATTCATTATATAACCCGAATACACTGCCGTCAAATTTACGCTCCACAGAGTCGGAAAGAAAAACATAGAAATAGACAAAAATCTATTTACCGCAGTTTTCATTCTATCGGCATCATTAGACACGCGCGGCCAGCAGTCAATTGCTCGACTCATAATAAATTTCGAAAACCTAGACTTAATTATTATATTAAAATCATCTTCCTTATTTAATTTCGACATGACTTTTTTAGAAAATCCTTTATTTGGATATATTAGATTTTTAGTGTCCATCGTTACCCTTAAACATTTTTTTACAAGCTAAATACCCCATCATGCACCACATCTTACTCATAAATGTTGGTGCAATCTTCCAGCATATATCCGCCTGCGTTTCGCAATCAGGTTTTGGGGCTTTAGGTGCTGGTGTTGGCGGGACCTCAATTCTACATCCTAGATCCTCATTAGAAGGTGGCCAATTTATACCAGGTGGAGGCACAATCACTCCCCCTGATGGAGGACGAATATCATCAGGATCTCTCGGGAAACCTCCAGAATTCACACCTCCAATAGGAAATGGAATAGGAGGGGGAGGCAGCATTATTGCCTGTAAGCCATATGGGTCTACCAATGTCAAAGGATTGCACTCCCCATACATTAAAACATTTAGACCCCCCTTCAAACCTATAGGATCTTGGTTTATGTATCGGCCGGTTTGTTGCTCATAATACCGATACCGGTTGTAATAAAGCCCCGTATCCCCATCCGCATGCTGCCCAGGCAGCCTGATCGGCTGGTACAGCCCGCTGGGGTTATGCTCCGCCCGCACATTGCCCCAGGCATCCAATTGCACCGCCCACTCCAGCTGGGTGTCTTCTCGGATCAAGGCATGGGGCGTTCCCAGGTGGTCGCACAGGTAATGCCGTATCTCGATACTTTGCGCCGCTTCCTCGCGCTGGCTGGTCACCGTCTGCTCCAGCTCCTGGAACTGCTCGTACATAAAGCGCTGCACATCTGGGGGCATCGCCTGGATGGCGATGTTGTGCTG